>CAYGZC010000189.1:0-18260 GCA_964354225.1 uncultured Chlorobiaceae bacterium | reverse complement strand
TGATCGCCTCCGGTTGAACGGGTTTCAAATGTTGCGCCGCAAACACAAGCGACAATCGATTTCTTATAAGCGGGATGAATACCTTTTTTCATTATAAATCTCCAATTCTAAGTCAATTTGTGGAATTAATATACGAAGTTTCCTATAGAATCGCAAGAGTTGAACGTCTTGTAAAATAACGAAACAGTTTTATGAACTCCAAGAGAATAATATTTTGTTAATCAAAAGCATTGAGCGACAACTATAATTTCTTTCAATACATAAATGGAGCGCTGTTGTTTGTTGTGTTATGCGCCGTGCAGTTCACGTGGTTTGTGTTTTGTTAATAATCTCCGTCGTGTCGAGGTAGTCTCTCTATCATCTCAAACAATTCATTAAACCGATCTTCACCCAAGAGAATACCGTTGAGCAAAGGCTTTGATGCTATGTCAAAAGCCTTCGTATTTATCGGGGAGAACTTAGAGGTAATTAAGAAATTATATCTGCTCAAATAGCGACCTCGTAACTGAGCACCACTCGTATCAGTGACGGTTCCATCGATAACGGCGGCACCATCATCGTAACATGCTCTAGTAATGGGTGTATTCTGATAAATCCCGTATTCTTCATATGCATAACCGAAAGATTCTACCATTCGCTGTATGTCAACAGCACTCGTCTTGTAGATACCGATAGGTTGATCAGGTTGAACTTCCACGTAAACAAAACTCTGATAATACGATGAGCTGTGGAAGATCGCAAGTCTGTCAATCTCCAACTCATCGATATCCATCAGACACCTTGTTTCAGTAAGACGTGCGAAAGAATCTATATAAAAAGCACGACCGCCACGAAACCACCAAATTGGATCGCGTGTTACGCCATAACCATTACTCTTTTCAAAGAGAATCGGATTTCGGAGGAGTATCTCGAGTCTATCTAAAGCTTGCTTAGGGTTCGTGAACCATTCCAATCCTCGTATTCCTGGAAAGGACTTGCTCATGCGATGCGCAAAAAATACTGTCGGAGCCTCAGAGATCGTGAAATTACCAAAGTCATCAACCGTGACACCATTCTCTATATGTTTGCTCTTCTTGGTTTCTAACTCAATGCCATCCACGTTTGTATGGGGAAGTGTTTCAGATTTGAGACCAGAGATAGATGCTTTTTCTGAAGAAAGCGACTTATCAAATTCACCTTTATCTTCAATGCGTCTTCTTACTTGATTGCAGAAAGGACCGAGGGCAGCTAAGAGATCATCATCTTTTTCGGGTGGAGTGTAATGACCTGGCTTAACTCCCAAGAGATCCGTCGGCATGTGGATTTCCTCAGAATCCTTGGGTACGAGAAAGTAGACTCTTTCTTTGCCAAGTCTGCTTACGAAAAGACCGAGTTCGAATATGACGTTGTCTCTTACTGTTCTTACTGTTTCTTCCCTGATTCTGGAAACATCGTCAGGTTGGAAAATAAAGATGGCAAAGTCAAATCGCTCTACTGCATTTAGCAAATTGTCTAGAGCATTACCCGATAGATCAAATATACCTTGCTTCCAAACGGTGCAAAGAGCATCGCATTCTAAACTCTCTTGGATTGCGTACGCAACTTTAAGTGCTTCAGTTGAAGAACCAACGAAAAGTTTGGGTTTCATGAGATTTGGTATTGATTCCTATTGGTAGAACTGCGTGGTACATAACTATTGTTAAGTGCAGTGCCTACTCTTTCTTTCCACCATTCTTATCGCCGGTATCTTTCTGCGGCACACCTGATCCGCCTTGTGGAGGTTTGGACGGATTAAGATTGCTGTCGCTGGGTTGATAACCTTTCTTCGAAGGTTGGTAACCTTCCTTAAAGGGAACTTCCTTCTCTGGTGGCTTAGAATTTGAATTTGGATTATATCCGTCATCCATAGTACATGCTCCTATTGTTGTTGAAAAAATTCGATTGCTTCAAAATCTTGGTGTGACAGAATGATTCCTTTTGAACCTTCAACTTTCGATATGAACTTGCCGTCGTCATCGAGTCGCCAAACTTCCTCTAGATATATCTGTTCACCAGATGGGGACGAGGAAGCAAATGATTTAGTATCGTATCTGCCGCCGATTCGTCTTCCATCTTTTAAGTGCACAATTACCCAAAGAGATTCGCCCTGAGAAAAAACATAGTCCCAAGGTTTAGGAATGGGGTGTATAGTTCGCCGACGAACAGATGCGAGTGAGAGAATTTTGAAATAGGCGATAGGCCAAAAGATTGGGGCAATAAAAAGAATGATAATTGTGCTCAGGTAATAGAAGAATGGATGTTCACTCTGAAATCCGCCCGAGTGTATCGCAACGATAGCCTAGTAGGTGATAGCGAAATTGACACAGCTAAAGCTGACCGCTTCCATCAAAGATTTTGAAAAATCTCTTCGTTCAGATGGAACATACAGATCATATACCTTAATTGAAATAAATCCAGGCACAAAGAAAATGAAGATGAGCCGTAAGGCTTCAGAATCAAACGGGTTCATGTTATTATCTTATTATTGAATATGCATTGCGCTTAACGTTTAGCGTAAACATGCAACTGTTTTGCGAGCTAAGAATGATTCATTTTTCGCGAGCAAAACGGTTGAACGAATACAATAATACGAGGAGACAAGATTTATGAAAGCCATTGCCAAAAGAATGAGTGCCATGTTTACGCTTGTTATGCGAAGTTGCAGTTCTATTCTTTTTCGTTTTGCGGCACACGGCTTTTCTAATCCTATCTCTACAACAGATTGGAAGCGTTTTGAAAAGTGGTTCTTTGAATACTTCTCCGATACCGTGCCCAGCATTTTGATGGAAATACAATTGGAGAGGTTGGCTTGCGAACCAATTGTAGTGAGCAAAATATTAAAGTTCATAGATAACGAAGAAAAGTATTACTGTCTCAGCCAACAAAAGAAATTGAGCGATGGAAGTACGTTTGAATCGCCAACCCGACTCACGTTGTCTTTGCTTAATACGTTGCTCTCGGTCGGCAGGAGTCGGGACAGGATTTATGCCAAGCAACTTCTTCAACAATTCATCATACATAACTTGAAAACTAATGAAATTCCATATAAGCAAAACAGATAGAACAACACAACTGGAAAAGAAAGCGAGTAGTAGATACCTCTCAACTTTGCCAAAAGCTGCTAAAACCGAAAGAACGCCGATGAGTATTCCATTAACGGTGAGCAAGGCATTCCAATGTGAATACATCGCTTCTCGTGCCGCATCGTTAAGGCGGTCGATCAAATCCCATGGTAACTTTTTGAGTGCATCGGTATCGCTTATATCCATCTTGTTTATCCTCCAAAGTGTGCCGCAAAACGATTATAAATTGTATCTGCAATTTCGCATAACTATTGATATACGCATTGCGTTATTACACCATATACAGTAGTAAAGACGCAATTTCCCGCCCTTCGTGCGAGATTATTTCTTTTTGTCAGTTTAAACATAATATCATTGTGAATCTCTATTCGGGAAAAGACCATACTCTGCTACTCTATAAGCCGGCATGATCTCCCGCGATCACCGTGTTGAAAATATACTATGAATCGGTGTAAGAATCAAGAGTTAGATCGAAAATAAATGTTATCATTTGATTATTTCAAACTTCCTATCCAATATCCATATTCAAATGCCTCTCCTAACTCGTGAGCAGTTTTTTCCGCATCCAGCACAGCAGTATATTTACCAAGTGAAACACGAAAATGATTATTTGCTTCAACTACAGATGTTTTATATCCAGCTTCGTTCCACCGCGAAGCTTCCTCGTGGGCTGGCTCTTTAATCTCATAAGATGAGATAAAAATTGTATATTGCCCAGCACCAATCAACTTTGGGAAAGTTTCTTCAGCTCGACTGCTGACTGATTGATTAGATTCCGTTGGTTGATCAACATCCGGCTTTGATACCTCAGCGGTTGAAGGATCATATGCTTCGCTCTGAGAAGATCGTGTTCGATCTTTTATTGAAAATATATAAACCAAAAAAATGAGAGACGCGGATACGATTAGAACAAATAAAATCCGCACAATGTTTTTCAATAAGCGGCTGTCTTCTTTAGGTTTATGAAGTATCGGCTGGGGTGTCGGTACTTGTTCGGATGGAATTTCTTCTTTGTCTTTTAAGGTTAATGGCATATTAATTTAAGGGATGGTCTTTCTACTTATTTGAAATTTACAATAAGAATATCACTATGTCAAGAAAAAGCTAATAGAAAGGTGTAAAATATGCGGTAGATGATATTGTAACGACTTAATATTTCGACTTTTTCGTCAAAATAGCATCTTCAGTTTGATTGGAAATTACCGTAGCTCCCTGAAAGTTCCTACCCGGAAACTACGTCTGTTAGCGGGAAAGTCGTTTCGATTGTTCTAAATTAACACTATTATTGTTAATCAATTTATAAACCATCAGAGTCATAATAAGCTTTTCATCCCGACCCGATGATTTTAAGGTTTCGTCTGCTTCCAAAAGTGTAGCGAAACATTTTGTAATTTGAATCGATGAATAATTACGCGCAGCTTCGATATATTCCTTAAGGAAATATTGCTTGATCCCCAACATAGTTGCAAGCTGGTAGTCAGATAATCCTTTCCGATTAACTTCCGGGATTAGCCAAAGTTTCTGAAAATACTTTGTCAGCATCACGATCATGCTCACCGGATACTCACCGGCATCCATCATCCGCTCCATAATTTCCTGTGCCGAGGCGATATCCTTTTTGCCAATTGCTTTTTGAAGCTCGAAGATGTTGTACCGCTTCGACATACCGACAACCGCATTAACATCATCAACATCTATCAGCTTTTTATCGCCGAGATATATAAATAGCTTATCAATCTCATTCTGAATTTCACGTAGCGACCTCCCAACATGCGACTGCAGCAACTGACATGCTTCTGAAGTTACTTTCTTCCCAAGCTTTACTATGCGATTTTCAATCCAGATCGGAATTTTATCTTCATACAACTGATTGAATCTGACAACGACAGCATGTGTTTGAAGAGATTTATAAAACTTTAAACGAAAATCTGCTTTCTCGGAAATAAGTACAAATAATGTTGTGGGTGATGGATTTTCGATGAATGGAATGAGCGGCTCTTTATCCGCCAATCGATCAATCTCCCGAACGACAACAACCCGCCGCTCCGACATTATAGGGTATGCAGATGCGAGGGAGATGATGTCCTTCGCATCCACATCACTACCTTGAACGATATCGAGATTAAAACTTTTTGCTGTCTCATCGAGAGCTTGTTTGATTAAAAGATCAACCGTCTGCTCGATGAGAAAATCTTCTTCACCGAAAAAAAAGTATACCGGCGAGAACTTCTGTTGACGAAGATCTTCTTCTACTTGTTCATACGGTACACCATCTGTTTTAGACTTTGCCATAGAGAGATGGCAGATGAAAATTAAATTTTACTTTTTAACATCGGTGCGGCGAATTGATTCGATAACCACTTTGGTGACAGGAACATCCTGCATTGCCTGCGGGGGAGTTTCTTTACCTTGATAAACGGAAATTGCCATAGCACTCCCTGTCTGGACATTGCGTATCTTATCAACAATATCCAATCCTTCGATAACCTTTCCGAAGACCGCATAGCCGGCATCCCTATCACTGCGATTTAAGAAAGCGTTATCAACAACGTTAATGAAAAACTGTGATGTGGCACTATTGGGATCTGGTGTTCGTGCCATCGCGATTGTACCGCGATCGTTTTTCAACCCATTGTCCGATTCATTCTTGATCGGAGGTTTCGTGGCTCTTTGTTTCATCGTATCAGCAGTTGTGAAACCGCCCCCTTGAATCATGAAACCCTTGATAACACGATGAAATACGGTTTTATCAAAAAACTTATCATCCACATAGCTGAGGAAATTTTTAACAGTGATTGGAGCTTTATCCTTGAATAACTCGATCTTTATTGCTCCCATTGATGTTTTCATTATTACCACTGGATTCCTTTTCTCTGTTTTTGGTTTGTCGAATTTCTTTTGGATATCCTGCTGTTGTGCAAATACGATACCGATAAACACAAAGACAGCAACAACAATCAGTATGAATAATCTTTTTAACTGCATATCTACTCCAAGTTTATTATTAATAGTTCACGTTGATTAATGATATAATTACAATCAGATATAATATACTATTCCGAATTTCAATCCGATGCTGAAGAAACTCATCTTTACATTTTTATTTGTTGCACGAATGAAAAGCTTGTTACCATCAGGATCTTTAAATTCGCTCATAAAATTACTACGCACATCTAAAGCAATCGTGCCGAACAAATGATCGTCGAAAGCTGTGTTGCCTTCTGCTTCTAACTTTACTCCAAAACCAGACGATTTATATTGAATATTTGAAAGATTCACATTTCTGGAAAACTGAGCAAAGTGATACCCAATCCCTCCTCCAAATTTAAAAAGAAACCCTTCACCAATCAAATAGTATTGGGCAAGTACGGTAGGCAGATGCACATTGTACGAAAAGGTATAATCCGGCATAGGGGCTGCCGGTATATTGTATGATTTAATTAAATAAGCATATTCAAGTTTACCTCCCCATGATTCAGAGATCTGGAATGTTCCGAAGCCGAAAAACTCTGCTGCAACTCCAAAGTCATCAATCTTCGAGGGTGGAGAATTTGTGTTCAGGTAATCAACAACACTTGCAGAATTAATTAAGGTAACACCTAAACCCGCCCCAATTCCATAAAACATTCTTTCGCTTTTGGTTGCATCGGGATGAGTGAATGCGATCTGAGAAAATAAAATAGGTGTAATAAATATATGCCATCGTTTACGAAGCATTATTAGAATCTCCTCTTGCCGGTGTCTGTACAATTTCACGTTTTGCAATATCACCGAGGTGAAGTTTATCTCTGAAGAAAAAATAAAAACCAATAAGTATAGTCCCTATAAATCCGATAGCATGTGTAACCGTTGCATAACTACGAGCCACATCATCGCCAACGCCATAAAGTTTCGTTAAAGTTTGGATTACAAAATAATGATACGAACCTGTTCCACCGGGAGTTGGGAGAATAAATCCGATGCTTGATATTGCTTGTACAACTAACGCTGTACCCATATCAAGTGAATACTTTTCAGTCATATCGAAGGCGTAAAACGGAATGAACTGCATTATAATATAAAATCCCCACACTAACACACTCAATATGCCAATCATAAAATAGTTTTTCGGCTCTTTTAAAAAGAGAAAGCCATCTAAAAAAGAATGTGTTATATGCTCGACCAGCTTTGCTTTATTGGGTGAAAGATGTCGCGTAATAAAATTCAATACCCGGACAACAATATCCCTCCGCATCATCAAAAATGTAAACAACGCAAGAATTGCAAGCGTTACTACAGTTACCCAGATTCCGGTTTCCTCCAACCAAGGAAAAACTTGTGTCAAAGGTCCTGAATAAACAAGTGGAATTAATCCAACAACAACCATAAACGACAAAACATCAAAAATTCTTTCCACCAGAATTGTTCCTAAGGCTGCACTTCGAGAAATTCCTTCTAATTTACTGATTGCATAAGGTCGAGCGATTTCACCAAGACGAGAGAAAAGATTATTAAGCATATAACCGACTATTGTAGCCGAAAAAAGGTTGCGGAATTTTAGATCTCGTTTTATCGGACGGAGAAGGTATTTCCACCTCCAAGCACGGAATAGATGACTTATAATCAGCATCGGTAACATCGCAAAAGCCCACCAATAATTTGCACCTGTTAGTATCTTCCATAAGCTAGTAAAGTCGGTTCCTCTAAATGCAAAATAAAGGAAAAGAAATGTCAGTCCGATACTGATGAGATATTTTATGAAGGTTTTTAGATGTTGATTCACAATCAAGTTTGGGAAGATTTACTGGTTAGTTACCTTAGGTCGATTACGTTGATACTATCAGGAACGACAAACTGGAATGCACTATCTGGTATGTCAGGATTTATCTTGATTTCATTCAAGGTGTACGTCATCAGATTATCACTTATATCCAATATCTGGATTTTCTTCATAAGCCAGTCATCGTTATCGACCCATATTTTCATCCACTTTAAATTGAGCTTTTCGTTCTTCGGTGTTAATTTCAGAATACTTACTTCTTGCTCTCCTGACTTCTCTTTACCTAACAATACCGAATTGTAATTACCCGGAACATTGACAAGCACCTTATCCGGCGAGAAGGACTTCGGGTCTTCCTTGTATTTATCAATTAATACCTGATTGTTTATTTTGTTGAATGACCACACCGATTTCCCATCAGTGATTATTGTTTGCTGATCCATCTCGATGCGATATTTATTCCCTTTCTTCATCGAGAATTTACCGCTGAATGTCTGCTCACTCTTTGTTACCCCAAACTGAACATGTTGTGAAAATGTAACCGAAGCGTCACGGATGCCATTATATTTCTTCTGAAGTTTCTTGATGATCGTTCCGGCATCATCTCCCGAAATCGCATTGAGAGTGTTGAAGATTAAACCAACAATGAGTATCAATATGATTTTGTTTTGATTCTTTATCATAAATTCCTGAGTATGTTATCCAACTGTTGATCGTTTTCGATAAGCACTTCGCGTGCCTTGCTGCCATCGAAAGGTCCAACCACACCAACCGCTTCAAGCTCGTCGATTAACCGTGCGGCACGTGAGTAACCAACTTTTAGTCGGCGTTGTAGAAGTGAAACCGATCCTTGCTGATGCCGAACAACAAGCCGTGCGGCTTCGTCAAAAAATTCGTCTCGCTCTCTCGAGGTTCCCCGCATTCCTGATCGTTTCTTCTCTAAAATGGATGGAAGAGGAAATGGCTTGCTGTATCCCTGTTGTCGCGATATATGGTCGGTAAGACGCTCAACTTCATCCGTTGAGATAAAAGCATTTTGAATCCGCACCGGCTTGGGACTTCCAGCAGGCAAATAAAGCATGTCACCGCTTCCCAAAAGTTGATCAGCACCGTTCATATCGAGAATGGTACGTGAATCAACTTTAGTTGCAACCTGATAAGCGATACGTGCTGGGAAATTTGCTTTGATAACACCGGTAATAACATCTACCGATGGGCGCTGGGTTGCAAGAACAAGGTGAACCCCGACTGCCCGCGCTAACTGTGCGAGACGTGTAATCGGCTCTTCAACTTCACGTGCTGCAGTCAGCATCAAATCTGCTAATTCATCGATCACCACAATCAGATACGGCATCTTACGGTGTGCGATAGTTTCCGTATTCTTCAGCCGCCCTGCTTTAAATCTTTCATTATAATCTTGAATGTTTCGTACACCGGCGGCAGCAAGCCGATCGTATCGTTTTTCCATCTCCATCTCAACACCCTTCAGTGCATACACTGCATTCTCAGGTGTTGTGATAATTTCTTCATCTATATCTGGTGAAACAGCAAGAAAATGGTATTTTAATTTTGAATACAATGCAAGTTCAATTTTCTTTGGATCTATTATAATGAACTTGACATCCGATGGATGTAATTTAAATAGTAAACTTGCAAGAATGGTGTTTATGCCGACACTTTTACCAGAACCCGTTGAACCGGCAATAAGGAGGTGAGGCATCTTATTGAGATCATCCGTATAAACATCACCTGAGATTGTTTTCCCAAGCGCCAGAGGAAGATTTGCTTTCATCTCGCGGAACTTAGTCGAGTTAAGCACACTGCGCAATGAAACTATTGATGGATTTTTATTAGGAATCTCAACACCAACCGCGCTCTTACCCGGAATTGGTGCCATGATACGAATCCCTTTCGCAGCAAGTGCTAAAGCTAAATCGTCGGCAAGACTTACGATGCGGCTGATCTTTACACTTGAGGCAGGTACAAGCTCGTATAACGTTACAACCGGACCCGGGGTAACACTAACATTTTCAATCTCAATTCCAAAATTGGCAAGTTTTGTACGAACAAGCTCTGCATTCGCTTTTAACTCTTCATCGGGTATGGTTTCCGATTGTCGATGCGTATCCAGCAACTCGACAGATGGAAAAATGTAATCAATCTCTTCCGTCTCAAGCTCGGTGTGCTTTACCGGTTCTTCGGCAGGTGATTCAACTTCTAGTATTTTCTCTTGTACTTCAATCGGAATTTCTTCCTGCTCTTTCTCAATCTCTTCAAATGATTCCTCTTCTTTGGGCAGCACTTCTTCATTAACAACTTCGATCTCGTTATCCTCCACGTCAGCAGTTACAATATCTCCCTCAGCTTTATGGATCATAACTTCTGATCCCTCTTCTACCGCTTCAGGAATTTGGCCTGTTTCCCTTTTAGAAATTCGAGCATACAAACTTTCCCACACTGATTTAAATCGCTCGATTGATCTATGGATATCCAAATCGATTGCAAGTATAACTGTAATGAATAACGCAGTGAGAATAACAATTGGCGCACCCACCTTACCAAGAAGTTTCGTCACAACATCCGCCAGGAATGCTCCGACTAAACCACTCCATTCGTTATTTACACCTCCTATGATGAGGTTCGCAATTCCAAACGTTGTTGATAATAACAAGGCAAAGACAATCAAGTAATTGGTGTATGTGATTAACTTCGAATGTTCTTTCTTTCGAAGGATTATCCATGACCATACGATCATCAATATTGGAAAAATTAGGGATGCATAACCAATCGTGGAATTAACAAAGAAATTTGCAACAAGCGCACCGAACAGACCCAAATGATTGTGTAACTCGCTCGCTAATGCTTTCACCTCATCGTTAAAGGCAAGCCGGAAAACATCGACGAATGAAAGTTTCTCAAGTATTGCCTCATCTTCATTTGTATAACTGAATATACTCAGGACAACAATCAAACCAATAACCATGCAAACGATGGCAATAATATGTTTTCGCCGCTCGGAGGTTCGCTGCGTTTGTGATCTTTTTGAAGGAGAAACCGGAATATTTATCGCTTTTTCTGCCATTCTGCTTAATTACGGCAAAACATTTATTTGGGTGGAATTATTGAAGTTTTCTGAATACGGATGACATTCCCTGAAAGAACAGGCAGAACATTGATTGAATCAATATCCGCGCACACTCCTAAATCATCATTGAAACCTATCTCGGTAAGATATTTTCCATGCTCGGAATTTTTCAGAACTTGCAAAACACTTTTTCTAAAATATTTGTCAAGTACTGTACACGCAACTCCTGCATCATCAAGGATCAATTCTCCATTACATTCCTTCGCAAATTTATTGAGAATCCTACCAGCACAAACCGTATCTTCGATACAAAAGGTGTTCTCTTTACCGGCACAGACTATGATGAAATCGTCATTCAGTTCTTTCAAGAATTTGACCACTATCGAAAAATTAACAAAACCGGCAACAATGAGATTTTTTGCATGTTTGCCTTTAACTATTGCTACGGATCCATTTGTCGTCATGAAAATAATTGATTTCCCTTTCACAACATCTTCAGTAAATTCAGCGGGAGAGTTACCAAGATTGAATCCTTCAATCATCTTTGAATTCCGCTCACCGGCTCGCAACGTGACATCACCGAACAAACTGCCGGATATCTTTACAGCATTTTCAACACTGCTAACCGGTATGATTTCTTTAGCACCATTCCGCAGCCCCATTGCAATCGATGTGCTGGCTCGTAGAACATCAATGACTACAATGTTTTTATCTTTTAGGTGCATCTCATCGAGATTCGCTGGAGTAAAATGAACTGTAACCTGGATTCGTTTTTTAGGTTGTGATGTTTTCATTTTTTAATAAATGGTATCTTTACAATTTGTGCTTTAATATCTTTGTTCCGAATTTTTACATCCAATATGTTCCCCACATGAGCGGAAGACGCTAAGACATATCCCATACCGATTCCTTTATCAAGTATCGGTGATACAGTGCCGCTCGTTACATGCCCGATTGCTACTCCATCAATTCTTATCTCATATCCATGCCGAGGGAATGCTTTCTCCCCTTCGATTGTGAAACCCACCAATTTTCTTTTAACACCCTCTTTTTTTACATTAAACAGAACATCACGACCGATGAAATCACCCTTATCGAGCTTTGTAATCCACTCCAAGCCGGCTTCAATAGGATTTGTGGTTTGATCGATATCGTTTCCATACAAACACATACCCATTTCCAACCGAAGTGTATCGCGCGCACCTAAACCTATTGGCTTGATTCCATACTCCCTGCCTGCATCCATTATTGATTTCCAAATTATTTCTGAAACAGTAACCGCCGCATCAAAGTAAAGCTCGAACCCTAACTCACCGGTATAACCCGTACGGGAAACGATCATATCAATTCCTGCGACATTCGTTCTAACAAATGAGTAGTACGGTATTGATGAAAGATTTGCTCCTGTTAATTTTTGAAGTGCTGCCAACGACTTCGGACCTTGAACAGCGAGAAGTGAAATGTCGTCACTTTGATTGATGATTTCAACATCTAATCCACCGGCATTCGAGCGTATCCAATCGTAATCCTTTGTCAAATTCGCAGCATTAACCACTAACATGAAATGATCTTTGAATCTATACACCAGCAGATCATCAACGATGCCGCCATCTGGGTAACACATGGAGGAATATTGTATCTTACCATCGTATAGTTTTGATGCATCGTTTGTTGTGACTTTTTGAATTAATGTGAGTGCATCTTTACCACGTATCTCGAACTCACCCATATGTGAGACGTCGAAAATACCGATGCTATTGCGTACAGTTTTGTGTTCATCGAGGATACCGCTGTATTGAACTGGCATTTCAAACCCGGCGAACTCAACGATCTTCGCGCCAAGCTGCTTGTGGATATTATAAAATGCTGTGTGTTTCATAGATTATTGCGGAACCTTTCTCCAATCTGCAAGAAACTTCTCTATCCCGATATCAGTAAGAGGATGTTTAATAAGCTGAGTTAAAACATTATAAGGAATGGTTGCGATGTCGGCACCCATCAAAGCCGATTCAACAACATGCAGGGGGTGACGAATACTTGCAACCAGTACCTGAGTATCAAAACCATAATTTCTATAAATCGTAATTATCTGAGATATCAACTCCATGCCGCTCGTACTGATATCGTCCAATCGTCCGACGAAAGGACTTAAAATATAAGCTCCAGCTTTTGCAGCAAGTAGCGCTTGATTTGGTGAGAAACAGAGCGTGACATTTGTTCTAATCCCTTCGGCTTTTAAAGTTTTTACTGCTTTCAAACCCTCCTTAATCAATGGAACTTTGATAACAATTTTATCATCAATTTTTGCCAGGTCCCGACCTTCCCGCAACATTCCCTCGTAATCCATAGCAACAACTTCAGCGCTGATATCCCCTTCTACGATAGCACAGATTTCTTTTAATAATTCTTTGTGCTTCCTTCCTTCCTTCGCAACCAAGCTTGGATTTGTAGTAACACCATCAAGAAGCCCCATGCTTGCAGCTTCTTTTATTTCATTCAAATTTGCAGTATCGATAAATATTTTCATTAAATCTTCCTTTATTAATCATGAATTATATTGATCCGTAATATCTTTATTCTGTTTTAGCGAGACGAAATGAAATTCCATTATGGGCTGTCTCGGATCTTCTTCTATTCGGATGTATACAAAATATCTAAACATCATTTTTGTGATCCTCCGAATCGTACCTTCTTTTAAGTACTGCGCAATACTTGGATGTAAAGTGAGCTTCAGACGCAGCTCTTTCGATTCTGATTTAAAGCGCCGAATCCATCGTTCAATATGATTCACAATGCTCGATTTTGATTCGACTATACCTCCACCACCGCAAACGGGGCATGGCTCGCTGAAACTTTGTAGAATATTTTGCCTGATACGCTGGCGTGTTATCTGAACTATACCAATTTCAGTCATCGGAAGAACCGTAACTTTTGCGCGATCTCGTTTAAATTCCTTTCGCAGTTCATCGTAAACTTTTTTCCGGTTGCGTTCATCCTCCAGATCGATAAAATCTATAACGATGATACCGCCGATATCGCGTAAACGGAGCTGCCGACATATCTCCCTTGAAGATTCGAGGTTCGTCCGAAGTGAGTTTAGCTCCTGCTCCCTCTTGGCTGCATAACGGCCGCTGTTTACATCGATGACAACCATTGCCTCTGTTTGCTCGATGATAATATAACCGCCGCTCTTCAACCATACCTTGCGACTAAGTGCCGTTGCAATTTCTTTTTCTACGCCATACACATCGTAGATTGGTTCTCGATCTTTGTAAAACTCAATCTTTTCTACCAGATCGGGTGAAACAAGTTTCACATAAGTACGAATTTCTTTAAATAACTTTTTTGAATCAACAACAACGCGATCTATATCTCCTGTAAAAAGATCCCGAATAACGCTTGATGTTGTAGCCATATCTTTGTACAAAAGTGCCGGTGCTTCTTCAGTCTTGATGCTTTTTTCGATCTCACGCCAGGTAGTAAGCAAACTTTCCATATCTTGCTTCAACGAAGCTTCATCCTGTTCTTGAGCGACAGTACGAATGATTGCGCCGAAACTTTCGGGTAATATACTTCGAACAATACGGCGGAGCCGACGTTTTTCTTTAAAATTCTGAAGCCGCTTTGAAACACCAATCTTACCATCGAAAGGAAGCAGAACCAAAAAACGTCCAGGGATGGAAACTTCTGAAGTAACCCGCACACCTTTTCTTCCAACAGGTTCTTTCGTTACCTGGACCACAATATCTTGACCACGTTTTATGTCTGGAATTGCTAGGCCTCTACCAGGTGCTTGCGGTCTGCGCGGTGATGTAGTCTGAACATTTGAATCGGATGGGGCAGGTCTGGATTGGGAAACCGGCGTTTTGTTCTCCCCGACTGCGGCACCATTATTTTCATCGATATCTTCTTCAACATCTACGTCTGAATCTTCATCACCAATAAGCGATGAATATTCTGCAAATGTGCTTCCAATATCCGAAAAGTGGAGAAAGGCATCTTGCTTCAAGCCAAGATCGATGAACGCAGCCCGAATACCGGGCATTACTTTTGCAACCTTCCCAAAATAAATATCGCCGACCATCCGCTCTTTCTCCGGAGTTTCAACAAAGAGCTCGGCTAAACGCTTATCCTCCGTTATCGCAATTCTGATTTCGTTGGCGGTTGCATTGATGATTATTTCTTTTTGCATGATATATAATTCGTTCCTCCGAACCCCTCTTTACAAAATCGAGATATATCGGTTTAATAAGGGGGTTCATTTTTAATGTGAAAATACTGCAACGACGCCTGCGGATCGATGCCGCGGCGAAGCCTTGGAACGAAGCGGGGAAACTAAGTCTTGAAAGATAAAAAACTCGTAATATCAATACACCCAACAACGTTGACCAGAAACCTGTTGCTAAAGAATTTATGATTGGTGACAAGTGTTATTATTAATTAAAATGACACACATTTTTATAATTTTATATAAAATAAGAAATTTTAGTTTGGATTGCAATAAATTAAAAGAGGTCAAGCGACCCTATATCACACGAGCTTGACTTCCTACCGTTGCTTCCTTCCGGACCTGGCGGGGTTTGGAAATTGCCCGTTGCATAGGACTTGACCTCTATTACAGCATCAAATTACAAACTATTGGTAGAAAATGCAATAAACGGATAGTTACCTGAATTCTATCTCCCTGATATGCAAAAATTTTATTTAGCAACAACCCTTTGAATAGCTTTTATCAGAGTTTCGAATTCGTACGGCTTAGTAAGATAATCGATCGCTCCACTTTTTACAGCCTCGAGAGCTACGGATAAATCATCCACAGCGGTGAGCATAATAACTCTTGTGTTTATTTTTTGTTTTTTAATGTACTTCAGAACTTCAATCCCGTTGACTCGCGGCATACGAATATCAAGTAAAATTATATCGTACGAATTTTCTTTTAATATCTTAATGGCGGTATCCCCATCATCCGCAGTTTCGACAAAGAATCCTTCAGTGGTTAGTTGATTCTCAACGAGAAACCTTAACTCTTCTTCATCATCAACATAAAGTATTCGAATATTTTTTATCATGCTCTTCTCACTTAAATAAGAAAGTAAATTTAGTGTCTTAAATGCTCGGTTGCAGTTGGGAAGTGATGTGCCGTCTTCTCCCACTTGAGTTCTTTCTTCCTCAATGCAGACTTTGTAAACTGATAAAGCGCTCTTCCTGTTGCGCTGAAATTAATAATATTAGATACCGGTAAACGAATAATGCTTAAAACTCCAGCCCATGCACCGTATACACGCCGAACTGTAATAAAACGATGTACGATACGCCATAACATAAGGACGCTATCAATAACAACGAGATCCCACAAGATTGTTCCTTTTATTACAATGGGCGGAAGCTCACGATAAGCGGCGAAACCAAATCTTATGGATTCATACATAATAAGATACAAAATGACGATGTATGCAAAAAAATTGATGATGTTCGTAACAACTGCTTTCCGATCACGATAAAGTACAAATCTAAATTTTGCATCACCTTTCCAGCCCATTGTCTGCCAGGATTGAAGGCAGATTCCTGTTATCCACCTGCTTTTCTGCCGGATGGAAGCTTTCATCGAGTGTGGAAAATATCCTCGTGTTGAACAATTGATGCCAAAAGGTTTGTACACGAAGAGCATTTTGGCTTTCCCGAGTGCAAGACGAAGAGCCATGTCATAATCTTCAGTCAGCGATTTTGCTCGGAAGATATTTTTTGCAAACGAAGTTCCGACAAATTCAATAATCCATCGATTGAAGGCAGTGCCAACACCGGCAGAAGGTACAAATCCGCTAAAGTGTTGTCTCACAAATAAATCTTTGGTGTGGTACTCTGCAAATTCATCAGAGTAGGTCCAATGAACCAGATTCGCATGGCTCGTGTGCAGCGGAAAGACAGGCATCTGTACCATATCATATTCCGGAATCAATGCATTTTGTATCTTCAGCGACATGGGATGAATAATGTCCTCCGAATCATGCATTACGATAATATCATAGCGTACACCCGTTCTGTTTTCCCATCGAAGCATCCCTTCATGGATCTGATTAAGGTTGTCTGCTTTTGTTGTCGGTCCTTCCTTATCGGAAACAACAGCATGAACATTTGGAAATTGTTTGCTGATCTCCTCTACCTTTAATATTGTTGCAGGATCATTCGGATAGACACCGACAAAGATATCGTAACTCTTGTACTTAATTGTGCGGCATGCATTCATGAGCATTTTATCGATCACATCATACTCATGCCACGCTGGAATGTAAATAGCGATTGGCTTTTCGGCAATTTGATGAATCTTTTCAGGAGATTCGTACCGGAACTTATTGAATTTTTTCTTCATGAAGATATGATGAAACCAATAGTACATATCCACAAATATATCATCGAGGCCACTTATAAAAAGAAAGGTCGCCACAATATATGTTGCCATATACAGAGGCGCATACGATGAACGGAAAAATTCTATCAACCAATCAATCATAGATTAGAACGTCCGATCATAGATAATGAAAAATCGAAAACTGTTATAATAATTATCATAAGGATTTAGGATTGTGCCGTCTTTCCAGTAATAACCACGATGAAATTCCCCTATCAGATATAATCCCCATCTGATATCCGGAATTACCTGAAGTCCGACAGCACCTTCCAGCTGGTTGTTGTAATATTCTTTTTCTGTGTCCCGAACTAAACCACCCTTCAAATACATATCTATCACGCTGTTCGATAACTCAATCAAGCGAAGACCCGTTCTCGCTTGCAAATACCAAATACAATTTTTATATCTGGAATAATAACCCAATGAAGAATAGACATCGGCTAAAAGAGAAAGTGGAAATTGCATATCATTATGCATGCTGAATGATGGATATATACCATTGCCATAAATTGCTACCGCCCTAAAATCACCCATCACACTTGGTCTTGTCCGCCGTTTGATTAAATCGAATGCAACACCTTGCTGTAAATTAAATTGAAATCCGGTAAACGGTTTCGTATTTAATCCAATACCAACGATAATTGCATTATCGGAAAAAATAACCGGAGAAAGTCCTCCTTTCGATCTGATATCACCAGACATAGATAGAAAACCATAAGCGCTGAACATCCTATCTTCCGTTAGATAATATCCTTGCTGGAGATTGGCATAATAAAAAGATGTTTTCCATCGGGTATCATAATACGGTGATAAATAGACGCGTGTCCACCATACAGAAGGTGATGAAAAGAAGGATTCAGAAAATTGAGATGCTACCCGATTGCAAATATCAGGCGAGCTACTTTTTTG
>CAYGZC010000188.1:0-2644 GCA_964354225.1 uncultured Chlorobiaceae bacterium | reverse complement strand
TGGCACCAAGCCAGAAACTCATATTGAAATTGTTACTCCGATAATTGAATTAAAAAAATCCGAAATTGTTAAAAAAGGAATTTTACTTAATGCGCCATTGCATCTTACCTGGTCATGTTATCAGCGTGAAGACATCGCTTGTGGTGAATGCGATAGCTGTGCTCTCCGTTTGAGAGGATTCAACCAAGCGGGTGAAGAAGACCCTATACCTTATCTAAAAAAGCCCTCATTTCGATAATCTTTCTGCATTTTCAGAGCATTTAAGACACTTTCGAGATTTTATTTTTTAAAAGTGTAGTATATTTAACATTAATATTGACAATAGAGGCAATTTTTTCGAATAATTTTCCGCAAGGGAAAGCGAATGTGACGATATTATATTAGGAATCGTTATATGTTTGAATAGTGGATTAGGGATTCAAAAATGATGGAAGGTGATGGGGAGTGTCACCTTCCATTATTCTGAAACTTCACTGCCTGGATATGAAAGGATTTCCCTTGATATAGAACCGCCACTTTTTTTCTGAGCCGTTGGTAATTCCAATCCGTTTCGATGAGATAATTTTGGATTTTGGAATATTGTCTCCTTGCGTTATATAAATTTCTTGTCCAAGTAAATCGGTTCCGTTTTGTTCCCGCTTGATATCGAATGCTTCACAAAATTTTGCAGGTCCGTTGGTCGCATTCACTTCGGATGCCGATGCACCTTTTTTTCGATTCATCTTTCGATATCGTTTCATTATTTCAATTCCTTCGATTGGCTCGACTGCTCGTAGCAATACCGCTCTTCCTTTTCCTTCTTCTTCCGTTACGATGTTTGCACAAAAATGCATTCCATATGTAAAGTAGACGTAAAGATGTCCACCCGTCCAGTACATGACATCGTTTCTTCGTGTTCGTCCATTGTATGCATGGCTTGCTGGATCGTTCTCACCAAGGTATGCTTCAACTTCTACGATTTTACCGATTAGTTGCTTACGCCGAGTATTTCGGACGAAGTATTTACCCGGTAAATCTTTTGCAACAGTTAGTGTTGGACGAAGATAAAAAGAGTTATTCAGCTTTTTTGATTTCACCCGCAATCCTATCCTGGGAAGAGGGGGCTGGAGGTATCAGAGAGGTCGATCATCGTTTAGAAAATTCTTTTATAATTCTTTCAACCTCGTCTTCAGAAATCCCCGAACCTAAAGTGTCCGGCTTCTTTTCTTCTAATGGATGTTGAATTTGTTGTTTCGGTAGTTGAGTGTTTGAAGCTTTCAATCGAATCCGCTCCTCAATCTCCTCCATCCACGATTTTTGTTGAGATGGTTTTGGAATTTGTATCGGAATATTATGACTAATCGGAGTTTTTATTTCCGGTTTCTGTACTGAAGGTTCATATGTTCTTGGTGAGAGTTCAACTTTTTGCGATGGTAGTTGAAATTGGATATCAGAACCCGCCGGAGGATTTATAGGTCGAGTTTCAAAAGCTAACCGTTTTACATTGAAAAGATGTTTTGCAGACACATTCTCTGATATGATTGAGCCGCCGAATGTTCCAGGACCTAATGTCATAGAAGGAAGAAGTTCATTCGTAAAACCGACTGCTCCAAGCGAACCAACGGTATTTACAAGAATTCTAAATGCCGGTTTCTCCAACGCGAACTTCATGATGATATCTTCATCCATCGAGTGAATCACCATTGTATGTCCTATACCGCCGAATTCCAGCAGTTCGATGCATCGTTCGCATCCTTCACGCCAATTATCCACTGAATAGAATGACAGAACAGGAGAGAGCTTCTCATGTGAGAGCGGATATTCTTTTCCGACCCCTTGAAGTTCTATGATTAAAACACGCGTATCAGCGGGAGCAGTAATTCCTGCTTTCTGTGCAATGTATGTTGCGGGTTTTCCTACAATATCAGAATTCAATTCTCCTCGTTGGTCGAACATCAATTGACTCAACTTTGCTTTATCGTCGCCTTCAACAAAATAGCAGTTTCGTTTTTTAAATTCATCAATCACTGCACTCTTAATTGCTGAATCAACAATAACCGATGCTTCTGTTGAACAAAGCACACCGTTATCAAAAGTTTTTCCAGTGACTACATCTGCAACTGCTTTTTTGATGTTAGCCGTTTTCTCGATGTACGCAGGCACGTTGCCCGGACCAACACCATAAGCCGGTTTACCTGAACTATATGCTGCCTTCACCATCGGTGTGCTTCCGGTGGCAAGAATAACAGCAATATCTTTATGTTTCATGAGTGCATTTGTCGCTTCGATGGTCGGGTTGCTTAGACATTGTATCAATCCTTGAGGTGCACCTGCTGCTTGAGCAGCTTGGGAAATAATATTCGTGGCTTCGATTGTGCATTTCACAGCTTTGGGATGAGGACTTGCAACGATAGCATTTCTTCCTTTCAAAGAAATGATCGCTTTGAACATCATCGTTGATGTTGGATTTGTGGAGGGAATTAGCGCAGCGACAACGCCCATCGGTTCAGCGATTTCGATTATGCGCTTTTCACGATCTTCCCGGATAACTCCGACAGAACGCAGATCACGAATCGATTCACACACCCGCCGAGTGGCAAATTCGTTTTTCTTTTTCTTATCCTCCGGGTTACCGAAGCCGGTTTCCTCGTGTGCCATGCGTGCT
>CAYGZC010000187.1:0-2414 GCA_964354225.1 uncultured Chlorobiaceae bacterium | reverse complement strand
AAATAAAAGAAGAATCCATCGTGATCGATGATGCAATAAAAAATGGTGAAGAAATCAGTTTATAAAAAAATCTATTAATGGATCTTAAAAAAATCGAATTTTTAAGGATTTCTTTCGTTAGACCCATATCGGAATATAGCTCGACCGATTTTCTCGCAACCTCGTTCATCTTATGAAGTCGATTTTTTCTCAACTTGAAGTTAAAATTCGACTTGTACTAATTTGCATTAAACAGGTAACCGAAAAATTACTTATAACAGAGGGCTTTAGCCCTCCGGCTGACGGCCTATATGCCCAGACAACTAAAGCTGTCTGTTATAAAAAATCTCAATATCTTGGCTCTTGTTGATTGTAACTTCATATTATCAATGCGATACGGATGAGAGTTGCATAAGTCCTTATTTTTCGGGCATTTAGGTTAGTTTTCTGCATCTAACTCATGATAATTAATCATTATGTTAACTTTTTAAACGAGAATTATCAAGCCAAATCCATGTAACAATGTAATACCAAGTTGCGTTTTAAAAAGTGAAGTCAAGATATGGGAAATTAGTTAAGGATTTGACATAATCATGATTATTTTTCAAGTTATTTAATCCTACGCAAAGAGTTTCTTCTACCTCATCCAGAGAGCCAAAAGCCTTATTATGAAAGTGTTTTTCTCTTATTTCATCCCAGATATGCTCCACCGGATTGAGTTCTGGGCTATGAGACGGTTGTTTTATCAATTTGATGTTTTGTGGAATCTTCAAACAATTGGATCTGTGCCATCCCGCTTGGTCTAAAAGCATTATGATATTGTATTTTTCAAACTCTTCTGATACGTGTTTTAGGAACATATTCATCATTTGTGTATTTCCATATGGCAAAATCAAAGATGTAATTTCACCCATACTTGGGCAAACAGCTGAATACGCATAAGTGTACTTCCTCACAATTTGTCTAGGGGCAAAAGGTCTTATACTGTGAGGTGCCCAAGACTTTTTAGCTCCGCTGATCCTTCCGAAACGTGCTTCGTCTTGTGCCATGATGATAAAATCCCTTGAATCAAAAGACTTTGTTGCCTCAATGATTTCACTTACTTGTTCGGGAAGTTTTTTTTAAAGGATTCCTGTTCTTCCCTTTTGGAATCAACGTGAAAGGGACGTGGCATAACTTTACGCCACCCGTGACGTTTGAGCATTCTATAAATGGTCGTCTTGTGAACTTTGTGTCCAACTATTTTCTCATAAACGGTTTTGATTTCTAAAGCCGTTGCAATCTGTCCGGAATATGCCTTATCCTCAAATGATTTTAAAAAATCTACCTCCTCCTCGTAACTAAGATAATAATTTTTCCGACCTTTCTTCCCAGGTGTTTCGATCCCTTTTGAACCATGACGGTTATATATGGATATCAAATTATGAACCGTGTGAACCGACATCCCCAAATGTAAAGCTATCTCTTTTGCCGGACGAGGATCTACATAGGCATTCCATATTACTAACCACCTCTTGACTCGCCAAAATCCTACTGTTTCCTTCATCTTCGCTTTTATCTCATCTTTTGAAAGATGAGGTTTTGCACTTATATGTGTTGTCATACTACCTCCAATAAAATTGGTTGTTAAATGTAGTATAACACTTTATCTTATAAAACGCAACTTGGTATCATACATTTGGGACATTCCATAATGTCTACCTCCATAATTAAAGATTCTCATGTAGTATAACACAAAAATTTTCCAATATCACTAATTAATTGACACTCTCAAATTTTTTAAAAAAATCGAAAAAAAAAGTACTTGACAAACGATTTTTCCCTGATTTATAATAAAAATCGTCTTTTCATGGTTGTACTCCTTTTCGGTCCCTCCCGCAAGGGGAGGGACTGTACTCGCTCGGAATTTAATCGTAATAAAATTTGTCGTTGTCGTTTAACCAACCATCATGATCGAATTCACAACAAAGCATGAAAATGCAATCTTAGGGACAGGTTCTAAACCTGCCCAATGGCAAGCAGCACGATCGACCTTAATAGTCATGATTATTGATATTGCAACAACTATATTTTTGTTTTCCACCCATGCTTGACATCTGGTAATATTCTACTATAATACTATTCAATGGTTTTTGGATTTTAATAATAACTTCTTATGTGGAGGTCACTATGAAAGCCTTGATGACCATAGTATCAATATCAATCTTTATCTTCATTTCAACAACAGCTTTCTGCATGGACTTTTACGTCGATTCCGAAAAAGGATCTGATCTGATCGCAGATCTGGGTTGGGGGCAATCACCGACTTGCCCTTTTAAAACAATAACGAAGGCTTTGGGTATGATTTACAATATACCGACTGACACACCATTGCCGAACGTCTATGTTGCACCCGGCACGTACAACATCGAGCACGGCGAGACCTTCCCCCTTGT
>CAYGZC010000186.1:0-8008 GCA_964354225.1 uncultured Chlorobiaceae bacterium | reverse complement strand
TGGCACCAAGCCAGAAACTCATATTGAAATTGTTACTCCGATAATTGAATTAAAAAAATCCGAAATTGTTAAAAAAGGAATTTTACTTAATGCGCCATTGCATCTTACCTGGTCATGTTATCAGCGTGAAGACATCGCTTGCGGTGAATGCGATAGCTGTGCTCTCCGATTGAGAGGATTCAACCAAGTGGGTGAAGAAGACCCAATTCCTTATCTAAAAAAGCCCTCATTTCTATAATCTTTCCGCATTTTAAGATAAATAATATCGTAAAAAAGGAAAAAATATTTCGTGTAAAGTATTGCTTTTTAAAGTTATCCAATATATCTTACAGGTAGTTAAATAGGATACTGAAAGTGTAAAATAAAAATATTTGATGTCATTAAACTGGAGAGGTTATGACAATGCAAAAAAAATAGCACCCTATTTCTTGTTCTCTATACTGCGGAGATTAAGGGATAGGGTGTGTTTGTTTTTATCCACATCGATAATAGAATATGATACATGGTAATATTGGAATTTGTTTTAGTGATCGATGATAGATTGTCATGGTGATATAAAGATTATGCACATAATTTTCTCAGAAACTAGAGATTCGGAATTACGGTTGAAAAATTAATCTGTTTTGGAATAATGAAAATCTTATTAAAGGATGCACAGCGTACCCGGGGTGTAGCGGGGACTGCCCGAAGAATAGGGCGAACTCTACAACAATGTTGTACTATCCCACTTTTAAAAGTGGCTACGGGTTTAGTCTTAATTATTATATGGTCAGCAATTCGAGTGCAAGCGCAGTGGGTAAAGGGCGAACAAGGAAATGCTTGGACTTTCGCCAGTGACGATGTTTACATCTATGCTGGGCATACCGGAGGTCTCTTCATTCCTGGTGACACGACTGTAGTTGTTGTAGCTTATGATCGAATCCAAAATGTGTTTGGTAAATTGAGAAGACAATGGGGTTTATATGAGAAGTCACTAAATTCTTCAGCTTATGGGCTAGAGGAGGTGACGGATAGCATTGGCAAAACCTACGAAATATCCGAACCAGGAATAATTGTTAATTGTTTGCATGGCGCGATCATCAATGGAACAAGATATGGCACAATTACTGACGTTGTATTCTCTGATCTCTCTTATCCAGAAGATTTCAAGCTTCTTCAGAATTTTCCAAATCCGTTTAATAACTCAACTATTATAACTCTCACTCTTCCAAAAGAAGAATATATCACGGTGAGAATATTCGATATCATAGGACGCGATATCAGAAAATTATTCGATGGAAAAACATACACAGGAGTACAGCGATTTGTATGGGACGGGAAAAATGATTTTGGTTATGAGGTTGGAAGTGGAACATATGTTCACCAAGTAAGATCAAGCAATTTTATCACAACTATGAAAATGATTCTAGAAAAATAATGCTGAGGAATAACATGAAATACTATCTGCTTGTGCTTTTTACGATTTCTTCATTGAACAACATTTACTCGCAAGGCTATTACCCGCTGCAGGTTGGTAACGTTTGGCAGTACCAGGATCGGTGGGATTCATTGTACCGATTCACCACACGGGCAGTTGCCGAGACGCTCATGCCCAACGGACATCTCTATACAATGCTGGTTAGCAGTTACGAACTGGACACACTGTTCTTCCGACAGGAGAGCTCCAAGGTATACAGCTACGCGAAGCATCGCATCACCGACTCGACCTACTGGCAGGGAGACGAACTCTGGTACGACTTTTCCAAGACATTTCTCGACACTGTCACCGTCCGCTACTACCAAGCTATCATTGGTGGCCATGAGTACACCGACACTGTGGTGGTGACAGTGAGCGCTGATAAGTACGCAAGCATCTTCGGGCAGATGAGGCGACAGTGGGGATTTTATGAGAAATCTCTTCACTACAGCATGTATACCGTCAGTAGTATTACGGATAGCATTGGGATGACGTTCTATGAGTACGAGTTATCTCCCACCTACGATCTGCGCGGAGCCATTATCAATGGAGTAGAGTACGGAATCGTTACTGGCATTGAGGGAACGCCAGGAGTGATCCATCCGAACTCCTTCGTGCTCCTACAAAATTACCCAAATCCATTCAATCCTACTACAGAGATACGATTCCAGATTCCCGGCTACAGCCTCATGACGCTAAAGGTCTACAACGTGCTTGGAGAAGAAGTCGCCACGTTGGTAGATGAAGCAATGCAACCGGGGGAGTACACGGTTGGATGGGATGCATCACAACTTCCTTCTGGGATATACTTTTGTCGGTTGCAAGCTTCCTCTGCAGTTCTAACAAAGAAAATGACGCTATTGAGATGACTCACACCGCACTGTCATATCGCGAGCGCTCGCCGCCTTTGTGAGAGTGGCCAGTTAAGTACGGGAAAGCCCCCACGGCTTCTCGCCCTCAATCGTCACTCCTGCTAGGGATGCGACTCATCGAAGGATAAGAACGTCCTGTGAGGGCTTTCTCTGGAAATGTACAATCAACCAATCACAAAACCAAGAAAGGAAGGTTTCACAATGAAGTACGCAATGGCTTGTTTACCCTGGTTCATTGCGCTATCGCTCGGGTCAATGGCCGTAGCGAACGCAGCAACCGATTCGTGTGCTACCGTTGGGCAATCGACGAGCACACAGTACATCAATTCGACAATCACGCTGAAGATTCTTCTTGTCGAATTTTCCGACGTGCATCATCGCACCTCGCCGTCTGTCTACACGAAGACGGACTTCGAGAACCTGCTCGTATCATCGGGCATCTACGTCACGGGGAACATGAATTCGCCCGATGGAGATGCAGTGTACGGGAGTCTTCGGGACTACTTCCAGAAGATGTCGAGCGGGAATCTGACTGTCGCCGGATACGTTGTAAATACCGCCAGTAGTGGTATCCCAACTTGGATCGTGCTGCCGAATAGCAAAAGCTACTACCATAGCTTTGCTTACTGGAACAGCCCCATCTTCACCGACGCCATCAATGCAGCTACCACGGCGGGCTTGGACGTCTCAACATCATCCACCGTTAAACTCGCTATCATCTATGCGGGTAACACTTATTGGTCGAAGAAGGGGTTGAATCCAATGGCAAGCGGGGATAGTTATATTATGAGTGAGCTTCAGGGTGTTCCAAGCAATCAAGAGAATACCACTGACAAGTTTTCTCGAATTGGCTCACATTGCCACGAGTTTGCTCACACGCTTGGTGTCGGACATGCGAGTGGTTCTCGCGCCGACCTGATGGAGGCTGGTTATCGTAACGGTCCAGATAATCGTGGCGCTGCACCAGCACCGTTGAATCCAGCACACAGAGCTCTAAAAGGCTGGCTAACTCCAACAGTAATTACAGGTCAACAGCAAATTAACGCGTTATACTCATTAACAAGTCCGAAAGTGTATCGCATTAATAGCAACAGCGATGACGTTTATTTTCTTTTTGAGAACCGACGGTTTGATCAAACAATGATTATTGGCTCAACAACGGTTCCAGATTATAACAATGCCGCATTTTTTCCACCTGCTTGGCCCCACGGAACAATCGCACAAGGAATTTTTGCATGGAGGATAGTAAGCGGTGGTCCAACAGATTATTGTGACAATGGATTGATTTATGCAAGCGGGAGCTATGGCGCGACATGTCCAGAGGGAAACCCTTCTGAAACCGATGATGGGGTACCGTTCCCGGGCAATTGCGACGTGCGCGTATTATCCCCTTATTCAGGGATCGGCGCGGGTGCTGTGCCACAATTTTCGTGTGTGGTTCCTCTCGGTCCTCCCTTCTACTTTTTTGTTCCTAGCACTCAAACTCGTGCCAATGATTATAATGGGAATGTCGGCATGGAAGTACTATCTGAGAATAGAACGAGCGGCTATTTTACTATTATGCTCTATCAGACTCATCCGATAGACGCTTCGCCTGTTAAACCAAATTTCCTGCAAGTAAATTCTCACACTGCTTGCAGCACTACTATCTCGTGGTGGAATGGTATAGAGCCTGATTTAGTCGGTTTTAATGTTTATCGCGGCGTTGTCTATGCTGGTAGTGGTGAACCTACATATACAAAAATTAATACCAGCTTAGTACCTCAATACCCTGCTACTTATACTGATAATGCGTACGAAACGACTATTGGTTTGCCTCAAAACATCGATCTCTACCACCGATATAGAATAACTGCCGTGGATAACCAAGGTAAAGAATCTGTCAAATCAGATTATGTGGACGCTTATTTTGCTTTCATTCTTTCTACTCAAGTTGCAAATAGTTGGAACATGTTAGGCGTTCCTGTTGTCGAATGGGACTTTGCAAAGAATGCCGTTTGGGCAGGTGCAAATTCCTCCGCATATACCTGGGAGGGTGGACCACTTTATGTTGCAAAAGACCCTGTTGCAAATCGCATTGGATACTGGGTCGAGTATCATCCGGCTCAAAATGTTACTTATATTGGCGTACCGAAAGATTCGTTCCATATATCAGTAGCAGCAGATTGGAATATGATCGGGTCATTGTATTCCGATATACCTAAATCGAAGATAATACCGGTTAATACACAATTCACCTCAGAATTTTTCGGCTACGATTATGGATACTTTACTTCAGATACAATCAAAGCAGGGAAAGGATATTGGATAAAAGTTAATTGTCCGGGCACATTGATCATGGATAGGAACGCAACTCCAGGCGGCGGTGGGATTCTCTGCGGTCAACAGCCGCCCAATCCTTCGGAAGCTCCACAACCGCCAATCCTCGCATCGCCCGCGAATGGTTCAACAGATGTTTTGTATGTACCAACTTTATCATGGAATAGTTCTACAGGTGCAACATCGTACAGCTTACAGGGCTCGACAAACGAATGCTTTACAACACTCGCATTTAATTATTCAGGATTAACTACTACATCGAAGCAGGTTGGACCCCTTTCGTATCATACAATTTATTACTGGCGAGTGAATGCATCGAACGCTACGGCAACAAGCAACTGGTCAAGTACATGGTCGTTTACAACAGAGAACGCTCCACCTACAAATCCATGCGATACCTATTCATCGATGAAGCCATTGGATGAATTTACTGTATCGGATGCCAAAGGAAATGGACAAAAGTTATATGTCGGTAATGGCGGCAAGGGATTCGCACTTCCCTTCAGCGATTTTGAGATGCCACCAATTACACCTAAGGGTGTATTTCATGCCAAGTTTAATTCAGGAAAATTCATCGAGAGCGTTCCACCGGGGAAAGGATTGAGTAAACTAACTATTAAAGTTAAAGATGCCGTTCTTCCACTCACGCTTAGCTGGGTGGTAAAAGAACCCAACAAAATAACATATTGGATTTCAAAACCCGGGAAGGACAATACCACTATCAAGTTAAGCGGAACCGGTAATACGGTAGTAGAAAGCTCAAAAGATGGAGACCTGATTATTATTGCAAGAGCGATTGATCCATGTCCAGAAAAAAATGCAGCAATCGGTGCTGAGCAGCTCGATGATTTACTCACGACTCCGATTAAATATTCGTTAGAACAGAATAGTCCCAATCCATTCAATCCCCATACGGTTATCGAGTACTCTCTACCGGAGGCAGCGTATGTCGTGTTGAACGTTTACAACATACTCGGTGAAGAGGTACAAACACTTGTAAATGAAAATCAGGATATTGGCTACAAAGCTGTAAGGTTCGATGCAAGTGAACTTCCAAGCGGAGTCTATCTATATAAATTAACTGCCGGTGCGTTTACCGAAGTGAAGAAAATGATTTTAATGAAGTAAGTTTTATCATAAAAACAGCTTCAAAAAGATGCCTCAGTGGTTATACTGTTGGGGCATTTTTATTTCTTTGAAACGAACGGATTCTCTTTGATATAGAACCTCCACTTTTTTTTTGAACCATTGGTAATTCCAATCCGTTTTGATGAGATAATTTTGGATTTAGGAATACTCTCTCCCTTAGTTATATAAATTTCTTGTCCAAGTAAATCGGTTCCATTTTGTTCTCGCTTGATATTGAATGCTTCGCAAAGTTTTGCAGGTCCATTAGTCACATTTACTTCCGCCGCCGATTGACCCTTTTTCAGTTTCATCTTTCTATATCGTTTCATTATTTCAATTCCCTCGATTGGCTCCACTGCTCTAAGCAATACCGCTCTTCCTTTTCCTTCTTCTTCCGAAACGATGTTTGCACAGAAGTGCATCCCATAAGTAAAGTAAACGTAAAGATGTCCACCCCTCCAGAACATGACATCGTTCCTTCGGGTTCGTCCATTGAATGCATGGCTTGCCGGATCATTCTCACCAAGGTATGCTTCTACCTCTACGATTTTACCGATAAGTTTCTTACGCCGAATATTTCGTACGAAGTATTTACCCAGTAAATCTTTTGCAACAGTTAGTGTTGGACGAAGATAAAAAGAGTTATTCAGCTTTTTTGATCTCACCCGCAATCCTATCCTGGGAAGAGGGGGCTGGAGGTATCAGAGAGGTCGATTATCGTTTAGAAAACTCTTTGATAATTCTTTCAACCTCGTCTTCAGAAATCCCCGAACCTAAAGTGTCCGGCTTCTTTTCTTCTAATAGATGTTGAATATGTTGTTTCGGCTGGGGAGTGTTTGCAGCTTTCAATCGAATCCGCTCTTCAATCTCCTCCATCCATGATTTTTGTTGAGATGGTTTTGGAATTTTTACAGGAATATTATGACTAACCGGAGTTTTTATTTCCGGTTTCTGTACTGAAGGTTCATATGTTCTTGGTGAGAGTTCAACTTTTTGCGATGGTAGTTGAAATTGGATATCAGAACCCGCCGGAGGATTTATAGGTCGAGTTTCAAAAGCTAACCGTTTCACATTGAAAAGATGTTTTGCAGAAACATTCTCTGATATGATTGAGCCGCCGAATGTTCCAGGACCTAATGTCATAGAAGGAAGAAGCTCATTCGTAAATCCGATTGCCCCAAGCGCACCGACGGTATTCACAAGAATTCTAAATGCCGGCTTCTCCAACGCAAACTTCATGATGATATCTTCATCCATCGAATGAATCACCATTGTATGACCGATACCGCCGAATTCCAAGAGCTCGATGCAGCGTTCACAGCCCTCACGCCAATTATCCACAGTGTAAAATGAAAGAACAGGGGAGAGCTTCTCATGCGAGAGCGGATACTCCTTGCCGACTCCTTGAAGTTCAACGATTAATACGCGTGTATCAGCAGAAACAGTAATTCCTGCTTTCTGTGCAACGTATGTTGCGGGTTTTCCTACAATATCTGGATTCAAATCTCCTCGTTGGTCGAACATCAATCGACTTAACTTTGCTTTATCGTCACCTTCTACAAAATAGCAGTTACGTTTTTTAAATTCATCTATCACCGCACTCTTAATTGCCGAATCAACAATGACCGAAGCTTCGGTTGAACAAAGCACACCGTTATCAAAGGTTTTTCCGGTGACTATATCTGCAACGGCTTTTTTGATGTTAGCAGTTTTTTCGATGTACGCCGGAACGTTGCCTGGACCAACACCGTACGCTGGTTTACCTGAGCTGTACGCGGCTTTCACCATCGGTGTGCTTCCGGTGGCAAGAATAACGGCAATATCTTTATGTTTTATTAGTGCATTCGTCGCTTCGATGGTCGGAGTGCTTAAGCATTGTATTAATCCTTGTGGTGCACCTGCCGCTTGAGCGGCTTGGGAAATAATATTCGTGGCTTCGATTGTGCATTTCACAGCTTTGGGATGTGGGCTTGCAACTATAGCATTTCTTCCTTTCAAAGAAATGATCGCTTTGAACATCATCGTTGATGTTGGATTTGTGGAGGGAATTAGCGCAGCGACAACGCCCATCGGTTCAGCGATTTCGATTATACGCTTTTCACGATCTTCCCGGATAACTCCGACAGAACGCAGATCACGAATCGATTCACACACCCGCCGAGTGGCAAATTCGTTTTTCTTTTTCTTATCCTCCGGGTTACCGAAGCCGGTTTCCTCGTGTGCCATGCGTGCT
>CAYGZC010000185.1:0-10244 GCA_964354225.1 uncultured Chlorobiaceae bacterium | reverse complement strand
AGGTTGCCGTAAGATTCTGCAGTGACTGTTTGGTTAGAACCAAAATATTCTACAGTGCTCGCGAAGCCAACTGAGTGCGTCGTGTAATTCGATGGGAAACTATTAGTCCCTCCAATCTTAAGTGTTGTCCCATTCGCGACGGTGATCGTTCCGCCAGCTATACTTCTATTTGCTGTAAACGTCGAAAGGTCAAGTGTGCCAGAGTTGACCGAAAGATTTCCATTTATTGTAGTATTTCCACCAAGTGTTTTCGTTCCACTACCAGAGATAATGATATTTTGATACGCTGGCGCATTGTCTACCGTCTGAGTTGTACCGCAGTAGTTAACTGTTGAGAGTGATTGGAATGAACGAGTCTCAAAGCTCGTGTAGTTACCCCCAAATGTTGCAGCGTCTACTTTCAAGGTTGAAGTGCTTCCTGTAACAGTCAGAACATTACTCCCACCGCTACCTGTAATCAGCTTTGTGTTTGGATCAAAAGTGCCCGCTGAGATTTTTAACGCATTAACATTCCCACCTCCAGCGGTTCCTATCAAAGTTAAATTACTTGCCGCTTGAAGAGTTAAGGATGAATTTTTCACTTCGATGGCTTTGAGGTTCGCAGTAGAGCTGATGGTTTTGACACCGGTTCCATTAAAGATGATGGATCCGTTATTGCCAGTGCTGTTAGTGAATGTTCCTGTACAAATGAAGCTTCCAGCCAATGTAAGTCTTTGGCCTTTTTTGTTTGTGTAGAAGGCAAATGTTCCAGGAATATTAACGTTACCAGAAAGACCCGCGCTAGTAGTAACGGTGAGAGTTCGGTTGTTTTTTGCCTGATAGGTAAGTGTGCCAATTACGTTTAGTACACCACAAGTACCATTCCTATCGAGTGTGACTATGTGTCCAGCTCCGATAACAACACTGTCACCTGAGGTCGGTACACCACTCGGGCTCCAAGTCCCTGCGGTGTTCCAGTTCCCTGTACCTGTACTTGTTTTTAGTCCCGCTATTCCCGTTGTAGTAAATGCGAGAATAGTGATGATAATAAAAAGAGATGAAAAAATTGTAGAGTGTTTCATTGGTGTTCCCCTTTTTTATATTAATGAATATTAATTTCTTTATAAATGAAACGGTATTATTACAAATTGAAAATTGATTTCTTTGGACTCAGAAAAAGTTGATTCGTAGCTTATTCGAATTCAGAAAATACTTTCGACTGTTTTAACTTATAATAAATTTTATGGTGAGCTTGAGAGAAAAAGTTCCCCTTTATTTTCTCAACAACTTGCAAGTAAAAGGATGTTCTATATTCCCCTCAAATTTCGAACGTGATACTTTAATACCTTTTAAAGTAAATAAACCATATTTAAGATGCAAGCAAAATAGAGGAAAAATTTAATGAAAATAATCTGCCTGATTTCGTAATTTTTCAATATTTATAAATTAGTGTTAAATAACGATAGGATATTAGTGTTAAGTAACGATAGGATATAAGATCGAGATTGAGCGGGATCGACTGTTTCGTGATTTACCTATTTATTCTGCGGTTTAACTAATATCAATATGATTAAATAGGATAAAGAAGTATTATATAAAATAGTTTGAGCGAGCATTACGCCTGTTCAAGAAACGATTAAGAGAGCCCTCCTTTGCCACCCCCACCGGTTGTTTAATAATATCTAACCGAGATGAGAAGTAACTTTGTCTATCAAATGCCGTTTGGAAACTGCACCAACAATTTGCTCTACCACCTGCCCTCCTTTGAAAATTAATAATGTTGGAATGCTGCGGATTCCATACTGCATCGCTGTCTTGGGATTTGCATCTACGTCCATTTTAGTAACTTTCAGCTTCCCATCATACTCTTTGGCAAGTTCCTCTATTATAGGTGCGATCATTTTGCATGGTCCGCACCATATTGCCCAGAAGTCGACTAAAACTGGTTTGTCTGATTGTAAAACTTCTCCTTGAAAATTTGAATCATCAACTATTATTGGCTTCATAGATTATTCCTGATAAATATATAAAATTAATTATAACCTCCATCATGCTACGCAATATACAAAATTCTATGATGAAATTCTTACGCTCGAAGCACCTATAACATTCTCAACCTCATTAATAAACTGCTCGCTGGGATCAACATTATATTTCGTCGATTGATAAAGCTGCGATCGACTATCATCGTGAAAAGTAATATTAAAGAAGCATGGATATTTACCTTGATGCCTCTCGACAATTTCTCGCAGCATGTTAATAGTATCTTCCTTGATGTCGTCTGCGTGAATAGAAAGTACGATGCTCCTGGTAAACCTTTCTCTCACTTTTTCTAACGGGATGATCTCCCTGGCAATAATCCGCAGATTATCGCCACTCTGTTCCGCGCTGCCGATAACCATGATCATCGCATCGGAGTTAATAAAGCTTTGGTACTTTTGATATGCATCAGAGAAAACAATGCACTCACCCTTACCGGAAAAATCTTCCAACGTCATGAAGGCCATCATATTTCCTTTTTTATCGACCTTCTTTTTGATCGACGATATCACACCAGCACACCGAACTGTTGTTCCCGATTTTACCGCCGCTGTATCTCTGAACTGTGCGGTAACAAAGGAAGTTATGTCAAGCTCATACTTACGCAAAGGATGCCCTGACACATAAAAACCAAGCACTGCCTTTTCTCTGGAAAGTTTTTCACTTTCACTCCAAGCTGTTGCGTTAGGCATGGGCGGACACACTTCAATCTTACCAATTCGGTGACCTGGCTCGAATAATGACGATTGACCTCTCGAAAGGTGACTCTTGGAAGTTTGACCGAATTGGATCGCTTTCTCGATGCAATCGAACAATTGTGCGCGATTCGGATTCACACTGTCAAAAGCACCAGACTGAATTAATCCCTCTAGCGTTTTCTTGTTTACCAAACGCAAATCAACCCGCCGGCAAAAATCAAATATATTCTCGAATTTGCCTTGCTGGATTCTTGTCTGAATGAAATTCTCAACTGCACTTACGCCTACATTCTTTATGGCACTCAGACCAAATCTTAATCCATGCGGAGTTACCACAAATTGCACATCACTTTCATTTACATCGGGAGGAAGCACACGCAGCTTCATCTTCCTGCATTCTTCAATGAGCTGAACAACATAATCCGTATCCCCGATCTCAGCAGAAATCGTAGCAGCCATGAATTCTGCCGGGTAATGTGCCTTTAAATATGCCGTTTGATATGCTAATACCGAATATGCAACGCTGTGCGATTTATTGAATCCATACGAAGCAAATTTTTCGATCATATCGAAAATCTCGCTGGCGATTTTCTTTGTGAAACCCCTCTTCAGCGCACCTTCGATGAATTCATTCTTCTGCTTTGCCATCAGCCCTTTATCTTTTTTACCCATAGCACGCCTCATCAGGTCGGCTTTGGCAAGTGATAGTCCGGCGATTTCACTCGCAAGTTTGATAACCTGCTCCTGATAAACAATAACACCATACGTTTCGTTTAATACCGGCTCAAGTTTTGGATGAACATACTCGATCTTTTTCTTCCCTTGCTTACGATCGATGAAGTCACCAATCATCTCCATCGGTCCGGGGCGGTAAAGTGCATTCATTGCAACAAGATCGCTTATAGAGGTTGGCTGCAATTTACGAAGCCAATCTTGCATACCGGCAGATTCAAATTGAAACACACCGATCGTTCGCCCTTTACCAAACAATTCGAATGTTGTCAAATCATCTTCGGGAATTTTGTCAAGATCGATAACTACACTATGATTCTGTTTGATGAGCTTCAAAGCATTTTCAATAACCGTTAGTGTCCGCAAACCGAGAAAGTCCATCTTGAGTAGACCAGCTTTTTCAAGATCAACCATATTGTACTGTGTCATTATCTCTGTTTGCGGTGTTTTATATAATGGCACATAATCAAGGAGTGGACCGGGTGTAATAACGATACCAGCAGCGTGGGTCGATGCATTCCGGTTCAATCCCTCCAGAACGAGCGATATGCTGATGAGTTCCTGTATCTTCTCGTCTGGACTTTCTTTTACCCAACTTAATTCTGGATTGCTTTCAAAAACCTCAGCTAAAGCGGTGACCTTACCTTGAATAACCGGAATCTGTTTTGTAATCGATTCGGTTATTGAGAGAGGCACACCAAGCACACGCCCAACATCTTTCAAAACAGCACGTGAGGAAAGAGTCCCAAACGTAATTATTTGAGAAACGGAATCAGCTCCGTATTTATTTTTCACGTACTCGATTACTTTATCACGCTTGTTGTCGGAAAAATCGATATCTATATCAGGCATGCTAACACGGTCGGGATTTAGAAAACGCTCGAAGAGAAGATCGTACTTCAACGGATCGACGTTCGTGATGCCAAGAGAATAAGAGACCAGACTTCCTGCCGCACTCCCCCTACCCGGACCAACAACAACACCCATATTTCTGGCAGCATTTATAAAATCTTGGGTGATCAGAAAATATCCCGCATATCCCATCCGATTTATAACAGACAACTCGTGCTTTAAGCGATCCTCAATGTCCTTAGTGATCGTTGAATATCTTTTTTTCATGCCATCATAGGCAAGTCGTTCTAAATACTCTTCAAGAGTCGCGACACCTGCATCTTGCGGGATGGGAAACTCGGGCATGTATGGTTTCTCAGGTTCGAGATTAAAAACTTCGACTTTCTCTGCTACCTTAAGTGTCGAGGTAATTGCTTCAGGAAAATCTGCAAATATCTTATTCATCTCGGCTGCTGATTTGAAGTAGAGCTGATCTGTTTGATAACGAAGCTGTTTGTAATCGGTGGTGTTCGATTGACTTGCATCCGGAATCATTAATAGCACGTTATGCGCAAGTGCGTGCTCTTGCTTTATGTAATGAACATCGTTTGTTGCAATGAGTTTTATTCCAAGTTCGTTTGCAATACGCGGTACATTTTCAAGAATCAGTTTTTCTTTTTCGATGAAATGATTTTGGATCTCCAAGTAAAAATCTTCACCAAATATTTCTTTAAACACAGCGGCTGATCCACGTGCCTCATCATAATGACCATTGACAAGTTGATAAGATACAATACCATTCGGACAGGCAGACAAAGCGATAAGTCCGTTTCGATATTTTTGGAGAAGCTCAAGATCAATTCTTGGCTTGTAATAAAAACCCTCTGTATGAGCATAACTGCACAATTTGATGAGATTTCGATAACCCTCCAGATTCTTAATAAGTAGAACAATATGATAATATATCCCCCGCCCTTTGCCTTGCTTCATGCTCAGAGCATTAACCTCCTTATCGAAACGTGAACCTTTAGTAACGATGTACATTTCGCATCCGATGATGGGTTTGATGTTAGCTTTCTTGGCAACTCTGTAAAACTCGATTGCACCGAACATAACACCGTGATCGGTTAGCGCAACTGCAGGCATTTTATTCTGAACGGCTGCCTGTACCAATCCATCGATGGATGCGGCACCATCAAGCAAACTGTAGTGCGAATGATTATGGAGATGGATGAATTCAGACATGATGAATTAAGATAATATATTTTTTAATAAAAACAATAGACAAAAAAATAAGAGCTACAAAAAAAGAAGCCGGTCAAAGCCAGCCTCAAATTTACTATCGATTAATTACCAGAGATTATGATTCGAGGTACTTCTCTATGAAATTGACTACTTTCCCCAATTCAATTACATCTCGTTTCCCAGTTCTGCGCTCTTTCAGCTCAACATTACCATGCGCAATATTCTTTTCACCTACTATAACCTGAAGTGGTATACCCAACAAGTCAGCATCCTTAAATTTGAATCCGGGACTTACATAATCCCGATCATCGAATAAAACGTCAACAAGCGATTGCTGGAGTTTCTCATAGAGGTGTTCAGCGGTTTGTACCACTTGTTTATTGTTTGAATTTACCAGTATCAGATGAACATGGTAGGGCGTTAGAGATTTATTCCAGATGATACCGTGCTTATCATGGCTCTGCTCGATGTAACAGGCAACTATCCGTTCAACACCTATACCATAACTTCCCATGATGATCGGTTTTTCTTTCCCAGTCTCATCAAGATAATACGCGTGCATCGCATCGGAATATTTTGTCCCAAGTTTAAAGATATGTCCAAGCTCGATTGCATTGACAATACGAAGCGGACCATTGCACTTCGGACACGGCTCACCGGCATTGATAGTCCGCAAATCGTAGTAACCATCAACCTTCACGTCTCGCTGCAAGTCAATATTGCCCAAATGATAATCATTTTTATTTGCACCGCTGACGAGATTGTTTCCACCTTGTAACCGTTTATCAACAATGATCTTAAAACCTTCCAAACCGATCGGACCTATTGAACCGGCATTCGCTCCGGTTAATGCCATTAATTCCTCTTCGCGGCAAGGTCGGAATTCGTTTTTCAATACAGATTGCAGTTTCGATTCGTTGAGCTGATCGTTTCCCATCATTAAAATGAGAATAGGGATTTTATCCTGAAAGTATACTAATGATTTTGCAAGAAAGCGCTCATCGATTTTTAAAAATTCTTTCAATTCATCGATTGTCCCAACGTTAGGAGTATGAATTTCTTCTATCGGTTTGTTGTTGGGTTCTCGCTTTGCCTTAGGCATATTGGACGATGCCACCTCGAGATTGGCAGCATAACCGCATTGATAGCACACTGCACAAGTATCTTCACCTGATTCTGATTCGATCATAAATTCTTGTGAAGCGCTGCCGCCCATTGCACCGCTGGATGCACCAACAATGAAGAATTTTAAACCGGCATGATTGAAAATTTTCTTATATGCTTCTGCATGAAGCTCATAACCTTTATCCAATCCTTCCCATGTAGCATCTAAAGTGTAAGAATCTTTCATAAAAAATTGCCTGCCCCGGATCACACCTGAGCGTGGTCTTGGCTCGTTGCGGAACTTCATCTGTATCTGGTACCATATCTGCGGCAAGTCGCGATACGATTTGATATGGTTCTTGGCTATCGAACAAATCACCTCTTCGTGTGTTGGCGCCAGAACAAGTGGGCGGTTCTTAAGATGAAACATAGTGTCGCCAAAATCTTTCACACGACCTGTCTCCTCCCACAATTCAATTGGATTCAGCGCAGGAAGATGAAACTCTTGCCCGCCTATAGCATCCATTTCGTCTCGGATGATATCCATGACTTTTTTCAAAATTTTATATCCAAGGGGAAGAAACGAATACACTCCAGCACCAAGCGGTCGAATCATTCCCGCTCGCAGCATGAGTTGATGACTAGGTATAAAAGCATCCGATGGGATCTCTTTTAGTGTCGGGATAAAATTTTTGCTTAATCTCATTTAAATATTATCTTAATTTTTTACCTATTGATTTTTGTTATATAATGTACCCCCGAGAGGATTTCCCGCCACCATCTCACACCTACGGGATAAACTCCCCTCCGACAAACGTTTTAGTCCCAAAATGACACAAGTTAAAAAACGAAGTGCAGTTAACTTGTTCGTCATTTTGCGGATCCCGTCCGAAACGAATTTGAGGACGAGAGAAACCAATCCGATTGGGGGGCTATTTTCGATTGTACCCCCGAGAGGATTCGAACCTCCGACAAACGGTTTAGGAAACCGCTGCTCTATCCATACTGAGCTACGGGGGCAGAAAAGATACCGCTTATTTTGTTCGATAATTTTACCCTTTGGTAACCAAAAAGGTAACCACTCACCCAAATTAGAAACGCCAAGTGAGCCGGCTTCGACACCTTAACGCTTGACGTTCCACTCTTACGAGTATATAATCTGTTTTTATCGAAGTTACTCTTTAAGTTACTTCAAATATAATAAACTTTGGATGGTAAAACAACATGAATTGTATGCGATAATATTAACCGGGAAACAATTTACTAAAAAATTTATCATAATAAATTCCAAAGATGTCATCGTCTGAAACTTGTTCGGTAGGAATAATTTTCTCGAACACAACAACCATTTTACCATCGATTAATCGTCTAATGTCGCTACCCGGAGGTATTTTCACCATATTGAGATAAACCGTGAACAGAATTTAAGAGAAAAGAGAAAAACGATATTATGTTTAGATGAGTTCTAACGTGCGAAAACGTTTCAATTTCCCGTTGATGATCGCAAGGAGAAGATCCAGATCGAGAGGTTTTGTTACATAGTCATCAACACCAAGCTGAAATCCAGAGCGGACAATCACGCCATCATGCAAGGCACTCATAAAGACGAATGGAATTTTGCGTAAATGGGGATACTGCTGCACTGACGAAAAAAATTTGAATCCATCCAGTTCTCCTTGGGGAAATTTAATATCGCTTAATATGAGGTCAACGGAGTTGTTTTTTAGTTCGCGGAAAGCTGACTCTACATCCAGAGCTGTAATTACCTGATACCCATTCTCTTTCAACGTATCCGCAAGTAAGTGTACCAACACCTCATCGTCATCCACCACAAGGAGCCTGCCTTTAGAATTTCCTTTATTAAGATTTGATTTGACAAACGATGCGAGAGATGCCTCCTGTTTCTCCGTGATACAAAATTGTCGTTTGATCTCTTCCAATATTTTCTGGTTTTTTAAGGTTATTTCACCCGAGAGAATCCCCTTCTGGACATTTGTCATATACAACTCGAGCCGTACATCAGATTCAACCGAAAAATGATCATCAAAGGTTATCTCTAAAAGTTCTTTCAACCGCATCAATCGCTTTGCATTCTCTACAGAGGGTTGTCCCTCTCCATAATACTCATGCATCTTCTCTTGGTACAACGTAATTTTCTCTTCCTTGGTTTTGGGTAATTTTGTCCCTAACATCTCGAGCTTATCATCATACTCTTTCGAGATTTGCTCAAGTCGGTGGAGAAACGTTTGCTCCATGTTCTTACGAAGTTCGTCACGCACCTCTTTGATCGCATTATTATTTTCCGCGACAAGAGAATCGTAATTATGCTGCAACCTTTTCTTTTCAGCCTTAATCGTTGCCTCTGCATCTGCCTGAATACGTTTTCGCTCTGCCGCAATTTGTGTTTGCACCATTCGTTCAAATTCCTTCTCAAGGTTTAGAAGAGACTGCTTCCGGCTCTGTTCAAACTGCTCAAGCGTTCGTGCCGCACTCTTCTCAGCATTGTGAAGCTCATGGGTAAATTTTTCCTTATATTCCACTTCAATTTCCTGACGTATTTTTCGTTCAGGTTGTATGGAAAGAAGATGATTGTCTGGCCTCGATAAAACTGGGCTCTCCTTTTTGTTGCTCACGACACTGGCAGGTCTGGGTTGTTTGACAAGATGTGCGTTTTTCTCCAAATAACGTATGCGTTCTTCAAATGCTTTTAAGTAGGGATTGGATGGCTCTAATTCTGTTGCCTCTGCTAAACGGGCAAGAGCCTTATCAAAAATTCCATTCCTAATCAGGGAATCAACATCCCGGACACATTGACGAAATTTTTCTACAGTGTCCTCCTGGGTAAATCTGGCAGGAGATTGCCCATGTTGGTTCGTTGATTTTTTATTATCTGTCATCAAGAAGACTCTCAATCGAAATCTTGTCCAAGAAGTTATTAAATATTTACAGTAATGTCAAGCACTTTTTGGCGGGAGGACTCCCTTTCCATAAATATTGTACCATAATGGGAGCGGGAAATCCAGATAAGACCTGCACCCCCTTATATTAGGATTTCGTTCAAGAAATCCGTTGAAACTTTCTGCTTCTTACCACCTACTAACATCAAAGAAGTACCACACCCCCACAGCTTTTGCCATACCACCTCTTTATGGATTAGTAGATAGCTGAAACCAAAAAAAAGAGCACTGACAAATTGGTATCTAACTCGGGAGGGAGAAGTCAGAAACCGTGGTTCTTGCCAGTACTCACATAAATGCTTACAATAATTACAACAGAATATAATTGAAAATCGTTACATTTGATAAATAATAAATCCCAACCGTTACCGGTCGGGACTTAGCCCATATCCGCCAATAAATCCTTCTAAACAAAAACAATAACACCAGAAGAAATTTGGAATATGTTTCAATTCAAAGCTATATAAATCTTGTTCACAGTTGAATTCAACGTTTCAGGTTGTGAATGAGAATACACCTGAGTAACCTATATATTCGTGGAGTTTCAAATCTTACCTAAAAAAAATCCTAAACCCATAGGATTCAGGATTTCTTCTCATTATCAATTGATGAGAAACGGGGGCTTAAGAAAGCCTCTATGTGAAGTTAAGAAGTAGTT
>CAYGZC010000184.1:0-6589 GCA_964354225.1 uncultured Chlorobiaceae bacterium | reverse complement strand
ATGAAAGGGCACGCCCGACTCTTCGTGAATAAAACATACCAGGACCAAAATCTCCACCGAATGTTGTGAAATGTAAAATCTGGGTTCCTTCAATGAAGAATGGCCTCTTTTCCGGGTAGAAAGTTTCATAGGTTGAAAGATTCAGAACAGCCGGATCAGCTTCAACCTGTCCGAAATCGGGATTAATGGTTGCATCAAGTGTGAAGTTACTTGAGATTCCATATTTCAAATCGATGCCGGCATTGGGAGTGAATTTGATCTGACGTGCCATGTCCTCTCTGGCAGGATCGTAACTCTGCTTTGCAGTAACGAATGGCAGCAATTCAAAATGTTTCGGTGCAGGTAGATTTTTTAAGCCAACTAGATGCCCGAAGCGTGATATGAAACCATTTTGACTCTTCGGTGTGAATGCCCACCGATCCGATTCTTGTTTTCGGCTGATCGTGCGCAAGAAATTTATTCCCCAAACATTATCGGTTGAATCTACCGAGCCGGAGCGATATCGAAGTATTCGAAATGGAATCTTAACTTCTGCAGACCAACCTTGTGGTGTTATCTTAGTCTGAAGCTCCCAAACAGGATCCCACGATTCATCTTCGCGGTTGGCATCATCGTATTGAAGAATGTCAACCTTCACACCGGCAGGGTTGAACGTGAATTCGTAACCGGTTTGATTATCATGGTACGAATCAATGCGGATGGAACCGAAGTCAGATTCTATCTCGTTATCGCGGCGGGTAAGACGGGCAACGATTTTATCCGACTCAGAATCGTAGAACATGCATCCGAAGTATAGCGCATCATCATCGTATAAAACACGGATTTCAGTTGGTTCCGATGCGGGCTTGCCTTCTTCCGGATCGCGCTGTATGAAATCTTTCGCTGGCTCTGTAGTTTTCCAGACATCGTCATCTAATATGCCGTCGATTTTAGGTGGGTCACTAACGCGAACAGCACGAACTTTAATCGGATTATCGCCTGCGATTATTTGTGTCGACAAGAAAATAGTGAGAACAAGTAGTAGAAGAATTACGCGTTTCAAATGTATCCTTAGAAATTAGATATATAAATATGGTTTAAGGTTTGGTAAAATAATAAAAGGTTGAGGAATTTACAAAAGTGAAGGAGTAATAGGAGTTGATTAAAAAGAAATTTTTTCCACTGTGCCCGGAACAATACTCATATTTGATTGATAGGCCATTTTTATCCATTATAAGCACACCCCTGTCCGAAATTAAACGAAAATACAGATATTCTTATATGTTTGCGGGCTTGATACTTCCCTAAATTCTTACTACATTTTACGGATAATTCTTGAGTAGAAATGATCGGCCAAACGATATCACACTATAAGATTCTTGAGAAGCTCGGCGAGGGTGGCATGGGTGTAGTTTATAAAGCCGAAGACACCAAACTTCGTCGCAACGTTGCACTGAAATTTCTTCCATCAGAACTTACATCTGATCAAGACGCAAAAGGGAGATTCATACACGAAGCACAGGCAGCATCGGCGTTAGACCATCCAAATATTTGCACCATACACGAGATCAACGAAACCCACGATGGCTCATCGTTTATCGCAATGGCATGTTATGACGGGGAGACGCTCAAGAAAAAGATAGAACGTGGACCACTGAAGATAGAGGATGCAATTGATATAGCACTCCAAGTTGCACAAGGCTTAGACAAAGCGCATCAGAATGGTATCGTTCATCGGGACATCAAACCAGCAAATATAATTGTAACAAACGATGGCATTGCGAAGATAGTAGATTTTGGTTTGGCAAAGTTATCTGGCTTGACAAAGATTACACGTACAGGAGCAACGGTTGGAACGGCAGCGTACATGTCTCCAGAGCAGGCGCGGGGAGATGCTGTTGATCATCGCACGGATATCTGGTCGCTTGGAGTAGTGCTGTATGAGATGATAGCCGGCAAACTGCCCTTCAAGGGAGATTATGAGCAAGCATTGATCTATTCCATCCTGAACGCTGATCCGGAACCACTCAAGGGATTAGAGACGAATGAATATTCGGGGGTGGGATCGATTATCGAGCGATGTTTAACCAAAGACCCAGCGGGACGCTACCAAACCGCAGCGGAACTGATTGAAAACCTGCGGAACGTCAAGGAGTTAGTGTACAAACCGAAACCCCGGCTCACAAGAAAACAGAAATATCTCCGGCGCGCTGTCCCGGTGATCGCACTTATGATCTGCTTGGCGGGTATCCTTCTTTATTACTTTGTTCTTATACCGAAGGAGACCTCATCCCTCTCATCAAAAGTTATTGCGGTGTTCCCGTTTTCCATGCGCGGGTCAATTGCGCATGCCGATTTTGGCGAAGCGCTGCCGGAGTTATTAAGCACGAACATTAATGAAGCGGGAGATCTCCGCAGTGTGGATCAGAATGTTCTGCAGAAGGCGGTCACAAAAGCGGGTGGAGTGGAACAGGATCCCGAAAAGGCGCGCACGATCGCCGCTCGGTTCGGTGCTGGGTTATTCATCCTCGGCAGTTTTATGGAGATAGGCGATAAGTATCGTGTGACCGCATACTTGTACAGCGCGGGGAAAGACTCAGCTATAGACCGGGTTGTGATAGAGCGGGATACAACTAAGTATCTTGATCTGGTGAATAAACTGACTTCTGATATCATTGCCGGCAGAACCAACGCGCCGCCGGAGCGGTACACGAACATCGCCGCGAGAACGACGTTGTCGATGGAGGCGCTGAAAGCGTATATCCAGGGGGAAAAAGAATTCAAGGCAGGGAACTTTCCATTAGCATATGAGAAATTTACAAACGCACTAATGGAAGACAGCACATTCGCCATGGCGTGGTTGATGCTTGCCTCTGTTTCACACGGTTTCCTTGGTAAATATGATGAGGCGAGGGACGCTTGGGATAAGTCAATGAAATATAGCTCTCGTCTTTCTGCACGAGACCGCCTTGTTCTGAGATCTGTTAACGCAGATTTTGCGGGTGATTTTTTAGAGGCGGAACGCCTCTATTGCGAGATCCTTAAAAATTACCCGGATGACGCAATGACATGGGCCAATTTAGCCAGCTTAATTGCGGTTTATTCACAATATTCGGGTCGTTCGAGTTTGGAATCATGGGATGTGTTTGAACACGCACATTCATTGGATCCTGATAACGCGGTGACCATTCAACAAATGCTTGTAACGGCATATCGTTTAAATAATAAATCCCTTGTAGATACACTTGTGTCGCACCTTCAACGGCTTGGCCCGGAATTCGAGTGGGCATGGCCCGTCATTGCCATACAGCCTTTCGTTTTTAATGATTCCGTTGGTCAAAAGAGGATAATTGCGGAAGCCGTGCAGCAGAAAGATTATTTGGTTGAAGCCGCATTCCAGAATATTGTGATGCTCGGTGCTATTGATCCCCAATGTGTAGATACGCTTGCGCGACTTCTCATTCAGCCGAAGTACACTCCGGAAATGAGAACGTCGGGTCTGGTAGATCTGGCGTATGTGAGAATGGCGAAAGGGAAACGAGTTGAAGCTCTTGCTGAACTTGAAAAAACAAAAACGTTTTCAGTCGCCACAAAACAAATAAATGCTACGTTTTTTGCTTCTCTCCCGTTTGTTGATCTGCCAGAGAAAGATTTGAAATTAATATTTAAAGAGATTACCGATCCTCGTGTCTCATTAATTCAGCACAAAGTTGGAGACCTCGCCGGTGGAACGACCGTTGATCCTTTGTATCGCCATCGTTTGAAATATTACTCAGGACTGATCGCTGCACGTCTGGGTGAATACTCCAAGTCTGAAGAGTGCGCGCATTGGCTTGATACCGCAAAAACTCCTCCATCCCTTGTCTCACTTTCCCGTAACTTATCAGCAACATTACGTGCCGATCTACTCTGGAAACAAAAAAATCCTGTTGAAGCGCTGAGAATACTTGAACAGACTCCCATAAAAATTGTATTCCCGTGGATGTTCGATCCTCTTGGCAGTTTAACGTATCGACGGTTCCTACGGGGAGAGTTATTATTCGAGGCCGGGAAGTATGAGGAGGCACTACAATGGTTTCACACGATTAGCACCGGTGTATTCTCTGATATTCTATTCACAGCACCTGCCCGTTTGAGATGCGCGGAGATCTATGAGAAATTAGGGAAACTGAAGGAAGCAAAGGATAATTATTCGCGCGTCATTCAATTGTGGAAAGATTGCGATCCGGAATTACGGCCGTTATTAGGAAAAGCACAAGAAGGATTAAACCGGTTAAAAAATTGATTTTACAATAAATATAAATTTTTAACAATAACTTTATGGTGATGCTATGAAAAGAATTATTGGTACGTTAGTATTATTAGTCTCTATAACAATCTTGCCAATGTCTGCGCAAGATGTAAATGGAAATCTCGAAGGATGGATCATGGACTCTGAGGGAATTTCGGTTGATGGTGTAACTATCAGTGTGTCAGGACTCTCCCTTCAGGGACACCGGGGAACATCCACAAATAACGACGGCTTCTTCCGTCTGCTTGCTCTGCCGAGCGGGAAGTACACCGTCAAACTCAGCCACGTCGCATATCAACCTTCGACGCTGGACAACGTACAGATCCGATTGGGTAAAACCACAACGATCGGTGAAGTGGTCATGCGGCAGGATACTCTTCAGATGGCCGAGGTGGTTGTCTCCGGCAGGAGGCCGCTGTTGGATCCCGTTTCAACAACTTCCGGTGCGAACCTCGAGCGTGAGGATTTCGAGGTACTCCCGATGGAACGCAACTACAGGAGCATCGCCTCGATCCTTCCGCACGCGAATCAGAGCTATTACGGCGATGAGGTCAACATTGCCGGTTCAAGCGGTCTGGAGAATCGCTATTTCGTCAACGGAAATGAGGTGACCAACGCGGTTACAGGCGTTGGTGGCATAAACCTCCCGTACAATTTCATTCGCGAAGTCGAGGTAAAGACCGGCGGATACGAGCCCGAATATAAAAGTTCCCTTGGAGGTATAGTCAATGTCGTTACGTACTCTGGCGGCAACGATTTTTCGGGTCAGGTCTTTGGTTTCTACACGAACAACAATTTCGGCGGCGAACAGCAGCTTGCCACGACTGAACCTCCCAAAGGCGCCTTCGCCCAGTACGATGTCGGCTTCACGCTCGGCGGGCCAATACTGAAAGATGAACTCTGGGTTTTTGGCGCGTACAGTCCGTTCTTCCGCGATGAAGACATCAAGCTTCCCGGATTAGGGTACTATCCTGATGAGCAAAGAACACATTCGTTTGCCGGCAAGCTTACCTGGAAGGCCTCGGATGTACTTGACGTCTCGGCTACAATCCTCGGCGATCCCACAAAACGAAAAGCGGTGGGTATAAGTCCTGCAGCCCTCCCAACCATTTTAAACATGAAAAATCCCGACCCCCTTCTTTCTGATATCACCAGCGGTAGTTACGGCTTTCTCCTGGACGCGCGGCACGTAGCCAGCGATAACCTAATCTTACAGGGGTCGCTTTCTATAACCGAACGCACGGAGAAATATGAACCAGGCACCGAAGCAGGTCGGTCCCAGATACCATATTTGGATTTTACGACTAGCACGTTATCTGGAGGCTATCCTGCAATTACTGAAGCCACAAACACGATTACTGACGGGAAATTTTCAGCGACGGAAATAGTTGACAGGCACATGATCAAAATGGGTGTCGAATACAAAGAGATCGTTCTCAATTCCTTAGGTGAACCAGGATCCTTTTTGATGAGCTTCAGTGACACAAATTATGTATTACATAAAGGGTATGGCGGTGGCAAGATTAAATATCGAGTTCCTTCGGTGTACGTACAGGATTCATGGTCAGTGAGCAAAGCGCTGAGGATCACCGGCGGCATACGGTGGGATGGTTTATTCATTATCGCCACGAACGGACAATTGGCATCACGTGTTCTGCGCCAGTACCAACCAAGGCTAGGTGTGGTCTTCATACCTGGCGGCGATGAATCGAGGAAGATATTTGCCTCGATTGGTCGCTATGCGGAGGATCTTCTGATGAATGGTTCGTCGCTTTATCACAACGATGCTTCATACCAGACCGGCCTCCATTACAATCATGATCCGAGGGTAGATCCGTCCGGATACGATACTCTGTATTCCATTAAGGGGTCCATACCGCCCGGTGTCCAGGATCTCTATGGTCAATACTATGATGAATTGGCGCTTGGTTATGAGCAGCTTCTCGCTGAAGATTTTAAGATCACAGCACGGGGTACATACAGACGTCTGAGGGAGATCATTGAGGATGCTGAAAACCCTCCTGGATCGGGAAAAATTTACTTTGGCAATCCCGGTGAAGAACCACTCACGAGCTATCCGTTCCCCCGGCGAGATTATCTGTCGCTGGAGTTGACACTCGAGAAATCATGGGGAAGCAAAGTAAATTTCCTCGCTTCGTATGTACTGTCGCGGAACGTTGCGCGGGAAAAACGAACGTGCGAGCGAACGAATCTCCTTCTTTTGGAGATTTGTTTGAGCGAGCATGGAGTTTTTCCCGATGATGGGCGACGTTCGCGGAGCGAACGGCTCTTCGCCCATCGAGGGCTTGCCCGCGCAAC
>CAYGZC010000183.1:0-3873 GCA_964354225.1 uncultured Chlorobiaceae bacterium | reverse complement strand
GGACATCACAGTAGCAAATATCAACAACTGGTCATACTTCATCGACACGTATAAACCCCGTTACCTGATTTTTATTAAACTGCTTTCGCAGGAATTTCAAACATACGAGTATAACGGGCTTCGGTATACATACCGACTTCGTTTCGTCGGTAACCCCAAAGCGGAATATTTCGGAGGATCCGTGTTCGAGAAGGTCGATTGATCGGTCGTTCTTGCATCAGGTCGACATGCGCATCAAGTAAATAATCGTTCAACAACCATCATACCGAATAAGAGCGGTAGGTAGATCATCGAACCGACGAATGACAATTTTGCACGTGCCATCGTTTTATCACGACATAGCGGTATACGCCTCAAGACTTTCAACTTCCATTTCGGCAACGACTGTCCAGTACCGCTTGCCGCTTACATCGGTGAGAATACGAAATTGATTTTTAATTCCGAATTTATTAATCGCTTTGGCAAGAGCTTTAAGCTTATCGACCATCGGTCGGGCATTCCCCGGTTTGCAGCGCATGATATCGCGAATGAGATACATATTGGTGTTCCTTTCGAGTTGTGTTTAGTGAACCAATTTTAGTTGATAATTAGAACACCAAGAGGTGTGGAAAAATGCCTCTAAACCTTATTAGAGAAGTTGTTTGAGAAGTGCCGGATCAACATTCCCCCCGCTGATAACTGCACAAATTTTCTTTCCTTTTAATTCTAAAACATTTTTCATGACAGCAGCTGGTGCAACAGCACCAGTCGGCTCAACAAGAATCTTCATCCGCTCAAGGAAAAATTTCATCATTGGATAAATATCATCGTCATTGATAGTGATAACATCATCAACATGCTTCATGATGATTTCAAAATTCAATGAGCCGACGGAAAGCGTTCTCATTCCATCTGCGATTGTATTAACAGATGGAAGCTTGATTAATTTCTTCGCCCTGAAAGATTGATAACAATCGTTTGCACCTTCTGTTTCAACACCAATGACTTTAGTCTTCGGTGAAAGATGCATTGCCGCAAGCGCGCAGCCCGAGATCAACCCGCCGCCGCCGATAGGGACAAAAAGATAATCGAGATCATTCAAGTCATTAAAGATTTCAAGTCCCACTGTTCCCTGTCCCGCAATAAGTTTCTCATCATTGTAGGGATGAACGAGTGTGTATCCGTATTTATCAATAAGTTCCCGTGTTGTTTTCTCTCTATCATCGGTTGATAATCCGCAGAAGACAACCTCTGCACCGTAATCCTTTGTCGCTTCTACTTTACTGGTAATCGAGTTGTGCGGCATAACGATAACCGATTTGATACCGAAGATTTTGCTTGCAAGCGCAACACCCTGTCCATGGTTTCCCGATGAATGAGCGATCACACCGTGCTTTTTTTCTTCTTCGGTCAATGAAGCGATTTTAGTGTATGCACCGCGGAATTTGAATGCACCAACACGCTGAAAGTTTTCTGCTTTGAAGTGGACATGGTTGCCTGTTATCGTATTGAACGTCCGCGATGACAACAGCGGCGTTTTATGGACTGTAGGTTTGAGGGTTCTGTAAGCCTGCTCGATATTTGAAAGCGTTACCATGTTGGATTAAAAATGGAGTCCACCTTTAAGTGAGATTCCATTTAGCAAGTTACTTCCTCTCCCACAAACACAGATGGCACCCATCGGGTGTTGTAAACATCGCAAACCATCCCATGCCCTTAACCATGGTTTTCTTGATGATGATCGATCCACCCGCACCACGGATTTTCTTCAACGTTGCGCTGATGCTTTTCACTTCGATGTACACATTCACTTGTCCGCTCTTCGGCATTTTCTTTACTTTGAAGAAACCACCGTTTGGTTTCATTCCTGCGCGGAATAAAATATAGTCGATCTCCGGCACATCCTGGAACGTCCATCCAAACACCGAGCCGAAGAATTTTTTTGCAATCTTAAAATCTTTCGTAGGTATTTCAATATGGCCAAAATGATTCATAATTATCTCCTTCGTAATTTTATATTTTACAATTCATTTGTGTAGGTTATTTTCGTACGATGTTCAATGTTGGATATTTGCTGCTGATAATTCTAAATACTCAACACAATCTTGCCGAAATTTTTTCTCTCTTCCATTCTTCGGTGAGCTTCAACTGCGCTTTCCAGCGGGAAGACGGAATCCACGACTGGTTGAAGCTGACGATTGCCAAAACCTTTTTGGAAGAACTTCAATACTTCCATCATCTCACGTTTCGTGCCCATGAAAGAACCATGGATAGTAAGATGCTTTGCATAAATATATCGCAAATCTATTTTACCGACATAATCCGATGTTGCACCACAAGTAACTAAACGTCCGCCTTTCGCAAGGGTAGGAATGCTCTTCTCGAAAATTTCTCCGCCCGTATGTTCGAGCACAACATCAACACCACGTTTATCGGTTAATCGTTTAACTTCTTCCACGAAATCTTTTTCTTTGTAATTGATGACTTCGTCGGCACCAAGGTCTTTAGCTTCTTTCAGTTTCTCATCAGTTCCGGCGGTTGTTATGACATGCGCTCCGATAAGTTTTGCAATTTGAATTCCTGCCGAGCCAACACCGCTGCCAGCGGCATGCACTAAAACCGTTTCACCCGGTTTTATCTTCGTCAAACCGACTAACATGTGCCAAGCGGTAAGAAACACAAGTGGAATTGCTGCTGCCTGTTTGAAATCCAATCCATCGGGAATAAGAAGAACATTAGTCGCCGGAAGTTTTACAAACTCTGCATACGTTCCGTCCTCTTTCGTTCCGAGTACATGATAAGTGCGGCAAAGATTATCGGTTCCGCCCAAACACATTTCGCAGTGTCCACAAGAAATTCCGGGCGATATCAGAACTTTGTCACCAACCTTCAGAAAATCAATTGCACTTCCTACTTCTGCGATAATTCCGGCACCATCTGATCCGGGAATATGAGGAAGTGGAATACTGCGCTCTCTTGCACCGCTACGAACCCAGAGATCGAGATGATTCATTGCGGCGGCTTTCATCTGAAGGAGAACTTCATTCGGACCGATTATCGGTTTCGGCGCTTCTTCGAATCGAAGAACATCTGAACTTCCAAAATCGTGAAAACGGATAGCTTTCATTATTATCTGAGATTGTTATTGAAGTTTTGGAAATATACGTAATTTCAAGCTCATCATCAAAATCAATTTGGTTTGCTTCTCAAAGTACATTTTGCTAATTTCACATATTCAAAATATCTTTACTCACATTATCATGAACCAACAGGAGCATTCATGAACATACAAAAAAGTTTAGAGAAACTGCGCACTAGTTTTCATCCAACCTTCTGGGTCGCGAATGGAATGGAGTTATTCGAACGATTAGCATACTACGGACAGCAAATCGTTTTCATGATTTATATGCGCAACAAACTTGGTTTTACTGAAGCGGAGGCGGGACAGCTCTCCGGGCTCTTCGGTGGACTGATTTATCTATTACCGATTCTTGGCGGCACGCTCGCCGACAAGTGGGGATTCCGCCGCGCGTTTAATATTGCATTTTCCGTGTTAGCACTTGGATATTTTTTAATAGGCTCTGTTGGTATGAGCGCCTTTTCCGGAATTTATAGCGGCTTCGATCATTACTGGCTGATGATGACTTTTCTCATTTTTACTGCTTTCGGCGGATCGTTCATCAAACCATCGGTGCTCGGTACGGTTGCAGTAACTTCCACCGATGAAACGAAATCGCTTGGTTACGCAGTGTATTACTGGCTCGTTAATGCCGGAGCTATGATTGGACCGACAATAGCATATTTTGTGAGAGATAGTCTTGGCAACGAATTTGTCTATATGGTTTCTGCTCTTAGTTGTCTTGCCATGCTGATTGTCAATCTTCTATTATACAA
>CAYGZC010000182.1:0-13096 GCA_964354225.1 uncultured Chlorobiaceae bacterium | reverse complement strand
TGTTTCAACCGTTGGACTAAGCGAGAAAGAAATTTTAGCATATGTCGAATACCAAGGGAAAGAGGATAAAGGGCAACTGAAACTCGATCTTGAATAATATGGTTCAGAAACCGCCGACTCCTGTCGGCGGAGTTTCATTTTAAATTTCCCAGTCGATCAGTTGTTAACGATGCTCCATCCACTGTTCCGTTATTTCCATTTCCACTTTCATCATTGGCGTTGCCGTTGAATGGATAATATGCAACACGATTTAATGGTACCGTAGACACAATCCATTGGGGATTGTTTACTAATGTGTCTGTGTTTCCATTTCCACTTACATCATCTGTGAACGTCTCGGTTCCTTCATCGAATTTCCAATAACCTTTAAGGTTGCTATAATTTGGATGGATAGAAGATAATGGTTTTGTCATCCACTGTTGAATTGTTCCACTATCTAATATTGAATTCCACATGCGAACCTCATCAATCCTCCCCTCAAATGTGTTCTCAATATTCGGCCAGTTTCCAATTGTTAACTGGGTTGGTGGAATATCAGCAATAATGTTTCCGCTTGCTGGTTTTGAAAACCGATTAACACCATTGACATATAAGATGATCTGTCCAGATGAGGAAGAATATGCCAGGGCAAGATGCGTCCATATATCAATCGTTAAAAAATATCCACTATTTATCCATACCCAACCTAGTGACGGTGTATGAATAGCGAATTGAACACTACCATCTCTGTATACGGCTAATATTCCGCTCCTTTATCAATAATTACGTTATAATTTTGGGTAGTTCCTCGACCATAATAATATACCCATGCTTCTATTGTTATAGCATCTGACATGACGAGTGAAGGAGAAGGACTTATTTTAACCAAATCATTTATGCCGTCGAATTGGATGGTATAATTTCCCGTTGCAGAATCAGGATAAAGGGCTTGAATAAAACCGCCAACCCCATCAAGATAATTTGCTCTTTCACTGTTTCCCGGAAGTTCCGTTGTTACATATGATTCAATCACAACCTATTGTATGGGAGTATTTTTATTATCATTGTTTCTGTCCTCATTGTTAAGACAGGCATTGTTTTCATACTTGAAGCTTTGGGATGTTACCCCGTATGGATTTGTCGTTATTTCCTTTGCAAACAGACAATTCACAAACATGACAACTAGTGTTAATATTCCTGCAAGCAATTAATTCATGGACTTCCCCTTAATTAATAATTATTGATTAATATGGAATGTTCCCTTTTTGTTTCCCTACTTTTAATAATAACAATGAAATAATATAAGAATATTTATTTCAATTGCCAACTGGAAGCATGATTGATCAACAGAAAACTCTGTTTTACTTCCTCATTATTTTTCCTTATATTTTCCTTCGTTTCTAATTAATTCCGAAGCTATTAATCGAGTGTTATCTTAGGGGAAAAAAATAAGCAAACCAATAAACATACTGGAGGTTTTTCGTTTTCTACTTAGTTCGATAGGCTTTCGACCTCGAAGAAAGACCTTTTATGTATAATGGTTCGTTTTGATGATTTTATCAATATTTCACCAAAGAAAAAGCGAGATTTAGAAGAATCATTGACTTTTCTACTTTGATTCTATATATTGAAATAAATAAATCCATTATAAATTATTAGTCATATATGGAGGTTCATATGAAACTATTTTTTTATCTTTTCCTGGTAATTATCATTTTTATTGCGACGTTTTGCAATGAGAATGTAAAAATTGTTGATAGCAGTCATCCATCTGAGGGACTTGGTAAGCTTGATTTTGTTTTTTCAAAAGCGCCTTCTTCCATTGTTCAAATTGTAGCAAAATTATCTCGCCGTGGTTTTGAAGATCGGATTTTGAACTTTTCTATTTCGGATACTTCTCAGAGTGCCTCGGGAACATTTCGCGATATCCCCGTTGGGCAATGGCATTTAAAGGTTGATGCTCTTGATAGTCTTGATATTATTCGGTATAGCGGTGAAATTGATGTTAATGTAATGCCGGATAAAACTCCTGTAGTGGAGTTAGAGTTACTTCCAGCGAATGGTACAATTGAATTTCATGTAACTTGGGGAAAGCCATGTTCTCCTGTATCTTCCGATATAGTAAGTTGGTGGACTGGCGAAGGTAATACGGATGACATAGTAGGGGGTAATAACGGAACTATTCAAAATGGTGTATCTTACTCAGCAGGGAAAGTCAGGAAAGCTTTCCATTTTGATGGTGTTGGAGGAAGAATCGTCGTTCCGGATGCTGACAATCTCAAATTTACAGGATCATTTACAATAGAGGGTTGGATTTATATCGAGTCGTGGCCCGGTCCGAATGGTGGACACATTCTTTTCCGTGGGGATGATCGAATTGGAATAGATCCGTACGATTTTCGAATTCTCTCGGATCATAGATTACAATTTTTAATAGAACAATCTTCTGAAGCATCAGTACACATGGAAACACCCATTACGCTTAATCGTTTTCTTCATGTTGCAGCATCACTCGATTCTATCTCCAGCGCAATGAGGATTTATATTAATGGTTCAGTAGCCGCAGAAACGACCACAAATGTCAGACCTTTTCGTGATCTTGATTCAAACTATTCTCCGGGAATTGGAATTGGTAATACTCAAGGTGTAGGATTTGCTCATAATGCTCCATTCCATGGTTGGATTGATGAATTGGCGATTTATAAAAAAGCACTTTCAATGAGTGAAATTATGGCAATCTACCAGGCAGGCTATTCTGGTAAGTGCCGTAAATAATTTGTTACAAATTCACAAAATATTGATTTAGTCAAATAAACGATAATAATGAGTTGTACTTTTTTGGTGTACATCCTAATTGGCGACTCTAATTTACAATTTGGTATTCATTTAAATTGATAAATCATATTGTAACATTAATAATCAGGCAGTGCCTTCCAAAAGTCATGTATTTTCCTTCCGGGTTGTTTTAATTCTTCTTTTATTTTGTGTATATTTCATGCGATTAAGTGGTACCAATATTGCAATTCAATTACAAACCATTTCAAATTGTTTATTCACATATAGTATATGGCACAAAAAATTAAATCTTCCCAGAAAACGCTGAAACCTTCCGAAGGTCACTCGTGGTTCGATAAACTATCCTATTGGAAAAAAGATCTCCTTTGCATTCTTATAATGTTGGGTCTTATATATACACTCTTCTTCAAAATAATCACATCCGATATGATATTTTCAGATACAGGAGATACGGCTGCCGCTCACGCTATCGGGAAAGCTTTTGAATCCATTAAAGAGAAAGAACATACCGATCCACTCTGGGTACCGTTTATCTTCAGCGGTATGCCGTTTGCAGGAGCTTTGATGTTTCCGACAAATCTCAATTATTTAGAAATAGCCATCCAAATACCAGGTCAACTTCTATTCTTGAACGCTGAGGTGTTTTGGTTTGTCCTTCATTATTTACTCATGGGAGTATTCATGTATCTACTCGTGCGTCAGATGAAGTTTCCACATCTATCCTCTCTCTTCGCTGCCATCACCGTGATGCTGAATCCATATGCTATCGGACTTGTACAACCAAACCACGGGACAAAATTAGTAACGCTGAGCTATATTCCACTGCTTTTTCTTTTTGCATATAAACTATTTGAAAAGAGAGATGTTTTAAGTTTTGGATTATTATCAGCAGTGACAGGAACAATGCTGCTTAGCCGTCATCCGCAGATCGCATTCTATGGATTACTTATGATCGGCTGTTACATGATTTACGAAATTGTACTTGAAATCAGAAAAACTCCGACAGTGGTTCTGAAAAAAGCATTTTTTTTCATTCTCGCTCTTGGAATCGGGTTCGCGATTTATACATATGAGTTTTTACCAACGCAGGAATACGCAGCTTATTCGATACGCGGTGGTGGGGGTGAAGGAGGAACCGGTGGTTTGACTTATGATTATGCTACCAATTGGTCGTTCCATCCATTCGAGATCATGAATTACATTGTGCCATCTTTCTTCGGATTTTCCACGCCATTCTATTGGGGATGGATGCCGTTTACCGAGAGCACGGTTTACATAGGCGTCGCACCGATTCTTCTATGCGTGATTGCTTTGATATACCGGCGCAATCGTCTCACGTGGTTTCTGGTGATTTTTTCCGCAATTATGTTTTTAATTTCGTTTGGTCGTCACTTCGGTTTGATCTATAATATAATGTTCAACTACTTCCCATACTTTAATAAATTCCGTGTACCGGTGTTGATTCTTCATCTCATGCCAATAACAATAAGTCTCCTCGCTGCGACCGGATTTATGGTTCTCTCTGAGATGCAAAGTAACGCGAAAGCTTTCAACCTCGAAAAATTACGTAAGAGACTACTGATAACACTTGGGATTATTTGTGCACTACTGCTCATCGGCCTCGTAGCAAACGATGCTGTGTATTCATCGCTGTCGGGGGTAATGTTCACGAGGAGTGACGATATGCAATCATTGCGGCAGCAATATGGTGCCCAAACACCGCAGGCACTGGAACAATTGAAGCGAATGAGATTCGACCTTCTCTGGAAGGATTACATCAAATTTGCGCTAATCGCTGGTGCCGGTATCGGTCTTGTCATCGGCTACATCAAACGAAAGATGACATTTACAACACTAACTGCAGGACTACTTGTTATTCTGATCATCGATCTTCTCATACTCGATACAAAATTCATTGAACCAAAACCGAAGAAATCGTTGGACGATCGCTTCCAACCGGATGCTACGGTAAATTTTTTAAAAGCAGATACAAGTTTGTACAGAATTTTCCCGGTCGGGCAGGATCTCTTTCAGGATGATTCATACATGTACCATGAAATTTCATCGATCGGTGGTTATAGTCCGGCTAAATTAAAGATTTATCAGGATATTATAGAAGGGTCTCTTCCCATAGGTTCCGATCCGCAATTTCCTCTGAACATGAACATTATCAATATGCTGAATGGCAAGTACCTGATTGCACAGATGAGATTGCCTGAGGATAAATTTTCACTTGTCAATGTTGATCAATCAAAACAATTGTTAACGTATCTCAATCCGAACTTCCTGCCTCGTGCATGGTTCGTTGATACGGCAATTGTTTCGCAATCAAAAAAGGAAACATTTGCTGTTTTGAATTCTCCTTCGTGGAATCCCAAAGTCACGGCAATTCTTGAAAAGCAGCCGGCAATAAAACTCGATAAATCAGATTCAGTAAATGTAGTCGTTACGCAATACCAGTCAAGTTACATTGCGATAAACACTTTTTGTTCGAATGCATCCCTGCTTGTCATCGGGGAAAGTTATTATCCTGCCGGATGGAATGCATTTATTGACGGTACAGAGGCAGAGATCTATAAAACCAACTACATCATACGTTCTGTTATTATCCCTTCTGGAAATCATACGGTTGAGTTTCGTTTTGATCTGCCGGCATATAAAACTGGAATGATAATCACACACAGCGCATGGGGAATAACATTAATTCTTATTTTCATTGGGTTGATTCGGATTCCGTGGGTAAGGCAAAAACTGGGGATGAAGGAGAAAACAGAAAAACTCGCGGACGAAGTGAGAACAGAAAGTGTTTAACAAAAAGGAATATAAAAAAATAAAGGATCGATCGTTGGATCAACCCTTTTTATTTTCACCGAGATAAAGTTTTTTACATCTCGTCCATCCTAGTCCGATATGCCCGGCGGACCGCTTTGATTTTTTCCAATCGTTTCTTTACAGAAGGTTTGGTAAAATACGAGCGCTTCTTAACCTCTTTTAGGATGCCGGATCGCTCGTACTTTTTCTTAAATCTTCGTAAGGCACGGTCGATATTCTCATTTTCTTGTATCATGATACCAACCATACTCTTCACCTCCTTCCATATGTTGTCTCAATATATTATTCCGCTGTTGTTAATTCTATGGTTGTTTCTTCTTTTAAGTTTTCGATCAATCGGCGCTGCCCAAGCTTTGAAAATGCAACGACAATTGCCTGTCCGCCGTCCGATGTTTTCATCTTGCCCAATACTTTACCGACATCGTTCCACTGGCTGTGAAAAATTTGCTCACCTATCTTAAAGCACTGGCATGGTTTGTATGGTGTTGCTGTTGATGGATCAAGCTTACCGTCTGTCGATGTCTGACTGTCATCCAAAAGACTCATATGATGACATCGTGTGCAACGGTACCAAATTTTTTCATTATGACCTTCCATCGAACCAACCAAAACCATCCGTGTATCTTTATTGCAGTAAGCACAAAAATGTTCAGAATATTTTGTTCGAGCCATAGGCATTCCCCTTAAAGTGAATGTTTGGTCTGTTTACAAAAAGATTTGTGTTGGGAAACGATCCCTCCCAAAAGGGCTTGGTTCATTCTGCGCTTAAATATTTTAACAGATATTGCTTTGGACCAAGTAAAATTCATTGATTAAATATATGAAATTCTTTCGTCTGAGTCAATGGTGAAGATTTTTTTCATCTTTCTGTTTGAAATATGGACGAAAAATGGTATATTTTAAACGACTTTAAACGAAAATAACTAATCCTAGAGGGCCCTTAGCTCAGTTGGTTAGAGCAGCAGACTCATAATCTGCGGGTCGTAGGTTCGAGTCCTACAGGGCCCACGAAAAACCACAAATATCAATCTGATTTTTGTGGTTTTTATTTTTGATACAACTAAACAAAAGATAAATTCTTCATTACCGCTGTGGGTGTTGTTCTTTTAGCGCTAGATAGATTTGATTCCGTAAATTTTTTATCCGCTGATCGTTTGAATTTGATGTAAGATAAATATCATAATACTGCAAAGCTCTTTCGTAATCCTTTATTACCAGACAAAGATCCCCAGCATATCGAAATAGTAACGGCTCCCTCATCCCAAGATTTATCGCCGTTGTAAAGTGTTGATCGGCAAGCTTATAATCTTTTTTACTCAGATATAATATTCCAAGGTTTGCATGTCCTTTTTGCATCATCGGATTCATTTTGATTGACTTTTCATTAAATTCAATCGCAGCAGCTGTGTCTCCTCGGTTTGCATATTCCACTCCGAGGTTTGAGTAAATCCCTGGATCTTGACTATTGACTGCGACTGCGCGTTTTAACATATAAAAATATTTGTCCCGTTCACCTAACTTCCTAAACACATCAGCTATGTTACCGATGATGCGGGGATTTCCCGAATCGATTTTCATATAGTACTCGTAATAACCACGAGCGTCACTGTACTGTCCTGTATCAAAAAAGAAATTTGCCAGCGATTCATTATACGACATCTGTGCCGCCTTGGAAAGAAGTTTTGTACTGTTAAGAGTTTTCATCCTTGTCAGATGACGCTCGGCGGATGCATTTATCCTAATCCATGGAGCGGAGTGTAGAAGAATAATCAGAGCGATTATGAAGATTATGTTCCGCCGTCTCTGAAATTCTATCGGTTGACTAAGTAAGTAAATTGGAAGGATCATAAGCGGAGTAAAGAAGCTTGCAAATAAATCCCAATCGCGCGCAAGTCCCAATGCGCTGTTAATTACCCATGTGAAAAATAATCCACACACAGCAGAAAGGAGGAGGAAAAGTAGTATCGGATTTTTCCATCGACGTTCACGCGGCAAAGTTGGAATAAGTATCAAAGTAAGAATGATACCAAATGGAGCTATAAGCATGTTAGCGTTAAACCAATCGAGCAAGTGCAAAAGTGAAAACATCGGATAAGGATAAACGCCGCGTCCCGCTGAAAAGGGTTTTAAAAAATCAACTGTTCCCGATCTAAGATGCCGGGTCATATCGATCAGGTTGAAACCAACAAAGTACAGCACAGCTGCTCCAAGAACACCTATCCCTGCAAGGAAGATGACAGCATGGAGTTTATTCTTCTTCCATTTAAAAATAATAAGCAATATCAAACTTGGAAGAAAAACAAGATCACCAAGATGTAACAGAACCATCAAAATAAAACTTACAATTGGAACAGCAATAGAGATACGTTTTTCCAGCGCGAACCAACCCGTAACAATGTATATCATTGTCATCACATATTGCAGCACATAATTCTCAACGTATCCAAAGAAGAATTGACTGCCAGCAGAAAAGATAAGCATGCATCCCAACAGAACTTTTTCTGTCAATGGCTGTTGCGTGGCGCGCATACTCCAAAATACCAGCGCGAGGAATCCTATCACTGCAATAATATCAATCGTGTAATAAACCGTGTAAGCATTTGGGGATGCTTCGAACGGATGAAGAGTCATCGCCAATCGGTAAATCCAAAACATCAATGGCTGATTGCGAAAGCTTAGCGAAATCTCATCACCCATTATCCCGAGAGGAACGGAACGCAATAGGATTGCTCCATCACCGAGGAGATGAAGTTTGGCAGAGGAATAATATATTGCGCCTATCAATATGCCTAAAATTATAATGAAGTTCACCGGAAGTGGTAATTTCCTTATTGTCCGCACCAATTTATCGAAATAACCGATTACAATGGTTTGGACTTTTGGCATGGCAAGAAACAATATAAATCCCAGTGCGATGTAAGCAACTAATGGATCGTAGAAACCATAGAAATGGATTCCCCAATTTTCATGAGAGGGATAAACCGCTCCCCAAATGTGCAGTGCAGCGATGACGAAACAGACTGACAGCAGTAAGTAATATAATCGGTACATAATCTATTGTTTACTTTTTAACTTTGAGCGATTTAATGATTAATTCCTCTCTTATTTTTGTGATTCTTTTCATCACCAGGGTATCATATGGCTGATCGCGAAGATAACTTTCATAATAATTTATTGCTTTCTCATAATTTCCGACGGCATAATATGCATCACCAGTTTGTCTCAATATGACAGGTTGATTCATTCCTAAATTAATTGATGTCTCTAAGTGGGCTATTGCTTGCAGGGGATTATTCATTTGCAAGTAACATAAACCGAGATTCGCATGAGCACTGGGTCGTTGAGGATTTAATTCGAGAGCTTTTTCAAACATAGAGATTGCGGCGAGTGTATCACCTCTTTTGTACAGTTCCACACCAAAGTTTGTATAAACACCTGGATCTTTACTTCCTTCGGCAACTGATTTTTTTAACATGCGGAATACACCTTCATCGTCATTCAGTTTGCGATAGACATCGGAGAGATTTGCATTGATGCGTGGATTTGTGCTATCGAGTGTAATATAATGCTCGTACCATATCTTAGCGTGAGAATAATCTTGTCTATCCCAGAATGCATTCGCCAATCTATCGTAGTATAGTCTTTGAGCAAAGGTCCCTAACAACAACGGCTGTGCCATTCTCTCGGCAAGCTGAAGATGCTTCTCTTCATCTGCGTTCACACCGATTCGAAACGATGTATGAAAAACCGAGAGGATCGCAATCACAAAGATGATCTGTTTGCGGTCCGCCTCAACAATTGAATTAATCAAGAGATATGCTGTAAGAAATATAAGCGGAATGAAGAAGCTCGCCATCAGGTCCCAATCGCGGAACATCCCCAAAGCAGGGTTCATTATGAATGTAAATATAAGTCCACAAAGCGTTGCCGATACAAGAAAAATTAATTCACCATTCTTTTGCTCCTGCTTTTGATGGCGGAGGAATAAAAGAACAATTACGGGTAGTAATCCTAAAGGAACAATACGAAGATTGAGATTAAGCCACTCGGTGAAGTGAAGCCATGAAAAAACTGTATATGGGATGCCATGAACAGCTTGGAAAAATGGTAAAAAGTCGTATGAGAATGCATCGCGGATTCGAATAAGTAACTGACGGATACCATAATTACTCAGATAAATTGCAAGCACCGATAAGCCGACGATGACTGATGATATTATGAAGACACTTCGTTTATTATCGCGCCATGATAAATAAAAAAGTAGAATGATGGTAGGCAGGAATATTATCGCTCCGAAATGAAGTCCTGCAAGTATAGTAAACACGATAATAGGAATAAAGATGTGAATTTTTTTTTGAAGTGCCAGCCAGCTTGTTACTACATAACCGGCAGTAAATGAGTAAAGAAGGGCGTAATTTTCGATGTACCCAAAAAAGAATTGAGACCCACCGCCAGCCATTAGAAATAGTCCGATGAAAATTTTTTCTGACGGTGATGTTCGTAAATGATAAACAAAAAGAAAGACAGTAATTAGAAAAATGAGACCTGCAAACAGATCGATCCATAAATAAATATTTTTAAGTCCATGAATATCCCAAAGGTTCAGAAAATCTTCCACGATATGGAGCGCTTTCAGAACTAATGGCTGGTTCCGAAAGTTCGCCGATGCCTGAGGGTTTGAAGGTATCTCGGAGGTTGTTAGTAAAATTAACTTACTGTCACCTAAAAGCAACCCCTTAGCCGGGAATTGGAATATCAGAATAATAAATAGCGTACATGTACCGAGAAAGATAAAAGGCAGCGGCAGCTTTGAAATTTTTCTGACACACCACTCAAAAATTTGTAAATAAAACCGGCGGACAGGGAAAATGAATAAGGATATCGCTGCCGTCATCATTAGTAAACCGATAGATGTATCATAATATGCCAATGATTGTGTTCCCCAATTGTGATAAGAGGGCTGAGCAGCACCCCAGATGTGGAGAACGATAATAATGCCGCAAATTATTAGAAGGATTTTCGTACCTACTGCCATCATGTGAAAAGAATATACAATAAAGATTTAATATGATGCAATAATTGTCCCGATTTAAGGATCAATAAAGCTTCCGTGAAATCTTTGATTCTCAACCTGATATTACTTAACTTTTAATCCGCCAAAGCTTGCCTGCCGTAAGCATGGCGGGCAAGATAATGGTTGAATTTTTAACCGCTTTCGGCGAAAGAGCACCTAGAACACGTTCTGCGGTTTAATTAGGAGTTGTTGAATTCCGATGAATAGGACATTTTGGTCATTGCTTTCTTATGACATTCTCAATAATCGTTCCAACATATAACCGGTTATCATCTCTGGAGAAGGCACTTGAAAGTCTCTTCCATCAGGATTATAAAGATTATGAGATCATTGTTGTGAATGATGGATGCAAAGATGGCACTGCCGAATACCTCGTCCAAGCAGTCCATGAGCATGGCATCCGTGTAGTTGAGCTTTCTGACCTGGGTATTGCTGCGGCACGCAACCGCGGCGCCGAAGCTGCGAGGGGGAATATCCTCGCTTTTCTTGATGACGACTGCAGTGTTTACCCAACTTGGCTGCGGGATCTTGAAGCAGCACTCCAACGTAATCGTGCTTCTCTCGTTTTCGGCAATGTCTCGAACGTACTATTGGAGAGTGACTACTCGGTCGTTCATCATGAGATGAATCAGTTTTTGATCAATCGAATGAATTGCGATCCTTTACATCCCCGATTTGTTCTCACCTCTTCGTTTGCCTGCGACCCGAAGCTCTTTAAGCAATATGGCGGATTCGATGAGCGATTTTACTTTGGTTCGGAAGATCGTGAACTGATCGGTCGACTGCTGGCTTCCGGAGAGCGCGTTGCCTTCGATAAAGATATTGTGGCCGAGCACCGCCATCACTTTACGTTACGGTCATTCCTTTTCTATTATTACCGCCTTGGGCGCGGGTCCCATCTTCTTTACAATGTCGCAAACAAGGAGAAACTGCTCGGTCTAAAAACAAATCCTATCTGGAACATTATAACGATGCTCTCAAATGTAGGGAAGGGTAAGGGGCTGTTTCGTAGATTCCGTTTGATAATCCTCGCATTTCTTGCTCAGTTTTTTATCTGGCTTGGTTTTATTTATGCCAGGTTCGTGGGGATTTCAGACCTTCGTAGAGAAAACATTTCAGAAACGCAGCCGTGATGATCGCAGGCAATACAAAATACTAAACGAGTTGATCCCCCTAGACCCCGATATTAGAAACCGATAAAATGCCTCAGCAATCCAATGAAGTAAAACGGAGAGTTTTGTTCATCAGTTTGTATACCGAAATCGGAGGAGGAGAAATTGGTTTATTTCATTTATTGGAAAATCTGGATAAATCACGTTTTCAACATATCGTTATGTTCAATAAGCGTGGTCCGTTGGTTGAGAAGTTAACAAAAATAGGGATTCAAACAGCGATTGTCCCGTTCGTTGTTGCAATGCTTCAACAGTGTATTATTCCAAGAATATTTTGGAGTAATTTTAAAGCTTCATGGGAAATAAAAAGCTACATAAAAAAACAGCAAATCGAAATTGTCCAATGCAGCGATGTTCTATCACTGCTTCTGCTATTCCCTGCTATGCTCTTTGACCGGATACCCGTCGTATTTAACGTTATCTTTTTTTATGAGAGACTGCGTGCATTTGTCCTTAATCTGCTTTCTATGTTTGGTGTAAAGTATATTGTAGCGTTATCTTCGATGGTGATGACTGATTTGAAGAAAAAAACATTCGGCTTGAAGAAAAAAATCAAGCTTATCTATTGGGGTGTCGATACTTCAAAATTTCATCCGAGAACAAAAGAGGAGAAACAACGGCTGCGCGAAAAACTCGGATTGCCTCATGATAAAAAGATTGTCGGCTTCATCGGAAGATACGATGTCTGGAAAGGGCACGAGACGTTTCTGAATGCTGCAAGTCAGCTTATTCAAACAAGGAATGATTTATTTTTTCTCATCGTTGGCGGTGCAATGACCGAGGAGATCATTCCGAGTGTTGCTCGTTACCGTAAAAAAATACTCAAACGTATTGAAGATTTAAAACTGCAAGATCGTTTAACGGTATGGGGACATAGAGACGATATTCCGGATGTAACGGCAAGCTTAGATGTGTTTGTGTGTCCGTCAGATCAAGAGCCATTCGGGCTGGTGGTGCTCGAAGCGCTGGCAAGCGGTGTTCCTGTCGTTGTCAGCTCAACCGTTGGTGCGCTGGAAGTACTCGATGGTATTGAAAATGTATTTGTAGCTGAGCCGCGCAACGCGGTTTCGTTCTCGGACAAGATTACTGACGCATTGGAGTTAGATAAAAAAATCTTTAGCAGCCAACAATCGCAGCGTTTGCTTGATGTTCTGAATCAATTGTCATGGGGCGCTTATTCAAGCAAATACGAACAGATCTATCAGAATCTTGTTCGTAAGTATTTTTAATCCTGGTTCCCAAT
>CAYGZC010000181.1:0-1743 GCA_964354225.1 uncultured Chlorobiaceae bacterium | reverse complement strand
AGCAAGTAAGATAAGTGTATCCGTCCTCGATTGCCTCGAGTTCAAAGTCTGGGTGTGTTGATGGTTTGAATTTCATGATAGTTTATACGGTTTCGGTTTGGTTTTGTTTCAAAAATTCCTGCAATTTATTCCATGCGGTTAGGCTCAGTTCGTCTTTACTTTCCAGATGCCAAGTAAACGCCCTTACTCCTTTCAATATCGTGCTGTGGTCGGTGTTGAATATCATGCCCACTTCACTTTGGCTCAGGTAGGTATTAAGGTGCTTTGCTATGGCGTATTTGACGGCAATTACTTCCTGCTTGCGTGAGGTCAACAAGTCATTGATTAATATTGCCCTTGTCGGTGTAATAAATAACTCATAATCTTTCCAAGTTCGTTTGAGGATGTAAAACGATTCGATATATTTCTGATAATATTCGAGTTCGCTTGTCGGTGCGTTTATCCCAGCATCCTTTAATCCTTGGGCTAATATCGCCTCTGTTGCTTCCTCTCCGAGTAGTCTAATTGCTCTGTGGTAGTTGGTCATTTAATCTCAATCGTTAACTTCAAAATCTCGCAAATCTTGAGCAGTCTATCTACGCTCATAGCCGATACGCCTCGTTCCATCCGGCAGTATTGTTGCATCGTGATGCACATAAGGTCAGCCATATCGGCTTGCCTTAGTCCTTTCCGCTTTCGTGCGGTGCGGATGGTATCAATCACCTTCTTCGTTGTTAACATGGTTAGTTGGTAAAGTTCTAATAAATCGCATCAATCGAAATGCCTCGATTAATCTGGTTCGGTTATTCATTTTCATTCGTTTGTAATTGGTTTAACAATTTTCTTACCGCCTCGATTTGTTCCGATTTTGTGCCTGATGGGATGGTGAGGGATGGCATCCGTTTAGTCTTATGCAGAACGATATGTGTATCCGAATAACTATAACTCCATTCGTTCAATGGTAGTTTGATTAGGTCTGGTAAATTCGACTCAGGAAAGCCGGGTAAATTCGGTGGTATTTCAAACCAGAAGTTGAACTTGACCGATTCAGTTCCCCAAGCATCCATGCTTCTATCGTTCGAATGCCATTGAACTATCCAAGGCGATGATGACTTTACATCTTCAAGTACAATATACCAATTGCCTTTAATCCTGTCCTGCTGTCGGACATAGGTTAATTTTGTTTTGTCTAATGTGATTTCCATTTTGTTTTGGTTTAATTCGTTATTAATAAATTGATAATCTCGTTCGTCCATATTCTTCTTACGATTTTTAGCGGAAAAGGTTTCATCGTATAACAAAACTCATGTCCTTTTTAAAGTTGTGAAATTCGAAATGCCAGTCCTCAATAGGGTATAGGCTTCTGGCTAATTCAACCTTCTCAGGAGTATTGTCTATGTTAGCCAAAACTATACTGAACTGCTTTTTCTCCAACGCATTTACACTATGTATTGAAAAGTATAAACAGGCTTTATTTCTTTGCTCCCAAGTTTCCATCACCCTTCCTCCCTCTCTATATGCCCCTTCTCACATCCCCTCGTCATTCCTTCCCACCATTCTTCATCGGCTTGGTTCAGTTCGTCCTCAGGTCGGCAAACCGGACACAATCCATTCCGGTCAATGTCTTCCACCAACCAGACCTGACCGCAAACGGCACAATCTGAATCGGTTCGGTTAGGTTCGCCATAGTCCTGATTCGGGTCTGGCTGGTGCGGGTAAATTAGTGTGTCTGACATAATAAAAAGTATATCCATTTAACGGACT
>CAYGZC010000180.1:0-3026 GCA_964354225.1 uncultured Chlorobiaceae bacterium | reverse complement strand
TCATAGGATATTGTGGGAACGTGCCAAGTCGCTGGCTGATGTTAAAGTCATGCTGCACTGTTGCGGAGATGTCCACGAACTATTACCAGACCTCATCGATGCCGGTTTAGATGCAATCAATCCGGTTCAAACGAGCTGCCGTGGTATGAATGTTGAGGAATTAAAAGCTGAATACGGCAAAGATCTTGTATTTTGGGGTGGTGGATGTGATACTCAACGTATATTACCGCTGGGTACACCTGAGGATATCCGGAACCATGTGCGGGCTCAGGTGAAAACATTAAAACAGGGAGGCGGTTTCGTTTTCCAGCAGGTGCATAACATTCTAGCAAATGTACCTCCGGAAAATATCGTGGCTATGTTTGAAGCGGTTAAACTCATCAATGTAGATAGGTAGAACTTAAAGCTAAGAAAGGTTTTATCATGTCTTTTATTCATTATTAATTTATGAAATACGTATGACTGAAATTCTTGAAAGAATCGCGGTATGTGTCGAGCGGGGGAAAATAAATCTTGCTTCACCTTTTCCATCGGATATGAAAGGCCATGAAGGCGCCGATGAATTGACCAGAAAGGCACTTGACAATGGAGTATCACCTTCGGATGTTCTCACGCACGGATTAATGATTGGTATGCGGAACATAGGCATCAGATTCCGTGAGAATAAAGTATACGTGCCTGATGTGCTTATGTCGGCAAAAGCAATGAAAACAGCCATGAAACATCTCAAACCGTTTTTTGCAACGGGTGCTGTTAAGCGAAGAGGAACATTTGTCATCGGAACCGTTGCGGGAGATCTGCACGATATCGGGAAAAATTTAGTTGCCATGATAGTAGAAGGTAACGGATGGGAGGTAATCGATCTTGGTGTGGATGTCTCAATCCAAAAATACTTCTCCGCTGTCGAGCAATACCCTTCATGTGTTATAGGTTTAAGTGCGCTGTTAACTACTACCATGATGAACATGGAAAAAACAATAGGTGAAATAAAGGCGAAGAATCCCCATATTCTATGTATAGTCGGCGGTGCACCTCTTACAAATGATTTTGCCAGAAAGATTGGCGCAGACGCGTATTCGCCTGATCCACAGGGAGCAGTAGAGTTTTTAAATGACATGAGTAAATAAATATATAATTATATCTTCATACGTAAATTATCAAGCAAAAGATATTATTATCTGATGTTACGTAAAACAGAAAATAGAACACTGATCACACGGAAAAAACAGATTTTCACAGATTAAAACCCGTGAAAATCAATCATAATCATCGTCATCCTTGTTGTATTGTTTTTAATGAACATCTATTTTTTCATTAAAAGCTAACGATGCGTAACATCAGTTATTATAACCTTGGTTCATTCTTAAGTATATAAGGAGTTCAAAGTGAAATCAACCTGTAACTTTATTAGTATCATGATTATCGTTTTCATCGCACTGCTCTCGGGTTGCAGCAGGAATGAAGGCGATAAGAACAAATCGACTGCAGTCCCAGGTAAATTCAAGATCGCAGGAATAGTTTTTCAGGAGGATCAGTTCTTCCGGCTTGTGCAAATCGGGATGAAGGATGCAGCTTTAGCGTACGGTGTCGAGCTCTTGGAGGGTAATAGCGACAATAAACCGGACAAAGAAATTCAGCTTGTCAACACCTACATAACCAATAAAGTAGATGCTATCGTTATCGCACCCCTCAGCGCAACCGCATCGGTTGCTGCTCTTAAGCGAGCATTTGAAAAAGGCATTAAGATCATCATACATAATAATACTCTTGAAAGTGATGTAATCTCAGCGGCAATCGAGAGCGATCAACGAAGCTTGGGTGTCGAATCAGGAAAAGCCGCAAGAAAATACATAGAAGAGAAGTATCATGGAAAAGCCAAAATTGCTATCCTTGCCTTCAAGTCTCAATTACCCGAGCAAAGCAATGCGCGGAGTGATGGTTTCAAAAGTGAAGTTACTAAACTGCCCGGCGTCAAAATCATCGCGGAACAGGATGCTTGGCTGCCAGAAATGGCAATCAAGAAGGCCGGAGATATTCTCACAGCAAATCCAGACGTGAATATCATCTGGTCGGCAAACGAGGGGGGAACTGTGGGCTCGGTAATGGCGGTAAAGAATACAGGGAGGGCGGGCAAGGTCGCTGTATTTGGAACTGATATTACCGATCAGCTTATGGGCTTTCTCTTATCGGACGATAATATACTGCAGGCCGTAACGGGCCAACGTCCGTTCGATGTTGGTTATCAGGCTGTTGAAACCGCCATTAAAATTTTGAAGAATGAAAATTTCGAGAAAAAAATTATTATGCCGGGTGTCCTATTGACAAGGGAGAATCCTCGAAATATCGAAGAATTTCGGGTAAAGTACAAAGAGTTAGTTGCTAAAGCGTCAAAATAAGATTGTCATGCTACAGCTCACTGATCTACGAAAAGAATATCCTGGCACTGTCGCATTAGATGGTGTTTCGATTAAGTTTGAAGAGGGATCGGTTCACGCCTTACTCGGAAAGAATGGAGCCGGTAAAAGTACTTTAGTGAAAATCTTATCTGGTGCAATACAGCCAACTTCCGGAAAAATCTCTCTAAACGGAAAAGAAGTACATCTTCGTTCACCATCTGATGCATTCCGAAATGGTATCTCATCGGTGTATCAGGAACTATCCATCCTGCAGGAACTGACCGTCGGAGAAAATATCTTGATTGGTCGTTTGCCGAAAATAAAATCCTTTGGTCAGTTTTTCATCGATTGGAAAGAGGTTTTTAATCGAGCCGAAGAGGTCCTGCAGGAGATGCATGTAAATATTGATGTCCGTAAAAAGGCTTCGGATCTTGGAATTGCACAACGTCAAATTGTTGAAATCGCGAAAGCTATGTCCTTCAAACCTGCCGTTCTTCTGCTGGATGAACCGACATCGGCTTTAGCACACCATGAAGTTGACAGCTTGTTCAATATTATTCAGATGTTAAAAACAAAAGGTGTTTCGATCGTTTATATTACCCACAGACTGCACGAAGTTCAGCAGATTGC
>CAYGZC010000179.1:0-32511 GCA_964354225.1 uncultured Chlorobiaceae bacterium | reverse complement strand
GCTTACGCGGAACGGCTGGAAAAAGATTTAGCAGAGCTGGATTGGCACCCCGGTATATTAGAAATGCAGCGCAACTGGATCGGACGTTCGGAAGGAGCAGAAGCAGATTTTACAATTGCAGGATCGAAGAAATCTATTCGTGTGTTTACTACCCGCGCAGATACGATGTTCGGTGCCACTTATATGGTGCTTGCACCGGAACATCCGCTTGTTGATGAGATCACTACCCCAGATCAAAAAAAGATTGTTGATGATTATCGCGATCAGGCGAAGATGAAGAGCGAGCTTGATCGTATTACGCAGGAGAAACAAAAGACGGGTGTTTTTACAGGTGCGTATGCAGTCAATCCTGCGACAAAGAAAAATATTCCAATCTGGATTGCCGATTATGTAATCATCACATACGGTACCGGCTCAATCATGGCTGTCCCCGGACATGATGAACGCGATTACGAATTCGCCAAACAATTCAATCTTCCAATTGTTGAAGTTGTTTCGGGTGGTGATATTTCAAAAGAAGCTTATACCGGTGAAGGTATTGGTATGTATTCATCAAACGATGAAGTTTCTCTGAACGAATTAAAGACAGAAGAAGCAAAAATTCGAATGGCAGAATGGTTGGAGAAGAAAGGAATTGGGAAGCGTTCTATCAATTACAAATTGCGAGATTGGTTATTCTCACGGCAACGATATTGGGGTGAACCATTCCCGTTGATTTATCTTGAGGACGGAACTGTAAAAGATTTACCCGAAAGCGATCTTCCAATTCTATTACCTAAATGTATATCATACAAGCCAAGCGATACGGGTGAGTCTGTACTGGCAACGATTCCAGAGTGGGTTAATACATTTGATGCCCAAACTGGTAAACCAGCCAAAAGAGAAACTCACACAATGCCGCAGTGGGCTGGCTCTTGCTGGTACTATCTCCGCTACATCGATCCCGACAATGATAAAGAATTTATTTCGAAAGAGAAAGAAAAGTATTGGATGCCTACCGACCTCTATGTGGGTGGTGCGGAACATGCTGTGTTGCATTTACTCTATGCACGGTTCTGGCATAAAGTTCTTTATGATTTAGGATATCTCTCAACTAAAGAACCATTCAAACGACTCATCAATCAAGGAACGATTCTCGGAGAGGATGGTCAGAAGATGTCGAAGTCGCGCGGTAATGTGGTGACCCCAGATGATGTTGTAAAAGAATATGGCGCCGACTCAATGCGTTTGTTCGAGATGTTTATGGGACCTCTTGTCGATACCAAGCCGTGGTCAACTCATGGAGTTGAAGGGGTACACCGTTTTCTGAATCGTGTGTGGCGAATGTTGGTTGATGAGAACGATGCGCTCCATCCGTCTATTAAAAATGTCCCTATCTCCGGTGACGATGAAAGATTCATGCATCAAACGGTCAAGAAGGTAACGCTTGATTTGGAAGGTATGAATTTCAATACCGCGATTTCGCAGATGATGATTTTCGTTAATGAGTTTTTAAATCGTGAAGTGAAACCAAGATGCATGATGGAAACATTTGTTTTGCTTCTCTCGCCCTTTGCGCCGCACATTGCTGAAGAACTTTGGCTGAAATTGGGTCATAATACTTCACTCGCTTACGAGCCATGGCCCCGATATGATGAGGCAAAAACGGAAGTCAGTTCGGTTGAGATGGTTGTTCAAGTGAACGGTAAGGTTCGTTCAAAGTTCCAAGTACCAAAAGACCTTGATGATGAGGTACTAAAGAAACTGGTCATGGAGGATGAGAACGTTAGGCGTCATCTGAACGGCAAACAGATCATTAAGGTTGTTGTGGTGAAAAATAAGCTCGTCAGTTTAGTGGTGAAGTGAATGGAACCAGCCATCAAGCGACAACACGAGATGATCGCTCAGTATATCGGCAGAGTTAACGAGTCAACATCGCTTGAGGTTCTCGAAAGAATAAAGACGGAATCGAAAATCACCGCGATAAAAATTCTTATTCATGTAATTGCAGCATTCTTTCACTCATTCATCTTCAACAAAGAGTATAAAAAAGGGATTGCTGGATTTATAAATGCTCGATTAGAAGCGATCTCCGCGGTGATTCAGTATGCTAAAGTATGGGAGTATCAAATGCGGTCGAAAGACAACACTGGATTCTTACTGCCAACCTCTAAAGAAGAAGTTATAAAATTAAAACAACGATACACAACATCGTGAAGAGTTCAACTGATAAGCTTTCCGTTATCGTTATAACCTACAACGAAGAACATAACATTGTTGATTGTCTTCAAAGTGTTTCTTGGGCAGGCGAGATTATCCTTATTGACTCGAAGAGCGATGATAAAACAGTTGAGCTTGCTGCACAATACACACCGAAAATATTTATTACCGAGTGGATGGGATTTGCAGCAGCAAAAAATTTCGCGCTTCAAAAAGCTTCTAATGAGTGGGTACTCTGGCTTGATGCAGATGAGCGAGTAACTCCAGAGCTTGCACTTGAAATTAAACGAGTAATATCAGAAGATACCGATGAGTACATGGGATATGAGGTTGCGCGTCGAGCATATTTCCTTGGCAAATGGATTAAGCACTGCGGCTGGTATCCGGGTTATGTTATACGGCTTTTCAAACGCAGCGCAGTTAAATTCAACGAGATGCGTGTACACGAGAAACTTGAAATATCGGGAAATGTTGGTAGACTCAACTCCGACATATTGCATTTCACAGATGATACACTATTTCATTACTTAGTGAAATTCAATCGTTATACAACTTTAGCCGCAGAAGATTTAGCTGATGGTGGGAAAAGAAGTTCGTTCTTTGATCTACTCATCCGTCCACCTTACCTTTTCTTTAAGATGTTTTTTCTCCGCGGCGGTTTCCTTGATGGGATGCATGGATTTATTCTGTCAATACTATCGGCGAATTATGTGTTTGTAAAGTATGCAAAATTGTGGAAGATGAAAACCTCGGAAGGTTATGCAAATCATTCGTAAAGTAATCTTAATATGGTTTCCATTTGTTTTTCAAGCTGAAATTTCATAATATTTACTACAACCTCCGGAAGGTTCAATAAGCGGTAGGATGTATAACCTCAAGGAGATTATCGAAGGATTAAACTATGGATCAAATCAAAAAAGACGAACTTCTTCTCATACAGCTAATTTTAATGTTCCAAACTGCAGCCCTACAGCATATGGGTAAACTAAAAAATCCAATATCGGATAAAATCGAACAGGATCTTCCCCAAGCACAAATCTCTATCGATATACTCGATATGTTGCACAATAAAATGAAAACCAATCTCACCCCTGAAGAAGAGCGGATGTTTACAACTGTTCTACAGGAACTTAAGCTCAATTATGTTGATGAGGTAGCGAAGGCACAAAAATCGCCATCTGAACCGCCTTCATCAGATCAGCCACAAACATCAGCGCCAACATCATGAAATTCGGTATTATCGGAAATATTCGTAAACCAGCAATCAAGGAAGTAACAGAAGACCTCCTCGGTTATCTAACATTGAAGAAAATTCCTTTTGTCGTTCATGAAAAGTTAGGTAAATGGTTTAATAATGCCGGGGCAGAACTTACGATTGATCAAGAAATCATGGTTAATGAGTCCGAGCTATCCCATCGTTGTGAAATACTTATCGCATTAGGTGGTGATGGAACTATGCTGTCTGCTGCACGACTGGTTGGTGCAAATGGTACTCCAATACTCGGTGTCAATCTCGGTAAACTTGGATTCTTAGCAGAGGTTTCCATCGATGAGCTGCAAGAATGTATTGCAGATATCATTGCTGGAAGATATTTCCTTGAAGACCGCATTGTAATTAAAACTTCTTCCGCTAATGATAATCAGTTTTACTTTACACTAAATGATGTGGTGATTGATAAGGGATCATCACCGAGGATCATAGATTTAGAAACATACGTTAACGATGATTATCTGGTTACCTATACCGCCGATGGACTCATAATTGCAACACCAACTGGCTCCACAGCATATTCACTTTCAAGCGGCGGACCGATCATTGTTCCGAAATCGAATGTCATTGTCATCAATCCCATCTCGCCACATACATTATCGGCACGCCCTGTTATTGTTCCAGACGACAGCACAATCAAAATTAAAGTACGCACATCCGTCAAGCCGGTTCATATGATCGCTGATGGTCAATTGGAAAAATTTTATGATGCACCTATAGAGTTTACTATCCAAAAAGCTCCTTACCTTATCAAACTTGTAAAACGGAAAAAGCGCAGCTACTTCGATCTCTTGCGGATGAAATTGATGTGGGGAAAAGATTTGCGGCGCGAGAACTCTTAAATGTCATGTCAAAACTTCAATCCAAATATGTTTGTCAGAATTGCGGGTACGAATCTCCACGCTGGGTTGGTAAATGTCCGAATTGTAGTGAATGGAATACGTTTGTTGAAGAACTTGTTCAAAAAGTTTCAGCAAGGAAAATCGTTAAGGGCACAAGCATCAAAGCAACTCCACTGAATGAGGTGGATATTGTTGAGGATCAGCGACTTACAACTTCGATAGACGAGTTTGATCGGGTATTAGGCGGTGGTATTGTGCTTGGTTCTGTTGTGCTTCTTGGTGGAGATCCCGGTGTTGGCAAATCCACACTTATGATGCAGTTAGCTGCTGAACTGAAAAACAGTGTTGTTCTTTATATATCGGGTGAAGAATCCGCGAAGCAGATCAAGTTGCGAGCCGAGAGGTTAAACTTTAAGTCTGTAGATTCATTTCTTGTCCTTGCAGAAACAAATGTGGATGTTATCGCGGAAGTTATTGAGCGGACACCACCGGATGTGATAATCGTCGATTCAATACAAACAATGTTTCGACCGCAGTTTGAAAGTTCACCAGGAAGTGTAGGGCAGGTACGTGAATCAACCGCACTTTTTACACGCATCGCAAAAGATAAATCCATCCCCATCTTCCTCATCGGGCATGTCACAAAAGAAGGTGTTATAGCCGGACCTAAAGTTATTGAACACATGGTCGATACTGTTCTGCAATTCGAGGGTGAACGGCATTATGCATATCGAATTCTTCGGGCGATCAAGAACCGTTTTGGATCGACCAACGAAATCGGTGTCTTCGAAATGCGCGATACCGGATTACAGGAAGTTAGGAATCCATCAGAAGTGTTTCTCTCCGAGAGATCTTTTGGAGCTTCCGGCTCAACGGTTGTTGCAAGTGTTGAAGGTACTCGACCGATTCTCATCGAAGTTCAGGCGCTTGTTACGCCAACAAGTTACGGCGTTCCGCAGCGTAACACAACGGGCTTCGATTATCGACGGCTTGGTTTGCTGATCGCAGTTCTTGAGAAGCGGTTGGGTATAATGCTTGGTCAGTACGATGTGTTTGTGAATATTGCAGGCGGTGTTCGTGTCGATGAACCGGCAGTTGATTTAGGAATTGCAACATCCATCATATCGAGTCTTCGGGATAGGTCCATCGATTCACAAATTGTGGCTGTAGGTGAAATCGGTTTGGGAGGTGAAGTACGAACCGTCAGTCAAATCGAAAAGCGTGTTCAGGAGGCAGCGAAACTTGGATTCCAGCGGATTCTACTTCCAAAAAATAATCTTAAAGGATTGCTTCGCTCCAATGGCATCGAGCTTGTTGGTATCGAACGGATCGAGGATGCGGTAAAAATTCTCCTCGGTTGATTCCTTCTTCCTACAAAATAATTTAGTGAGCTTTGGATCATGCAGAAATTAATTCTTGCTACACACAACTACGGAAAATTACAAGAGATTAAAGGGATATTGAACGATCTTTCCATCGAGATTAGCAGCTTATCAGATTATTCCTCAATACCGGAAATTGTTGAAGACGGTGAAACTCTCGAAGAGAATGCACTCAAAAAAGCAAGAGAGATTTTCCACTTGACAGGTATACCTACTTTAGCAGATGATACCGGATTAGAAGTGTCATTTCTCGACATGGCGCCAGGAGTGATCTCCGCACGATACGCTGGTGAGAAGGTTAGCTACGAAGCAAATAATAGGAAATTGTTAAAAGAACTTGATAACGTTCCTGCCCACAAGCGTACGGCACAGTTTCGCTGTGTCGCCGCTTTCATTGCAAAAGATATCGAGAAAATTACTGAAGGTATTTGTCACGGTAAAATCATCGACAATCTACGAGGCACCGGAGGATTTGGTTACGACCCTCTTTTCGTTCCCGATGGATATGACCTGACATTTGCAGAACTTCCAATTGAGACAAAGAATAAAATCAGCCATAGAGCTAATGCTTTCCAGAAAATGAAATCCATTTTATCAGCTTATTTTAGTACCATTTAAACATTTCTTGTTCGCAATATTTCGCCCTCAAGAGGTTATTCTTGATATTCTGGTGCGATATTATTATCTTATGTCAAAATTTTAACGAGTGGTAATAAGCGGAAAAACTCCTCATGAAGATGTTATCAATGCTCAAACTTATACGGCTATCCCTGAAACATTTTTTTCAATCAGAGATTCAATTTACTACATAAAGGAACGTAGAACATTAATATCAATAATAATTCCATCAAAATGACAATGCAAAAAATAAAAATCAAGCATGTTGATGCATTTACCCGGATCCCGTTCAGTGGAAATCCTGCCGGGGTAGTCCTTGACGCGAAGAATCTATCAGAAAGTCAAATGCTTAATATTGCTCGCGAATTGAATCTTTCAGAAACGGCGTTTATTCTTCCAACATCGAAGTCAGATTCGGATATCCGGATACGCTGGTTCACACCAACATTAGAAGTGCCGATCTGTGGTCACGCAACTATTGCCAGCTTTCATGCGATTGCAGAAGAGGGAAGCATCGGTATGCAGGAGGATGGAGAGTATCATTTTAAACTCGAAACTGCTTCCGGTATTTTACCCCTCGATGTGATAAAAGAAAAGAATCTGATCACAGTGATGTTCGGATTGAAAATGCCAAATCTTCGGTCAGGGACTCAGCAAAAGGTTGAATTGGTACGACTGCTAAATATTACTCAGGGAGAATTTGACGGTAATTTTCCAGCGCTGCGTGATAATTATTTGTTTGTTGCAATTCGTCGGCTTCATACACTTTTTAATTTGAAACCCAATTTTGTTATGATGTCTCATTTCCTTCAATCCCGGAACCTCCAAGGATTATGTGTTTACACGACCGAGACGGTTGAACGGGAATCAAAAGTTCATTCGCGCTTCTTTGCTCCCAATTATGGCATCAATGAAGATCCTGTTACTGGCTCCTCGCATGGGGCGCTTGCCGTTATCTTTTATGAAAAGGGATTGCTAAAGGCTCAGGATGGTAAGTGTATATTTCAAGGTGAGCAGGGTGATGCTATCGGCAGGCGAGGACGCGTTATGGTTGAATTAGCAGTTGACGACGAGAAACCCGTATCCGTCAAAGTAGGCGGTAACGCCATCACTATTTTTGAAGGTGAACTCTTGCTTAACGAATAAATTTAATCATTGAATAAATTATTCTACCTTATGACATTCAAAACTATTCTCTTTATCTTAATACTTCTTGGTTCGTTCGCTCTTTTTGGATTTAACGTCCGAAAACTTATATCATACTTAAAAATTGGCAAACCGGAAAACCGGTTGGATAATCCATCTCACCGCTTAAAGAATGTTCTGACTGTTGCCTTCGGTCAGAATAAGCTTCTCCGTGAGCCGGCTGCCGGTATAATGCACTTCCTTATTTTCTGGGGATTTGTTGTTCTCCTGCTTGCAATACTTGAGACGATTGGTGATGGATTACATCCAGGTTTTAATTTTTCATTTATAGGTGCTGTGTATTTTCCATTGACAACTCTTCAAGATTTATTGGGATTACTTGTTATCGGCTCGGTCATCTTTGCGTTATATAGGCGTTACATTATCCAGCCCAAACGATTGGATGTAACAGCCCGCGCCCAGTTTGATGCGACATTCATACTTGGAATGATTTTATTTATCATGTTGTCGATGTATGGTCAGAACGCCGCACAATTTGCCAAATGTCACTGTTCCATTTACATGGGAAAAATTGTCTCAATTCAGCTTGCAGGTTTGTTTGAAGGATTATCCTACGAGCGTCAAAATATGTGGTTCGAAATATTTTGGTGGATGCATATCTTGTGTGTTCTTGGATTGATGAACTATCTTCCATACTCCAAGCATCTGCATATTCTTTCTTCAATTCCTAACGTTTATCTCGCCAAACTCGATAATCGTGCAAACCTTAAAATGCTCAACCTTGCCGATGAGACCGCAATAAAGTTTGGCGCTTCAGATGTTGAGGATTTGACATGGAAGCAATTACTGGATGGATATACTTGCACGGAATGTGGTCGATGCACGGCAGCTTGTCCGGCAAATATCACCGGTAAGCCGCTCTCACCGAAGAAGATTATTGTGGATATTCGCCATCGATTAATGGAAAAAGCGCCTGTAATTGTCCATGGTAAATTGTCATTTGTTAATGGTCAATGGCAAAATACAAATAATGAAACAGTGAACGATGAGCGATTAAGCAGACAATTGATCGATAACTATATTACCGAAGACGAGCTTTGGGCTTGTACTACCTGCATGGCGTGTGTGATGGAATGTCCGGTGCAGATCGAGCATATCGATTCTATTATGGATATGCGCAGATACCTTGTACTGAATGAATCACGCTTTCCGAAAGAGATGCAGGTTGTTTTCCAGAATCTTGAGAGAAATTTTACACCATGGGCATTTAGCCATGCTACACGTGCTGATTGGGCTGAGGGATTAAATATTCCATTGATGTCAAATAAGCAGGAAGTTGATGTGCTGTTCTGGGTCGGCTGTGCTGGTGCGTACGATGAGCGATATAAAAAAGTAACAAAAGCTTTTTCTAAGCTCATGCAGATTGCTGGAATTGATTTTGCTATCCTCGGTACGGAAGAAAAATGCAACGGCGATCCCGCGCGTCGAGCCGGTAATGAATATCTTGCTCAAATGCTCATCACTGAAAATGTAGCGACGATAAGCAAGTATATGTTTAAGAAAATTGTAACGACCTGCCCGCACTGTTTTAATATTATGAAAAACGAGTATCCGCAGTTCGGCGGCAAGTACGAAGTCGTTCACCATACCGATTTCATTTTGAGCTTGATTAAATCCGGCAAGCTCAAACTCCCGAAGGAAAAGCAAGCGAAGATAACCTATCACGATTCCTGTTACCTCGGTCGTTATAACGAGATATACGATGCACCACGTGATGCTATTAAAGCAATTCCGGGAGTAAAGACGGTTGAGATGAAACGCTCCGGCGATAAAGGTTTCTGCTGTGGTGCGGGCGGTGCGAGGATGTTCATGGAAGAAACGATTGGCAAGCGAGTTAACCATGAGCGCACTGAAGAAGCGCTCGCTCTCAATCCCGATGTGATTAGCACTGCCTGTCCGTTCTGCATGACGATGATGACAGACGGCGTGAAGGATAAAGAAGCCAGTGAGAGAGTTCAAGTGAAGGATATTGCGGAGTTGGTACTGGAAGCCGTTCAACCTCCCGAAGGTTTGCTATGATTAAACGTGGTTAACCTTCGGGAGGTTAACTAGAGTTTAGACAAGAAAGATATGCCACAGAGAAACAACATTTTCTTCAAGGATAATTGTTACCATATCTACAATCGCGGAGCGGGAAAGCAAGAAATATTTCTCTCCGAGGATAACTATCATTATTGCCTCGAACTTATCCGAAAGTATTCAGTAAAATTCCAGATAACGATAATAGCATATTGCTTAATGCCGAATCATTATCATTTTCTGCTTCGTCAAGTTGGTGATAGCCCTATCTCAGATTTTATGCAAATGGTGTTCAACAGCTATGTACAGGCGTTTAATAAATGGAATCAGAGATCGGGTACTCTGTTTGAAGGAAGATTTAAACACGTTGCAGTTGAAAAAGATTCCTATGTTCTGCAACTCTGTCGTTATATTCATCTAAATTCGGTTTTAGCGCATCTTGTCAAAAGACCTGAAGATTGGAAGTTCTCGGATTATCGCGGATGGATCGGAAGAGAAAATATTGGGCAGGTTGACAAAGAATTTATTTCTCGTTATTTTGCAACTCCAATTGAGTATGAAAATTTTGTGCTGGAATATTTAGAGGAAAAAAAGAAAGACGAGAAAATATTAAAATATATGTTTGATTAACTGGGATAACCTCTCGCAGAGTTAACCTCCCGAAGGTTTGCCAGTAAATGACGAAGACAACCTTCGGGAGGTTACAGATTTATTTTCCTTTCCAGCTCACGCACTTCCCAATCCCACATCTTGATTCCCATTTTCTTGAAGGATGACTTTGCTTCGGCGAGCATTTTTTGAGATTCCCGTTTATTTCCTTTTGCAAAATGAAGCTGTGCCTTTAAGAGCAGGATTTCCGGCTGGCGGCGGCCGTATCCCATTTTATTGATCATATCTGCCGCAATGCTCAAATGGTTTTCGGCGTCTTCAACCTTATGTTCCGCCAAACACAGCCGACAAGCTTCCAAATGATAATCCGCTAAGTGTAGTTTCATCTCACCCCGCTCAGCAATCTCCTTTGCTTCATCTAAATCGTTCCATGCTTGGGGAAATTCGTTTTGCACACGATAATAAAATGCACGGGCAAATAAACCACTAGGAATATGATGCTGACTTCCAGCTTCCAGCAAGCCCGTCACGGCCTGATTCAGGTAGTCCGCTGCCTGCTGGAAGATGGACTCCACCTTCTTAGAGTCGGAACCCACCTCAGAGGTGGACTCCAACTGCAATACTTGCAACAAATACGACCGTCCCAAAGAAAGTTTATCAGAGCAATGCTTAAAAGCTGTCTATTCTGTTTTGCGATTTCAAGCGCTTGACCGGCTCGCATTTGTACATCAATAAACTTACGTCGCTCCAGCAGTAGGTCGCAGAACCGAAAACCACGCATGGCATAGAGAAATAGATTGTTCTGCTCCCTTTCTTTTTGCATGGACTCGGCCTCGCGAAAGAGTTGGTGGGCTTCCATTAGCTCGCCGTATTGGTGCAGCGAATCAGCCAAAGTAGTGCGATCACTTCCTTTCACAAAAACATCCCCGCTGCGGTCGGCAAAGTCCACGCTCTGGCGGGCATAGCTGATTGCCTGCGGTACATCTCCGCTGATCAGATAAAGCTCGCTTAGGTTACCTGCAGCAATAGCAGAATACTCCCAATGTTTTTGTTTAACATAACTATTTAATCCTGCTTGCATAGGTTGTATCGCCTCACGTAGCCGTCCTAACGCCCGCAGACTATATCCTGCCCAGCTCAATGTAACTGCCTTATCAGCACTGGTTAAATTTGCAACAACTTTGCTCCAAGGTAATTCGAAAAAATTTGATAAAGCGGATAAAGCCGATCCATAAGCACCAAGTTTACTAACCACAAATTGTTCTGTTTTTCTTGAAATTCTCGACCAATACCCATCAACCAGCGCTTCTTGATACCGACCCGCCTGACAGCCATGTGCCACCGCCGCAAACAATGGCTCCATTTCTTCTAATGTATCGGGCAATTCTTTCTTCGGCAGTTTTTTGTAGTACTCGTACAAACGGCTGTGGGCTTCCTTCCATGCGTGCAGGTTATTCTTCTTCAGTTTCTCTCCAAAGTGCTCTCGCACAAGCGGGTGGCAATCCAACACCTCACGAGACGTTTCATCCACATTTGCGAGCAGTTTAAGGTCGCTTAATCTCTTCAAAGCAAATTGTAATTTTTCAGGAGTGATTGTTTGCAGGTTATCGGTCAATCCTTTTATTGCAGGTTCTCCAAGCAAAACATCTATCGCGCCTCTCGGTGCAGGACGGTCGAACAGTCCCATCAGGTAAAGAATATCAAGCTCGGGTTTTCCTTTTAGCCATACTTCGTACGACTCCATCACATTCCTCGCATGGCTTCCTTTTTCTTCGTCCTTGTACAGACTCGGTACAAGGTCTTGCTTGCATATTTCGCCTTCGTGTACCGTTGCAAGATAACTTCCCAAAAGATTCAGCGCTAAGGCATGTCCATTGAATTTTCGGCTTGTCGCTTTGAGTTCTGCGTCCGTTCCTATCACTCTCAAGTTTTTTAACAACTTAGCACCGGAATTTTCATCAAGATTTTCTAAAAGTATCTCTTTCGTCGAGTTACGAACCGTGTGCTCGATATCTTTCACTTCGCACCGGGTTGTAATGATACACAAGCCGTTATTCTGTCGGGATAAATTCTTGAGAAATACCTGCATCCCTTTATCATGAAGTTCTTTGTGCATCGGACCGGGAGGATATTGCAGCGGCTCCAAACCATCGAGAATAAGAAGTGTTGGCTGCTTGTTGATGAGCTTCAGAAGCTCGCTGCTCTTATCCCATGGATTTTTAGGAAGCTCACCTTCGAATCCGAAGAACTTGAGAGCTTCATTGAAGAATGTATCCGCCGAAGCGTTTCCTACTTCCTTCGTCCCCTGACTGTAGAATGACCAACCGTAAACCCGGTCAGCGCTGCGGTAGTTATCCCGCTCCATCCGGTTGAGCCATTCGTTTGCGAGAGCTGTCTTGCCAACACCGCCCCAAGCAACCAGACACAGAATACGTGTGTGCGACTCTGACCATGCCTCGTCGATTATTTTAAGTTCATTTTCTCTTCCGAACAGGTCTTTGCCGGTGGTGGGGAGTTTGGAAAGCATTACTTGCGCTGCGAAGAAGTTTTGTTTGCGTTCACGAGGTGGAAGTGTACGTAATTTGCCGAGTTGTGGCTTTTTTGTTATTGGTTGTGGTGTAAGTCGTCTGTAAAGATCATCATAACCATCTGCCATGTCTAAACAATAGTGAGTAGCGTCTTGCAAAGGAGTCGGGATAAATTCTTTATGTTCAGACTTGAAGATAACTGGAATGAAGCGATTGTTTTTTGAATCTGATTTGTAGATGTGTTGGTAAATTAGCTTACCTTCCCATTTAACACCAAGACCTTTAGCGGATTCTTCTTCACCCGTAACACGCTTGTAATAGGTTTCAGTGCAGATCATCAAAACAAAATTAGCATCTTCGATATTTCTGTCCATCCACATATTCCATCCCTCTGGTGGTGAATCCTCATATTGATCAAGAATACAATTGATTCCCTCATTGACAAGTCGATCTGACAATTCTAAAACACGGTCAGCATGTTCTGATGAATCGTGGCTGTAGCTGATGAAGACCTTCATTTTTATTCCCGCGAGATTGTTATTCCCAATTATTCATTAATTTAAAGCTCAATGGTTTTAAGCATAAGGATTTAATGTGTAAAATACAAGTCTATGCGTCAAGGTAAACCTCCCGAAGGTTTGCCATGAAATGACGAAGATGACCTTCGGGAGGTTATCTTGGTTTTTCCACGATTATTTTCTTTTGTTTCTCTTTCTTCCCAAGGTTCTTCTCCACAAACAACTTCTCGCCTGTCCACGGGTTCATCTCGGTGTAGTACATCAATGTTGAATATGTGGAGGGAGTTGGCGTAAAGATTTGCACCTGCTCGGGATTAGTTCGCAATTCTTTAGAAACGAACTGTTTCATTTTAATTTCATCTTCAATATCGCATCCGGGGTGTGCGGCAATCAAATAGTATGTAAGGAATTGGTTTTTCTTTTGTAAACCTCCCGAAGGTTTGTTCTGATTGAACGTGGTTAACCTTCGGGAGGTTAGCTTCAGATCAATCCGGTCGAAACGTTTCTTGAATTCCGTCAGGTAGCGTGTCCCCGGTTTACGCATGAGTCCGAGTACGTTATCTTCCGTGTGTTCGGGTGCAATCTTAAGCTGTCCTGAAACATGATGCTCAATAAGCTCCTGTAAATATTCATCTCCAAATTCCTTATCGTCGATGATCATATCGTACCGGATGCCGGATGCAATGAACACTTTCTTCACGCCTTCGATCTTCCGCAACTTTCTTAATAGCTCGATCTGTGGACGGTGATTGTTGTTGAGTTTCTTGCAGGTAGTGGGGAAGACGCAATCTTTCTTCACACATTTCCCGTGCATCATCATTTTATCGCAGTTCGTTGAGTACATATTTGCTGTTGGTCCGCCGACATCCTGAATGTATCCTTTGAAATCGGGATCATGAACGATGTTTTCCGCTTCCCTGATAATTGATTTTTCGCTTCGTGAAGTTATTGCAGTTCCTTGATGAACACTGATTGCACAGAAATTACATTCTCCGTAACATCCACGATGCGTGGTTATCGAGAATCGAATAGTATCCATCGCTCTTACTTTTCCATCCTTCAGATAAAACGGATGAACGTTCCGTTCATAGTCGAGGTTGTAAATTTTGTCGATTTCATCCTGAGAAAGATTTCGCGCAGGAGGATTCTGAATAAGATACCGATCGCCATATTGCTGGCATAATCCTTTTGCGGTTACGGGATCGTTGTTCCGGTAAAATAAATGGAACATCTCTATGAATTTCTTCTTATCCTCGGCTACCTGATCGAAAGATGGAAAATGGATGTAACCTTCCTTTGGTAATTTAGAGATGTAACTGATGCCGCGGATATCTTCAGTCGGTTGGTTAGTGTGCAAGCGTGCGGCGATTTCTAAGATTGCTTTCTCACCCATTCCATAAACGAGAATATCGGCTTTTGCATCGAAAAGGATGGAGCGGCGTATTCTGTCATCCCAGTAATCATAATGAGCAATCCGGCGAAGACTGGCTTCGATGCCGCCGATGACAATCGGTTTTGTGTTCTTGAAATACTGGCGGATGAGGTTGGAATAAACAATAACCGCACGATCGGGACGACGATTATTTACTCCACCGGGCGTAAAATCATCTTGCCGTCTGCGCTTCGTGGAAGCGGTGAAGTTTGCAACCATCGAATCAACACACCCCGACGATACGCCCCAAAATAATTCTGGCTCACCTAAACGAAAGATATCTTTATTACTATTAACATCAGGTTGAGCTATGATTCCAACCTTAAATCTTGCGCTACGAAGAACTTTGCCGATAACAGCAGCGCCGGAATAAGAGCTATCGATATACGTATCACCGGAGACGATGATGACGTCTAATTTCTTCCAGCCGAGTTTGTTGAGTTCTTCTTTTGTGGTGGGGAGGAACATGGGAATTTGTGGGGCGATTTTTACATGGATAATGGCGAACTGAAGTTCGCTTTACTTATCCAACTCATCCATTGGATTTCTTCGGATCACCATCAGGATTGCAGCTTGGGGAACGATAAGATATTTCTTTGTCTCGTATTCAATCTCGATGGCTTGATCGCGCAAGAATATAGCGTAATCGCCTTCTTCGACCTGAAGCGGGATATACTTTACCGGATCTTTTGGTGTGGTTGACCATGATTCCTGATCAATGTAATTCGGATTTGGTACCGGATATCCCGGACCTACTTTGATCACGTAACCGCTATGTACCTTTTCTTTTTCCTTAACGGTCGGTGGAAGGTAAAGTCCGGCTTCAGTACGCTCTTTATTGCTATCCGGGATGACGAGAACTTTATCCCCAACTACAATCATCTTTTTTCTGCTGAAATCTTCCATGGAATCAATCTCTAAAAAAAAATATACTGAATATTTGAGATGGAAGCCAATAAAATAAATTTTCTGATATTCTTCCAGCATCCGCAATATGAAATGTTTGAAGAGGAACTCCTATATATCTGATATATCTGACCGCTGGACATGAGAGTTCAAGATTATGAGGGATGTGATATTTCAATCAACAACTGTTTTAACTCATCAAAATTTAGGAAGATTTTAGTCGTGCATCCGAGCACCCATCCCGGAATATCGTGGAGAGGAAATGATGTTATAAGATAAACCGGCTTCCCGAAATATTTTGCCATTGTCAACTCACCTTTTGTGCCGGCGCCTTTTGCGGCACCTTCGTCCCAATAGCAGATGAGGTAATCGGAATGATTTGCAATCTCTTTACAATCTATATCTACCAGATGGCGGACAATTTCCTGATATAGGACTAAGTTTGTTCTCTTGATGAGTCGGAAGTCGATGTTAGGATAGCGTGTATTAAAAAACATATCGCTCTCGACATTTGGGTTAAAAACTGAATGATTGAGAGTTGTTTCAAGCCATTCTTGCATTTCTTTTCGCCAGTTGACTCCTTCACCGTCGACGTATTCCATTCCACCAGAAAGATAGACACGCATTTCAATTATCCAAATTTATAAATATTTAATGCTGGTAAAAATATCCAATAAAGTAACCAAAGCGATGCACCGACGCTAATCGGTACGGAAAAATTATCGTCGATATGTGCAGGAAGTGCTTCTGCGACCGTACCGATAAATGCAACAACTGCTCCGATTAGATATTCGTTTAATTGGTAATCAATTTTTGGAGTAACAGCGATGACGACGAGCGCACTTACAAAAAAAGCAGTACTCCCTTCAAGGGATTTGGCGATGAAACGATGCTTTCCGAAGCGTCTGCCAATGAGTGCGGAAGTTATATCGGAGATGATAAGGATCGAAAAACTTGTTATGGTAATAATTTTTGGGAATATGATTACACAAATTAATGCGGAGATCAGGACGTAGGTGGCTCCATTCAGTGTTTTTCGTTTCTTGTCGCTTTCCCGTTTGCGGAGGAGAAAGCCAAAGAATTTATAGAACCATTCTTCAACAGGCCTATAGTAGTATCGTGCGATATCGACGAAAAGGAATGAAACTGTTAATGGAATAAGTAAGATCAACATTGTTGATGTCGGGAGAAAATAATAGACTATCGGGATAGAAAGAGAGATCAGGTGAATTGCTTTGCGAATCACTTCTATCCTGTAATCATACTCGATGCTTGGTAGCTGATTGGTTCCGCCAGTTTGCGTTGACTTGACTTCCTTAATCAGATCATTGAGCGGATGATTTTTGTTTCTCATCTGCAACAGGGATTGTTGTTTGATTCTGATCGTTGTTACGTCGTTCCACTGGTGGAAGTTCTTCACCTCGAATTACTTTATCTATCTCGTCGCCATCAAGAATTTCGCGATCGAGCAAAGCATTTGCCAATCGGTGAAGTGTATCGATCTTCTCTATAAGAATTTTCTCAGCACGATCCATCCCGCTTGTAACGATTTTTTTCACTTCTTCATCGATAACAATGGCAGTCGTCTCGGAGTAATTTTTTGATCGGGTGATTTCCCTTCCTAAAAATATCTCTTCTTCTTTTGTACCGTAGGCAAGAGGTCCCATCCGTTCACTCATTCCCCATTCGCATACCATCTTGTGAGCAAGATTTGTTGATCGTTCAATATCGTTCCCAGCGCCTGTTGTGAACTGGTTGAAGACAATCTTCTCGGCTGCTCGTCCACCAAGTGCATATGTGATCATCGCTTCCAAATATTCTTTAGAGTAGGTATGTTTCTCATCGATCGGAAGGTAAGTCGTCACACCGAGTGCCCGCCCGCGTGGGATGATGGTGACTTTGTGTACCGGATCAGCTTCAGGAACCATCCTTGCCACAAGAACGTGACCGGATTCGTGATATGCTGTAATTTTCTTTTCGTTCTCTGATATGATGAGACTTTTTCGCTCAACACCCATCATTACTTTATCTTTAGCTTCTTCGAAGTGCAACATTGAAACCGCTTTTTGATTTTTACGGGCTGCAAGGAGTGCGGCTTCGTTGATGAGGTTTGCTAAATCGGCACCTGCAAGTCCGGGTGTTCCTTTTGCCAATACTGCGAGATCAACATCTTCTGAGAGTGGAATTTGTCGTGTATGAACTTTCAAAATTCCCTCACGTCCACGAACATCAGGTCGGTCAACAACGATCTGCCGGTCAAATCGTCCGGGGCGTAATAAAGCTGGATCGAGGACATCTGGTCTATTTGTTGCGGCTATGATAATCACGCCGCTGTTCTGTTCAAATCCATCCATCTCAACAAGCAATTGGTTGAGAGTTTGTTCCCGCTCATCGTGTCCACCGCCAAGGCCGGCACCACGATGTCTTCCTACAGCATCGATTTCATCAATGAAGATTATAGCGGGTGCTTGTTTCTTCCCGGTTTCAAATAAATCTCTTACGCGACTTGCGCCAACGCCAACAAACATCTCAACAAAATCGGCACCGGAAATAGAAAAGAACGGAACACCGGCTTCTCCTGCAACTGCTCGGGCGAGTAATGTTTTTCCTGTTCCCGGTGGACCGAGTAATAAAACTCCGCGTGGTATTTTACCACCAAGACGCTGGAACTTCGTTGGTTCTTTGAGAAACTCGATGATCTCTTGCAGCTCAACTTTTGCTTCATCGACACCAGCGACATCCTGAAAAGTAACTTTTGGTGCTCCTTCATTAAAAACTTTTGCCCGACTTTTACCGAACGAAAATATTCCTTTGGTTCCAACTCCCTGCATTCGCCGCATGATAATAAGCCAGACTACCAAAAGTAGAACCCACGGTAAAGCACTAAATAATGCATTCATCCAAGTGTTATCTTCTTTCGAGATTGTAAAACGGATGCCCTTCTCGTTCCATGTTTTTACCATATTATCATCAAGGTATGGTAAGGTAACAACGAAGCGCTCAAGTTTAACAGTTTTGCCACTGGCTGTTACTACTTCTTGAGGATTTATTAGAACACCGTGAAGATCAAAATTGTCGATGTCGGATTTTTTTATATTAGCAGCACTGATTAGTCCTTCGCTTAAAAGTTTTTGGTATTCGGTGAAAGCAAGCTCATACTCCGAAGATTCTTGTGTGCGGAATAATGTCATGATAATAAAGACGCCAAGGATGATAGCAGACCAGCTGAGGACAACTTTCAATACTTTGCTCCAATTAAAATCGTCATCGCTCTTCATCGGTCGTTTAGGAACTCGATTCTTTCTAGGGCGGGGTAGTTTATTTTGTGTTTGTCGATCATCCATGCGTTTAGATTCTTTATTTTCTTCGATTCTAAATCTAATAAACAAAATTATTTTTCATTGATTAATTTATAAATTGAGCGTAAATTCCTAACTTTTTGGCTGTAATCAAGTCCGTATCCAACAACAAAATCGTTTGGAATGCTGAATCCAATATAATCAATTTTTACATCAATTTTAAGTGCATCTTTTTTGTACAACAACGAAACAATTTTAAATGTTTTTGGCTTGTGGAGGCAAATGAGTTTTTTTATGAAATCAATCGACAATCCGGAATCGACGATGTCCTCAACAACGATAATGTCTCTGCCACCGATAGTCGCGTTCAGGTCTTTGAGCAACGTAACATGGCCCGAACTTATTTTTGCATCGCCGTAACTTGATAGCTTAAGGAAATCAACTTCACAGTCAATTTTTATTTGACGGATAAGATCGGACATGAAGATGAATGACCCGTTTAAGATCCCGATGAAGATTGGGACTCGTCCTCTATAATCTTTGTTAATCTTTCCGGCTAATTGTTTTACACGGGCTTGTATCTGCTTTTCAGTCAAATAGATTTCAAACTTATCCTTATTAAATGCAATATACTTTTTCATCTGTTATGATTAATGCAGTGGTGTAAATTTAAGTTTAATAATATATTTTGTCTTCGGTTTAATTTTATATCTATTGTCCAGTCGTTTTCCACAAATCCAGACAATATTTTCATCCGAAAACAATATGGGGACTGTCTGTTTCTCAAATAAAGGAATTTTTTGATCAATAAAAAAATCGCTAACCTTCTTCCTGTCTCTCATACCCAAAGGTATAAACCAGTCACCTTCGTGCCACGAGCGAATGCTGAATTTATTACCAACAGCATCGCGGTCGATATATTCTATATTAAGATTCTTTGATAGCTTTGCTATTGGTACTTCAGATGATTCAAATAAGAAAGTATCAAACTTGTATTTCTTGTTGATTTCCACCGTGTATGAAAACGAACTAGCCAAAGGCGTACGTCTGAAAATAAGATGGTTCCGATCCCGATAGATAATAACGTCCTTCGAGATAGAACATGATGCGCCGGTCCCACTGTGCGATAGATTTATCATTGTCCGTACCGTACCGTAGTCAATCTCTGAAGATGTAAATTCTTTACCGAGCCGATGAAGAATTTGTTCTTGGATAAATACCGGCTGTTCAAGCAAAGCTATCAGGTTTAAACTTAATTCGTTAACGGTCCGACACACAATTATTTTTTTCAATTTTGGTTCTATCTGCGAGTTGAGGTATTCTTCAAGTTTATTAAACAGCTCGCTTGATCGACCAAGTGTAGCAGTCAAATTTGGATTGATATTCTCTCGAATCAATGGAAGAAGTTTAAGGCGTAGGAAATTTCGAGTGTAATCGTTCTTTAAATTTGATGAATCTTCTCGGTACGAAATGTGATGTTCACTTGCGTACTTTTGAATGCACTCTCTTGTTGCGAAAAGTAACGGTCGGATGATTAATTGATCTGCTCTTCTTATTGGAATGCCGGTAAGTCCATGTACACCAGTCCCGCGGATGAGATTCAAGATAATCGTTTCTGCATTATCATCAGCATTATGAGCGGTTGCAATTTTTTGGTAGCCGTGCGAGCGGCGAAGTTTAGTTAAGAAATAATAGCGAAGATTACGAGCTGCCTCTTGAATCGATAGTTTTTCCGATTCTGCGATCTGTTTTGTGTCGGCACACTCAACATAACAAACGAGCGATCGGCCCGTTGTGGCTGAGCGAACAAACGATTCGTCGTCATCCGATTCTTTTCCACGAAGCTGGTGATTGAAATGTGCAACGGCAAGATCGAGTTTCCAGCGTTGTTTTAGAACGCACAACAAATCAAGTAAAACCATCGAATCGATACCGCTGCTGACAGCAACGATTAGATTTTCGCCACGCTCGACGAGGTGGTGTTTATGAATGTATTCTTGGAATGAATGGAATAACGGTTGTTCCGCCATAAACTTATAAAAAAATATCTTTCGAGAAAAGCTCCGAAAGGATATAACAAGTAGCGGAGGAGGGAGTCGAACCCCCGACACATGGATTATGATTCCATTGCTCTAACCAACTGAGCTACTCCGCCGTAAATCATTGAAAATATACGAGAATATTGGCTGATTTGCAAAAATTCCGAGCCAGAATTCTTAAGAAATGTTGATTATCACGATAATGGTGATTCCGCTTAATGTTTAATAGATAAATCAAGATAATCGGAGACTTTGACAACGAATTATATTTTCATTATTATAGAATCCCTTATTATAAATATGATGATGATGATACTGAACATCGAAAATACTCTTAAGCAGAAAAAGTTTTATGCCGACTCAAACAAGGTTACTGTCTTTTTCTTGTTCGGCCTGATTATTATTTTTAGCTTCCGAGAAATATATAGTCCAGATTTAGGATTTCATCTACGGGCTGGTGAATGGATTCTTGAGAATCTCAAGTTTCCCGGAAAAGATATGTTCACATACACGGTTGGTACTCACGATTACATCGACTTGCACTGGCTATATCAAATAACCATGGTGATAATCAACAAATTCCTAGGTGAATTTGGATTGGTTGCGAGCAATGCAGTTGTGATTGCTGCGAGTTTTGTTTTTGTATTGCTTCGCATTAAAAGAAAACAAAATCTTAATGATATATCTAATTGGCAGTTTTTATTCTTCTTCGCTGTTACTTCAACAGCTGTACTTTTTGAAACAAGACCCCATGCTCTTTCCTGGCTCTATCTCAATCTGATATTTTTAATTCTTGATGATTTTTTAGAGCGGGGGAAAAATAATCTTGTGTTTCTTCCTATAATAATGCTGTTGTGGACAAACACACACTCGCTATTTATCCTCGGCTGGATAGTCATCGGTTGCTATGTGTTAGGATTGATATGGAGAGATAGAAAGTACTGGACGCCATTATCAAAATATGCTCTACTATCGGTATTAATTTGTTTTGTCAATCCTTATTTCATCATTGGAGCTGCTTATCCCTTTCGCCAGTATCAGCTTTTGCATGGCGAAAACGTTTTTAAAAATACAATCGCTGAATTGGCTTCACCGTTAAGCTTAGAGGGCTATTTTTTCAACGGAAGATTTATTTTAGTTCAACCCTTGTTATGGTTTCACATCTTTTTAATTTTAAGTTTCTTGGTTTTTATTAAACGCCTGAAACGAATTCAGTTGCACGAGCTTCTTATATATCTCTTCTTTTGTTATCTCGCATGTACCGCGGTCAAGAATATCGGATTTTTTATTTTTGCTGTTTTACCAGCGACGATAAAAGGACTTCAACCGGCCGATGGCGTAGCGCACAAGCCGATTGTGCAATGGTGGAACTCCAAGAAAACCCAAACTTTCACCAATCTTGTAATCAGTGCTGCTTCGGTAATTTTGATGATAGCAATAATAACCGATACCTACTACATCAATTATCGCTCAAATGAGCGTTTCGGTTTCCACTATAATAATACAATACTTCCATTCAAAGCCGCAAGCTTCCTGCGAGAAAATAAATTAGAAGGGAAAGTTCTCAATCATTTTAATTTCGGTGGATTTCTAATTTATATGCTTCCGCAAAAGATATCAATAGATGGAAGAAACGAAGTCATAGGTGAAGAATTTTATTATAAGTACTCTATACTTTGGAATCAGATCGATAAAAAATCGATCATTGATAAATACCAACCGGAAATTATTATCTTCCCCCACCAAAATGAATTCCTCTGGATACATTATTTCAAGAAAGATACTGCCTGGCGTTTGTTATACTTCGATGAATATGCGGCTATCTACATTAAGAAAGGATATGCCGATTCTATTTCGGCAGTAACTTACAATGAACGAATGAGTGGATATAAGAAAATCGGTGAATCACAGATCGATGATATTTTGAAACGAGATTACCCACACACCCTTTCAATGCTCACGTTGAGGAAACGATACTTTCCTTTATGCGAAATGGGATTATCCACATTTTGCTACTATGATGATCGGTTTGCTGAAGCTATCCAGATTGGTCTCAATGGTTTGTTGAAAAGCACAGCGGCTTGCCCCGAAATGTACTATGACTTGGGGCACTATTTTTTTGAGAATAAAGAGTTTGAACGCGCAGTATACTGTTATCAACGATATCTTGAAACAAATTCAGATGATCTCGCCTTAGCGAGAATTAAATTAATCGCATCGGGAAAGATTCAGCAGAGTCAATCTGGGCCATGATTATTCGGATTTAACGATTAACCTAATCTATATCGAATACGCCCGAATCTAATAAATCTTAGTGAATCTTGGTCATCTTTTTCTTATATTATTAAATCAAAATCCTTGTTTTTGCTTCTATAATTATTCATCAAAAGGAATTTTATGAAAAATATACTGAATTCGATCTTAGTGATCATTTCGATCTTATTGATTCAAAATGAGATCTCTGCATGCACTAACTTTCTTGTCACAAAAGGTGCTTCAAAAGATGGAAGTACTATGATTTCCTATAGTGCCGACTCGTTCAATTTCTACGGTGAGCTTTATCATTTCTCTGCCGCCGTATATCCCGACGGATCATTGGTGGATATTTATGAATGGGACACGGGAAAATTTTTAGGGCGGATAAAACAGGCAAGAGAAACATACAATGTGATAGGCAACATGAATGAGTATCAGGTTTCACTCGGAGAAACAACTTTTGGCGGAAGGGAAGGACTTCATAATCCCAAGGGCATTATAGATTATGGAAGTTTAATTTATCTCGCTTTACAGCGTTCAAAGAGTGCGCGTGAAGCAATCAAAATTATAACTGATCTGGTGAACGAATATGGTTATTGCAGCGAGGGTGAATCATTTTCAATATCCGATCCGAATGAAGTCTGGATTATGGAAATTCTCGGACATGGAGAAGGTGTTAAGGGTGCAATCTGGGTTGCGGTTAAAATACCGGATGGATACGTTTCAGCACATGCGAATCAGGCACGCATAACTACATTTCCTTTGAATGATCCGAACAATTGTCTATATGCGTCTGATGTAATTTCGTTTGCTCGTGAAAAAGGGTGGTTCAAAGGGAAAGATTCCGAGTTTGATTTCTCAGCTACTTATGCTCCATTAAATTTTGGTGCTATCCGTTTTTGTGAGGGGCGAGTGTGGTCATTATTCCGAAGAGTGAACAGTACAATGGAAAAATATATCTCGTACATTAAAGGAGAAAATCTTGAGAGGATGCCGCTTTACATCAAGCCGGACAGAAAACTTTCCGTGCAGGATGTCCAGCAGTTGATGCGCGATCATTTTGAAGGAACGGAATTCGACATGACGAAGGGTGTTGCGGCAGGTCCGTATGGAATGCCGTATCGCTGGAGACCACTTACTTGGGAATATCAGGGACAGCAATGTTTCAACGAACGACCGATCTCGACTCCGCAAACTGGTTTTTCGTTCGTTGCGCAATCTCGTTCATTCCTTCCGAATGAAATCGGTGGTGTGCTCTGGTTTGGCGTGGATGATACTTACATGACTGTGTATGTTCCAATGTATGCGTGCATGACTAAAACTCCGTATAATTACTCACAGGGCTTAGCATCATTGGGACGGTTCAACTGGGAATCAGCATTCTGGGCTTTCAACTTTGTCTCGAATTTCGCTTATCCAAAATACAGTCTGATCATAAACGACATCAAGAGAGTTCAGAGTGAGCTGGAGGGATCGTTCATGTCGCGCCAGGAAACAATCGAGAAAACAGCGCTGGCGCTTTATAAAAGTTCAAAGGGTGAAGCAATCGATTATTTGACTAAATATTCGAATGAGATGGGTGATCTGACATATAAACGTTGGAAGAAATTAGGTGAAGATTTATTGGTGAAATATATGGATGGTGTTGTGAAGAACGAATCATTCCAACCGATTAATGTCGGATATCCGGATGCGTTTAAACATTTGATGATTAAAGATCAGGGAGATGCAATAAAGATGAAGAAACTGCCCGGTGCCGATGCTTCAACATACGAGGATAACATTCTGAAAGCCGATAATTTACTTAAAGAGAAAAAATATTCCGAGGCGAAGGAATTATACCAAAAAGCGCTTGAATTAAAACCGACAGAGAACTACCCAAAAACGCAGGTAGAGAAAATAGTGACGATCCTGAGTGAGATTGAAGAATTACATAAGAAGAATTTTTCGAATTAAAATTCCACAAAGCTGCTAAACACAAATACAATCGTTCAACTATTAGAAGCCAGGATTATATTTTGTTCAATGAATAATCCCGATTGATCGGAATGATTTTTATTATCTTCTTCTGTGGTTTGGTTTAGATTGGTCTTGGAGTTTTCATCCCCAATTATTGCATCGGGATGGTTGGTTCTTTTCCACGGCTTCGTCATAAGCCATTCAAAAAAAGCGTTGACTGCCAACAGGCAGAGCAGGATACCCAATAATAGACCTATTAAATTAATGATATCCGGTGCACCTTTTTGTATCATTATTAAACCGATCATAAGTACTCCTTTCCTTATTCATAAAAATGTAATCACTATCCTCCTCAATAGCAAATATTTATTGACAACGTTCTGGATTTTCATTACAATATAGTCATCCACTTCTTTAACTTATTGCCAAAAGGGTAAAATTATGCAGCAACAAAATTATTCAAATCACAGGCGAATGATCATATTGTTTCATGTTGTATTATTTTCTATGATTATTCTTCTGACCATCGGTTCATTTGTCAATCTCTGGAAATCATTTGGTGATCATTCCCGCTTATACAGTGCATCGCTTATTTGCGTTGTGAGCATTTGCCTGCTTTTATTATTCTTCTTCACAAGAATATTTGCCTTGAAGGCACAAGACAGAGCAATCCGAGCGGAGGAGAACCTTCGTCACTTTGTACTCACAGGTAAATTATTAGATTCACGACTTACTATCCGCCAGATAATTGGTCTCCGTTTTGCACCGGATGATGAGTTTGTTGAACTGGCAAAGCGAGCGGTTGAAGAAAATCTCTCTGAAGAAGATATCAAGCGCGCAGTTAAGAATTGGAAAGGCGATTATTATAGAGTTTGAAAATTAGGGATTGTTTTCAGATATATTCACGATAATTTTTTTTTAAAAATGAAGAGTAGTCATTACAGGTCAAGTATAATTTTAATATTCCTTGGTACACTTGTCTACGGATGTAATTATACTCAACTTATTAAACATCAGCCCGCACCGGCGAGGTGTAACGTTATTGATATTTACCCATCTGAATATGAAGTTGAAATTCTTGACAGTTTACCAATGAGAGATGATTATATAGTTATAGATAGTTTTCGTGTTGAGGGAGATGAACAGACTGCAATTTATGAAGCATGGAGAAGGGATGCTGATGCCATATCCAATATTCATTATGTTCGTGGATACCCCACTTATTATTATATTCAGAGTAATGGTGGTGATGGTAAGATAACAATTGTCCTTGGAACACTGATTAAGTTTATTAAGTATATCTTTCCGTGCGATAGCCCAGTCGTTACAATCAAATTTCCAGAACCGGCTTGGATAGTTGCTACAGTAAAAAAATACAATGATTCGATAGTATTTAGAATAAATAATGAAAAATTAGATCACTTCGAATTGGAAACAGATAATTTAAACCCGGGTTTTTATGAAATTCACGTTGTAGCCGGAGAGAACCCAATTTGGACCCGACGCGGATCGCACTGGGAAACGAGCCGTTGGATAGAGATTCAATAAAGAGAAAGGACGACTAATGAATGGAATGCTTCGCGATTTATTCGCCCACCAAGCATGGGCAGACGCTGAACACTGGAAAGCGTTGGAAGCACATCCAGTTGCACTTGAGGATGATGCAGTCCGCAAACGGCTTCATCATATTTATGAGGCACAACGCGCATTTCTTTTCATAACCCGTAAGATAAAATTAGACCGGAGTGAATTTGGACAATCTTATGATATGCATGCGCTTAAGGATCTGACACAACGCAATCATGAAAAAGCTGCCGAGTTTCTTATGAATGCTACAGATGAGCAGCTCGAAGAGGTTGTTACAATCCCTTGGTTCAAAGATCCGCCGATAAGTATAACGATTGAGCAAGCTCTCACTTAAGCCGCTATGCACAGCCATTACCACCGTGGACAGAATGCTACACGTTTCCGCGAATTGGGCGGCGAGCCGCCCCTTACAGATCTCATCTTATGGTATTGGAAAGGGAAACCGGAAGTAATATAGAAATAAAAGAAAACTATTAATCGTTGTAATAGCAACACTTTATCGATTCGCTCGTAAACATGAGAGAATGTTGAGGTCACTTCTTTACAGCATTGCAAATTAAATTATAAAATCACAATCAATCTACAATAAAAAGGTACTATTATGAAATTAATAAACCGCTTCACAGCCATTATTCTGATGATGTGTATATTAGCCATCTCTGTCTCAACCTTGGCTCAAACTCCGAAGAAGATTCCGATGCGGGATTTCTTCAAGAATCCGGAAAAGTCTGCATTTACCATTTCACTTGATGGCAAATACGTTGCGCATGTTGAACCGTACGAGAGACGAATGAATATATTTGTTCAGTCGATAGCGGGTGGCAAAGCAAAACGAATTACTTCGGTCACAGATCGTGATCTTTCTGGTTATTTCTGGAAAGGCAGCGACCGGTTATTGTTTGTAAAAGATTTTGGTGGAGATGAAAACTTCCATCTATTTGCCGTTGATCGTGAAGGTAAAGAGATGAAAGACCTTACTCCGTTCGACAGTGTGCGGGTCCAAATAGTAGACGATTTAATGGACCATCCCACGGATGTTCTCATCGGGATGAACAAGCGTGTCCGTGAGATATTTGATGTATACCGGCTCAATACAGTAACAGGTGAGCTCACAATGGTTGCTCAAAATCCCGGTAACATAACGGGCTGGGTTACTGATCATGACGGTAATATTAGGATCGCTACCACAACCGATGGTGTCAACACGAGCATACTTTACCGCGATACCGAGAAGGATACCTTCCAAACTGTTATGACTACAAATTTTAAGGAATCGTTCGGACCGCTATTCTTTACGTTCGATAACAAAAATATTTATGCTGTCTCAAACCTTGGCAGAGATAAAACTGCAATCGTTGAGTATGACATTGCCAACAAGAAAGAAGTTAGCGTATTATATGAGCGCGACGATGTTGATGTTAACGGGATGGATTATTCACGATGGAGGAAAGTTTTAACCGAAATAGGTTACATAACATGGAAGATTGAACACAAGTTCCTCGATAAAGAAACTGAAAACCTTTACACAAAGCTTCAAGAGAAACTCCCCGGCTATGATGTAACAGTCGTTTCTAATGACAAGAATGAGGAAGTATTCACAGTTTCAACATCGAGCGACCGAACACGCGGCTCGTTTTATCTATATGAGAAAAAGTCGGATAAACTGACAAAGCTTGCCGACCGTTCACCCTGGCTTGAAGAAAAAGATATGGCTGAGATGAAACCGATTGAATACAAATCTCGCGACGGATTAACGATCTATGGGTATCTCACATTGCCAAAAGGTAAGGAAGCAAAAAATCTTCCTGTTGTCGTTAATCCGCATGGCGGACCCTGGGCGCGCGATATGTGGCGGTTCAACTCCGAGGTACAATTTCTTGCAAACCGCGGATATGCGGTTCTGCAAATGAATTTCCGCGGCTCCACGGGTTATGGAAAAAAGTTCTGGGAAATTTCTTTCAAGCAGTGGGGAAAAACTATGCAGGATGATATTTCCGATGGAGTCAAGTGGCTCATCAGTCAAGGGATTGCTGATCCAAAGCGCGTGGCGATTTACGGCGGAAGTTATGGCGGTTATGCTACACTTGCCGGACTTACATTCACGCCCGAGCTGTATGCGTGTGGTGTTGACTATGTGGGAGTATCGAATTTGTTCACATTTATGAAAACAATTCCACCGTATTGGAAACCGTATCTTGATATGTTCCATGAAATGGTTGGCGATACTCAGAAAGACAGCGCACTGCTTGCCTCTGCATCGCCGGTATTTCATGTAGATAACATTAAAGCGCCGCTTCTGGTTGCACAGGGTGCAAAAGATCCTCGTGTAAATATCAACGAGTCGAGCCAGATTGTTGATGCACTGAAGAAAAAAGGTATCGATGTCCCTTACCTCGTGAAAGAGAATGAAGGTCATGGATTCCGTAATGAAGAAAACCGATTCGACTTCTACGAAGCGATGGAGAAGTTTTTAGAGAAGCATTTACTACAATAAATAAAATCCCGTCACGCTGAGCTTGTCGAAGCGTGAAAAGTAAGTTAAATGTCATGGTTCGTCATGCTCACCAGGACATTAATTTTATTTTTTAACATCTCAATAACTTTTAATAGTTGATGCCCCGTTCGATGTTGAATGGGGCATCTTGCTTTTATACCACAGGGATTCTATTCCTTTAAACGCGAATAGTTTGCTACCTTATATTTATTTTGGTAACTTCTATCTCAAAATGTGAAAGGAAATCTTTTAATGAAATTTATTCTTTGTTTAGGGTTAATGGTTATTATTTCTATGGTTGCAAAAGCACAGGATAAATCTAAACTCCCGCTTGAAGTTGTGCCCTCTGTTGACCTTGCACGATACTGCGGGGTGTGGTACGAGATTGCGCGCTTACCGAACGGTTTTCAAAAGAAATGTGCAGGCGATGTAATAGCCACTTACACATTGCTCGATGACGGACAGATAAAAGTAGTGAACCGTTGCCGCAAGGAAGACGGAGAGATAACCGAAGCGGAAGGTCGCGCGAAGCGAGCAAGCGACGATGAACCGAACTCGAAACTTAAAGTATGTTTTGCACCGGCAATACTTTCGTTCCTGCCGTTTGTTTGGGGTAACTACTGGATATTGGAGCTTGATACCGCTTATACTTATGCGGTAGTTGGCGAGCCCGATCGTGAGTACCTCTGGATACTCGCACGTTCCCCCAAGATGGATGAGAACACGATACAGGGCATCTTAGACAGGATGAAGGAGAAGGGCTTTGATGTTGATAAGATGATAAGGACGAAACAAACGCAGTAGGTGGATTATCAAGAATGTTCGTTGATTCTATTGAATAAATTATTATATTTATAGGCGATATTTAAAATTAAATTGGGTGGTAATATTTGATCCACATGTCAATTACCAAAAAGAAAAAAAGAAAGACTTATAGTACTCAAAAGAAGCTTTCAAAAGCACGAAATCGTGTTGCTGAAAATTCTCCAGGTTATAAAACCAGTGTTCCATTTACACTGCCAGGAAAGGAACTAAGTTCTGTTCTTGAGAGAAATGACACCGATTTATTGAGTATTAAAGATGCAGCCGAGTGGGCATCAGAATATTTAAGAAAGAATGTAACACACTAGTTATTTTATGAAAGGAGCTGTATGAAAACTTTTAAGGTAATTTTATCAAAATCGTATATTGTTACTGTTAACACTGAAAACGAAAAACAAGCGAAACACGTAGCAGAATTTTATACAAACGATATTCAAGATATTTCAACAGAGAAAGATAGAAATATTTTCAATTTTTCTATTGATGATATTGAATGTGGAATAAATGAAAGTATAGATTCTGAAGAAATAAAAGTTAAATAGTATGATAGAATTAAAAACAGATATATTCCTTGGCGATTGTAGGGAGATTTTGAAAAACGTTAAAGATAATTCTATTGATCTAATTGTCACCTCACCTCCTTACGCTGATCGTAGGAAAAATACTTATGGCGGAACAGAACCTAAAAATTATGTAGAATGGTTTTTACCAATCGGGAAAGAACTGTTAAGGATATTAAGGAAAGATGGAACGTTTATATTAAACATCAAGGAAAAAGCTGAAAATGGAGAAAGAAGTACATATGTTTTAGAATTAATTTTAGCCCTTCGTAAACAGGGTTGGCTGTGGACTGAAGAGTTTATCTGGCATAAAAAAAATTGTTACCCTGGGAAATGGCCTAATCGTTTCAGAGATGCTTGGGAAAGATTACTACAGTTCAACAAAACAAAAATATTTAACATGTATCAAGATGCAGTTAAAGTACCTATTGGAGATTGGGCAAATTCAAGACTAACAAAATTAAGCGATACCGATAAAATCAGGGATACATCTAAGAGTGGAAGCGGTTTTGGCAAAAACATCTCTAATTGGTTGAACAAGAAAACTGTTTATCCGACCAATGTTTTGCATCTTGCAACAGAGTGCAACAACAAAAATCATAGTGCAACATTTCCCGAAGAGCTTCCCGAATGGTTTATCAAATTATTTACAAAACCAGGCGATACAGTTTTAGATCCTTTTATGGGGTCAGGGACCACCATATTCGTTGCGAGAAGAATGATGCGTAGTGTTATCGGTATAGATATTTTACCCGAGTATTATAAAATTGTAAAAAAACATATTCCATCGGATCAACTTATTTTATGTGAACCTAAGGCAAAATATGAAAATATTAAATCTAAAAGACGTAACAGTCTACGTTGAAGAAAATATCAGTTCGTTTCATCAGAAAAGGTTAGATTATGTAAAAACAAAAATTGTTTTAAATAAAATATTAAAACAAAAAAATCCATATCTATTTCGTGCAAAAAATATTCTTACAGCTCAAGATTTAATAAAGGGGTTTTTAGATGCTTTCTTACAATCACAAGAAGAAACCCTTTTTGGACAATTCATTGAGGGATTGGCAATATACGTTTGTGATAAGGTTTATGGTGCAAAAAAATCTGACCTAACTGGAGTAGATTTAGAATTTGAAAAAGATGGATGTATTTATATTGTTGAGATAAAAGCGGGCTGGAATTGGGGTAATGGTAGCCAAATTAAACAGCTAAAAATGAATCTACAAAATGCTAAAGAACAATTACGTAAAACGACAGAGAAGCAAATAATAGCTGTCAATGGATGTTGTTTCGGAAAAAGTAGAAGACCTGAAAAGGATGGATATTTCAAGTATTGCGGGCAACAATTCTGGGAATTAATTTCCGGCAACGAGAACTTATACATTGGCATTATTGAACCAATTGGCCATAAAGCAAAGCAAAAAAATGAAAAATTTATGAATGCCTATGCCCAAATAGTAAACAAACTCACTTTTGAGTTTTCTCAAAAGTTTTGTGAAGATGGAATCATTAATTGGGATAATTTGGTAAAGTTTAATTCATCTAAAGAATTTGCCAACAAAACAATGATTAATTAAAACCTTAATAATATGAACAAAATACTTTTCTTTTTCCTTCCGCTAGTGTGTACCGCTTTCTTCTCACAACAAAGCAACGCACAATCCAATAATCCCACTGTCTTTGTCACAACATCCTGGTTGGCGGAACATATTAGCGATCCGTCGCTTGTCATCCTTCATGTTGCACCAATCCGCCGCGATTACGAGAGAGGTCATATCTCCGGCGCACGGTTTCTCTGGAACGGTTGGATATATATGTCGAACCCAGAACTCAGCTACGAATTGTTGCCGGTAGAACAACTTGATACAACGCTTGAAGCGCTCGGTGTTTCCAATGATTCGCGAATTATTCTTTGCGGCATCGGCGGAAATGTGAATCAGGTTGCGCGCATCTTCGTTACGCT
>CAYGZC010000178.1:0-22123 GCA_964354225.1 uncultured Chlorobiaceae bacterium | reverse complement strand
TTAGTAACAAGTGCCTCCTCTATCTCACTTTCACTAATATTATTATGACGTTTTAGTTTCATTTGGAAATGGATTTAATTTGGGAGTGTGTTATTTTTGACGAAGATTTTTTTACTTTTGACTGGTTCATTAATTCTCAAGATTTACCCAATATACTAAATTCCTCGGAAAATAGTCTAAAGAAATAAAAAACCCCGTCTGACTTCCTAAGGTCAGGCGGGGATACGCCTCGCTCTGTAACTTATTTCTTCTTTATCTTCATCAACTCCACTGCTTTTTGAGCTATATGCTCGGCACTCACTTCAAATTCTTTCACTAATTCCCACGGCGCGCCAGAATCGCCGAAGCGATCTTTAACACCGATAGCGCCGGTTATAATTGGTTTGCCGTAAAGCTCAGGACATTCAGTAATAACACCGCTCACCCGCCACGCGAGTGCGCCAATCTGATGCTCTTCCGCTGTAACAACTACACCCGTCTCTTTCGCTGCACGGATGATTGCCGCCTCATCAATCGGTTTAAGTGTGTGAATATTGACAATGCGTGTTTCCCAGCCATAATCCTTTTTAAGAATATATGCGGCTCGCATCGCTTCCGGTACCATTGGTCCGCAGGCAATGATAGATAGATGCTCGCTCTCGTTTTTATACTGGTCGGCAAGAACTGTCTCAAATGCATCAACTAACTGCTCAGACTCTTTCCGCAACCGACTCACGTTTGCTTTACCGAAAACAAACGGTGTTTTTTCTGTTGTAACAATCGGTGTCGCTTCACGGGCAAAGCGAATGAACTTTGGTCCAACATGCTTTAACAATAGATAATCGGTTGCCTTTTTTGTTTCAAGAACATCACAAGGAACAACAACCGACATATTCGGTAAACCGCACACATTGAATAAATCTTCGAGCGCCTGATGTGTCGCGCCATCGGGACCGACAGAAACTCCACCATGGGCGCCGGCAATGAAGACATTGAAATTTCCGTAGCAAACCGAAACTCTAATTTGATCCAAATTTCTTGCTGCGGCAAATGTTCCATATGTTCCAAGCACCGGAAGTTTTCCTTCCTTTGCCAATCCCGCCGCTGCCGCTGTTGCAGATTGCTCGGCAATTCCCATACTTATCCAACGTTTCTTTCTCTCTGGCTTCCCTTGGTAAAAATCACTGATAGTGATTGAGCCCGAGATGTCAAGACCAAGTGCAACAATTCTTTCATCATCACCATGCTCTGCCAAAGATTGTCCGAAGCCTTTCCGCGTTGGCTCCATTTTCACCTTCATAATGTTATCGGAATTCCACCAATAATTCTTTTTAAACTTCGGCATTTTTATATCAAGTTTCTTGTCGACTTCCTTTTGATATTCTTTTGCATGTTCAAGAAGTTTCTCGTATGGAATTTTGTCTTTCAATTTAAGTTCATCCAATCCCTTAAGCATCTCCTCGTAATTTGGTGTCCTGCCATGCCAACCGGCAACATCCTCCATGAAGCTGACGCCTTTTCCTTTAATTGTATCTGCAATAATCAAAAATGGCTTTCCAACACATTTCTTCCCTTTCTCCAATGCGTCAACAACTTGTTTCATATCGTGGCCATTGATGCGAATAACTTCCCATCCAAAGCTTTTATATTTATCTTCGAGCGGATCAACGTTCATTACATCTTTCACCCATCCATCAATCTGCAAACGGTTATAGTCGATAATACCAATAATATTATCTAGTCTAAAATGTCCTGCTTCCATCACCGCTTCCCATACGTTTCCTTCCTGTTGCTCACCATCGCCCATGATACAGAATGTTTTATAATTCTTATTGTTTAATTTTCCTGCAAGCGCAATTCCCACCGCAATACTGAGTCCTTGGCCGAGCGATCCGCTTGAGACTTCAACACCGGGAAGCTTCAGCCAATGCGGATGCCCCTGAAATGGTGAGTACAGCTTTCGCAAATACATGACATCTTCTTTTTTGCAGAAGCCGGCAAATGCAAGTCCAAGATAAAGACTTGGTGCTTTGTGTCCGGTTGACCAGATGATCCGATCGCGATTCTCCCATGATGGATCCTTGGGATCATGATTGGCAACTTTCAGATAGAGAGCGGCGGTAATATCCATTATGGAAAGGGTCCCGCCCGCATGACCCGACCCTGCGGCACAGAGTGCAACAAGATTGTAGCCACGCATCAGGTTTGCCTGTTCTTTTAGTTCTTCAATCGAATAATCTTTTATTGTTTTTCCGGTTTTGGATTCTATAATTGCCATGTACTGTTCCTTTTAGACTAAATACGAGAATTGGATGGATTGAATTAGAATATACCTATTGTGTGCCAAAAAGTAATGCTTTTTAAAATGAAAATCAAATAAAAAAGGGAGTTGGTTTCTCAGGTCTGCAAGGGAATGGTTTCAATAGTGAAAATAATGTTATTGTTTATGAGATATATTTCCCAATGGTACACTCATCGCATTTACCCTCAGCGCAGTAAAACTTATATAATTGAAGAGCGCCTTGTTGCAGCATTGCTGTTCGCATCTGGAACTTTTCTTTGATAATCTGTTGATCTATTATTCGGGTGATTGTATTATCACTAAGTGGAGAACACTGCTCGAATATTTTCAATGCACCTTGTCTCACATCTTTATCCTTAAAAAGGCGTGCATACAATAAGCAGATTGGAACAATCGCGTTGAGGATTATATCATTAGAACGATTATCACCTATGAGTGTTTTTAAAGTCTTTTTGGAAAGTTCCCCAAATCTAAAATGTGTCGACCAAAAACCATTCGCCGGAATTATAAAAATCTTTTCTAACAGAGAAAATATTTCTCGACTTGATTGTTCTCTTCTTTTTATATCTTGAATGATAGATTTGAAAAAACCTTTTTGCTGAAATTTATGGATCAATCGGGCAGCACCTGCAAGCCGAACTGTCGGAAAGTTCTCCGGCCTCAAGCGGAAAAACTGCCACTCAGATTCAGCCAATCGTTCATTGATGTAAAAGGTTTGATATTTCTTCCAGTATTTCCGTAGCAATCGTAGGTAATGCTTGCTTTCAGTATCCATCTGTTTACGAACTGATGGTAGCAGGCCGGCAACACCAAAGAGCATCGCTTCAACATGATAAATATTTTCATCGGGTGGTTGACTGCTGATAAGATCAGTTAATAACTTCAGCTGAAGATTTCGGCTGAGTTTTAGAAATGGCTGCTGGTTTTTAGAGTAGCCAAGCGCTTCTATTATGCCTTCATATAGCAACTGCTCCCATAGATGTACCTTTCGAAAATCGGCGGGTGAATATTTCGGTGTTGGAGGTGGCAAGTCTTCGGGATTGATACCAAAAGGAATCTCGTTATACCGGGTCGGCGGCTCCTTAACTTGAAGATGCTGCTCCTCGGCAAGTTCTTTCAAACGTTCTTCAAACCGTCGGACTTTCAGCTCAATTCGCTCAACAGATAATTTCTCTAACCACTTCCTTATCGTTACCGGATCAACATTTGCATTAGCAGAGTGGCATCGGATTGTCGTCAATCGTTCTGCACGTTCATCGAGGATCATCCTTTCCCAATTTGAACGGTACGATGAAGTAAAATATCGGTCGAGGACTAAAACGGGAATCGTTCGTTTGCTTTTTGTAACCGGAGGGATGATGGTCGGCTCAAGGTGAAGTACGACGTGGAGAACAACAGAATTATATTTTGCATCCTTATGATGTTTATGCTCGAACCATTCCTGATTTCGCTGGTGAATTTCAACATCACCGCGATAAAGGATCCCATTGATGCGTATGGCGGCGTTGGTGAAATCCGGTCCCCCATTATGGTTAGATTGACCAGTTGAAATTATTTCAATTTCTTGATTACCAACCGTTCTCAAACTTGAAGCGGCAAATTGTTGATTCTTCCAAAGCTGACGCAAGAAACGCTCAGGAATATTGTATGATAATTTTCCCGTTGGCATATATTCCTCCAAAAATATTTTCTACGGCAGAACGAAAATCCTTCCTGTCCACGAAGAACAGAGTGGATATTCCGTTCTACCTTTTATTTCTTATCCGAAATATTTCTTTCTAAAATAATTAATCTGATCTTTTATTTTTATCGCTTCTTCTCTTGCCCTTCTTGCAAAATCTTTCCTGCCCGATGCATAAATTATTCCGCGGCTGATGTTTATAAGCACAAGCCCCCCCCCTTTATCGCAGCCGTAGCGTATAGTTTTTTCCAAATCGCCTTGCTGGGCACCGATGCCCGGAATGAGAAGCGGCATGTCTGGCGCCATCGAGCGAATGCGTTTTAATTCTAACGGATGGGTTGCACCTACAACCAATCCAATATTATTTTTTGTATTCCATCTCATCGCTTTTGCAGCAACATGCTCATAAAGTGGCCTGCCCTTCACATCTAAATATTGAAAATCTTTTGAGCCGGGATTTGAAGTCAATGCAAGAAGAAATGCACAATGTTTTTCATCCTGAATAAACGGCTCGACAGAATCTTTTCCCATGTACGGATTAACAGTCGCAGTATCAAACTTCCAATCATCATAAATAAGCTTTGCATATTGCTCGGCGGTGTTACCAATATCTCCTCGTTTCCCATCCCCAATTGTAATTATGTTCTTAGGAATATATTCAAGCGTTTTATGAACTGTTTTATAATAAGATTTTCCTGCTACCTCATAGAATGCTAAGTTTAATTTGTAAGCACAGACTAAATCTTTAGTTGCATCAATTATCTTTTTGTTGAACTCTAGTTGTGAATTTTTAGTTCTCCGAATTGATGTAGGTATCTTTCTAACATCCGTATCTAGTCCGATGCACAGAAGTGAATTATTTTCTTTCTGTATATTATTTATTTTGTGAATAAATGTCATTGAATCGATTCGGGTTCAAGTATTATAATTCATTTAAATTAACTTTTTCAACACTAACAATCCCCTAAGACGATAATCCTTCATCTCATTATTTCAGATGTTCTGCGAGCCACTCAAATACAGTTTTATGCCACAACTCGCTGTTTTGCGGTTTAAGAACTCCATGTCCTTCATCGGGAAAATATAAAAATTTTGATTTTATTCCCATCCTTTGAAGAGTTGTGAAAAGCTGCATTCCTTCAGACACAGGAACACGGTAATCAAGCTCATTATGAACGATAAGCATTGGTGTTTTATATTTTAAAAGATCTTTCGCGTAAGCATGTGGTGAAAATTTGTTGTACTCTTCAGGAACATCCCATGGTGTTCCACCGTGTTCCCACTCGTCAAACCAGACTTCTTCAGTAGTTCCATACATTGAGTAAAAGTTGAAAACGCCGGCGTGTGTAATAATAGTTTTAAATTTACCCGTGTGTGTTGCAAACCAGTTCATCATGTAGCCGCCATACGAAGCGCCTGCTGCTGCCATTTTATCTTTGTCAACATACGGAAGGTTCTCGGCGTACTCAACGCCTTTCATTAGGTCTTCGAATGCTTTTCCACCCCAGTCACCGCTGATCTCATCGACAAATTTTTGCCCGAAGCCGGTTGAACCGTGAGGATTCGGCGCCATTACGACATATCCTTGAGCTGCCCAAATTTGTGCATTCCACCGGAAGTGCCAGCCGTTCTCCCATGCACCTTGCGGTCCACCGTGAACAAGATATACAAGCGGATATTTTTTATCTGCAGAAAATTGAGGCGGCTTGATCAACCACGATTGAATTGTCGAACCACCAGCACCTGTGTAAGTGATACTTTCTGCTTCGTTCATTGTAAGCGCATCAAAGAGATTATCGTTCACACCTGTCAGTTTTTTCACTTTCTTACCATCGGTTGAAGCAGTATAGATTTCAATAGGTCTTGATAGCGTTTGATGGCTAAAACAAAGCATCTTCCCATCAGAGGAAACATTAACATCGGCGTTCACACCGCCCTCAAAAACCTTATTGACTTTTTTCTCTTTCACAGACAAACAAAATATTTGTTGATTTGCATTCTCCTCGGATGGAAAATAAATCCTACTGCCATCTAAAGTCCATTGGAATACCTGAACAGAAGCGTCAAAATTTTCAGTCAAACTTTCAATCTTTCCGCTCGATAGGTTGCACAGCATTAATTCCCACTTATCTGCTTCGAAGGCAGGTTTCTTTTGAGCACGGTAAGCTATGTATTTTCCATCTTTTGAGTAGCGTGGGAATCCATCCGCTGCCGGATTGTTTGTAATTTGTTTCCGATTGGATCCATGAATTGAAACTGTGTAGATATCGTGATTTGTATTCCATGCTTCATTCTCCGTCGGTGTTGCAGTGTATGCAATTTCTTTTCCATCGGGCGAAAAAGTAAAATCATCTCCCGCAGAAAATGTTGATGAGGTTGGTATAGCATCCCTATCACCAGGCGTGATGTCCTTTGGCTCGCCGCCATCAATCGACATAACAAAAATATGCTGGCGTTTATCATCAACCCAGGCATTCCAATGTCGATATAAGAGCTTCGTCATTATACGTGCTTTTACTTTGCTTTTTGTCTTATCCTCGTCTTTTTTCTTATTCAACTCATCACTTTCATTAAATGGTTTATCGGAAAATTCGGGATAGATGGTTGAAACGAATGCGATCATTTTTCCATCCGGCGACCAGATCGGATTTGAAGCACTGGTAGATAATTTTGTAAGTTGTCTCGCCTCGCCACCATCAATGTCAATCAACCAAACCTGTGAATCGCCCGACCGACCCGATACAAACGCTATTGTCTTACCGTTTGGCGACCATCGTGGATTAGCATCACTGCTTGGATTTGAAGTCAACTTTCTTGGTTCACCATCAGTTGCCGGAATCAAATAGATGTCGCTGTTCATTTTATTTGCAGCTTTGTCAACATCTGTAACGACATATGCAATCCATTTTCCATCTGGAGAGAGCTGCGGATCACTCACGCGCTTTATACGAAAAAGGTCTTCGATTTCTAAAGGACGCTTGGGTTGAGCGATGAGCAAGAAACTCGGGATTATTAATAGTAAACTAAAAGTAAAAAGCGTTGTCAGTGATGTCAATTTAGACCGGAGATTAATTGTTCGTTTCAATCTGAATTTCCTTTCAATATTTTTGTGTTGACAAAAACCATTCTCACTATAGAATCATTATTCAGTTTTCTGCATACTCTAATCTGGTAATTGAACCATTTAGAAGCAAGCAGCAAATCCTATAAACGATAAAAATTTTAATAACTAGCCAGAGCCCGTGTGATAGATCCAAAACGATTTGAGAAGTAATGGAAGTACGACCCCACGGTCACCATACAGCTTTTAAAGAGAATAGAATTATTCTCTCTCTACCATTTTTTCCAGCTGCTACGAATTCTAATCAGTCCATCGATATTATATTTCTTTTTAATTTCGCTGCGTAATTGCTCTGCTTCCTCCTCAGTGACAAAGGAACCAACCCAGACAAGATACAAAAGAGTTTTTCCATCCAGCAGATTTTCGTAGATATCAACTTTGTATCCTTCTGTTATAAAACGTTGTCGAAGTTTTTCTGCATTCTCGCGGATCGTAAATGCACCAATTTGAACCGCGTAATCATTTTCTTGGTTCTGCGGTAATCTATCCTGTGAAAATCTTACCTCACGTAAATAATTTGTTGTTAAATATGGAGAAGTTGGGTATTCATTTTTTAGCCGCTCATAATTTTGTTCTCCGTCTTTCGGATCACCAACACTTTGATGATATTCAAATAAACGTGCAATGGCATCATCTGCCCATTCACTATGGGGAAAGCTATCGGCGATAATTTTAAAACACTTGATCGCTTCATCTCCTTTTGTGGCGATAAGTCCTTCCACATATATCAATCCGGCAGAACGTGGAATTTTCTTTTTTAAATCAGGCAATTTTATTGCAACCTGTTCACCCTGTCCTGCAGAAATCATTTTTACATATTCGATTATTTTCCTCTCATAAAGCTGTGCATCGGCTTCAGTCAATAAAGTCGTTAATAAAACCACTAATACGGCAAAAAATAAAACATTTTTATTCATACCCTTAAATTCCTTAGAATTTTGAGCATTTTTTCTGTGGCTGAAAATACTGTTTTTTCTGGAGAATGTCAAATTTCGATGTCTATTATAAAGCAACTGGTTATACTAATTCATTTGATATTTAATATCATTTTTATATATTTAACTATCTGGAATTTATGAGAAAGCCGACCTAAAGGTCGGGATAACAAATATATTTTGGGAAAACAAACAATAAAAGGGGAATACCTTGGAAAACGGTGCTAGTTTATCGAAAAATTCACCAACAGTTTTACAGGATTCTGCTCGCGAAATATTTCGTCAACATTTAAGGCAGGCGGATAAGCTGATAACCGAGAGTAAATTTTCAGAAGCTAAAATTGAGATTGCTCATGCAAAGAAATTAGACCCACGGAATCCCTTCATTGTTGCATTCGAAGAACGCATCGCGTTGTTTGAAAATAAAATTGTTCCGAGTCATAAAAATATCGCATCAAGTCCTCCTATTAATCAACCTCAAGCTCATATAGAAACTCACCCACAAAAAGAAATTTCTAAGGACGATCAAATGACCCGTGAGATGCTGGAACAGAAACTCAGGCAGCAGATTGAGGGTGAGTACAAAATCCGTTTTACACAAGAATTACGAAAAGCAGAAGAACACGCCGCTAAAATTCTTGAGGAGGAACGCGGAAAACTTGAGCTTCAGCGGCAGACCCTTAAGACAAAATTTGATCATCAGATTGAAGAGGCACGTAAACAATTAGAACAGCAGCATCAACAAAAATTAGATGAAGAAGTTACAAAAGCCGAAGAGCGACTCGGTCAGCAGCATGAAGCAGAGCTTGCCTTCATTGAGAACGAAATGAAGACCGAGCTTACCAAACAATACGAATCTGATTTGAAGAACCTTCAAGATCGTTTAAAACGGGAGCAAGAAGAACTGCCGGTAAAAGAGAAACAGGCATTCCAAGAACGTGAGCAAACACTGAAAGAACAATTCAACCAAAAACTTGTTGGTACATTGCAAAAGACCGAAACAGTTTTACAGAAACAAAACCAACAACAACTTGAGGTTGAGCGGGAACAAGTCAAACGATCATTAGCATCCGAGTTTGAAGCTAAATTAGTGGAAGATAAAAAATTATTGATGCAAGAATATCAGAAGGTAAAAACAAAGCTCGAAGAGAATTATCTTGTAAAGAAAAACGAATTTCATGCTGAAGTCGAAAAAAGGGTGCAAGAGAAACTTGATACTCTCAGTAAAACCGAAGCAGAGAAGTATGAGCAAAAACGTGCAGCACTTCGAAAGGAACTTGAGGCAGACTTTCAGTTAAAGTATGAAAATCAGCTTGCAGAAGAACGCAAACGAATCCAAACAGAGACAAAAGAAACACTCGAGGCGGAAAAGAAACGACTTGAAGAAGAAATTGCCAAAGCTGAGAAGCAGTTAGAAAAAAAGCATAAATCCGAGCTTGGCAAGATGGAAGATAGCATTAGGTCAGAACTGACAAAGCAATATGAAACTGATTTGCTGAATCTTCAAAATCGTTTGAAGCAGGAGCAAGATGAAATATTAGAAAAGGAACGGCAGGCATCCCAGCAACGTGAACAATTATTAAAAGAAAAGTCCAACACAAAATTACTCGAATCGCTGCGGAAAACTGAAGCGTTATTTCAGGAACAGAGCAGACAACAATTACAAATAGAGCGTGAAAAAATTGAACAGCAATTTCGCGCAGAATTTCAAGCGAAGCTTATATCCGAGCAGGAGACATTAAAGCACCAATTTGAGGAAGCGAAAGGAAAGCTTGAGCAAGCTTACCTTATGAAGGAAGATGAGCTAAACTCTGTTATTGAAGGGCGGGTTCAAGAACAACTTAAAATTCTACGTGAGATTGAGGAAGAAAAATTTGAACAACGACGGATTACTTTGCGGAAAGAATTAGAAACGGAATTCCACCAAAGGTATGAGAAACAAATTGCAGAAGAACGGGATCGAATTCAAAAGGAGGCAAACGCAACAATTGAAGCCGAGAAGAAGAGGTTGGAATCGGAATACGAGCAGCTAATCCAAAAACAAAACGAGCAGCTTCAGAAAGTGCGAACCGATCTACGGAATGAAATGGAGGCAACCTTTCTTGCCCGCCTTGAGCGGGTTGCACAGGAATATGATCATAAGATGGAATTATTGGGAGCAAAGATTCCTGAAGCCAAAGTAGAGCGATTAAATCTTTACAAACAGAAAATGTATACATGCTATCGGCAGGGTCAACCATCGGTTGATGAGGCGCGGGATTTAATGAAGTTAAAAGAACTTTTAGAATTGACATTCGATGAGCATTTAGATGTAGAATCCGACGTGAGATTGGAACTGTACTCAAGGTATGTTGAGAAGAAAATTCATTACGGTGAGCTTGATGCCCACAATACCGATGAACTCGACAGATTGAAGCAGCAGTTTAATATAACTACTGAAGAGGCAACCCGGCTTGAACCTTATATCCTGTCGTGTTTCCAACGGCTTATTACCAAAGGTCGGCTTCTTATTGTCGATGACGATCTGTTACTTCTTAAATCATTGGAAGACATGCTGTACAGTTGCGATTATCAGGTTATCACCGCACCCGATATAAATAGTGCATTAGAAAAACTTGACACAGAAGCTTTCGATTTAATATTGAGTGACATAAAATTTGGTGTCGGAGAGCTTGATGGGTTTAAATTTTTTAAAGCTGTCCAGGAACGAGAAAACTTACGCAATATTCCGTTTGTGTTTATGAGCGCTCTTCAGGATGGAGTGATCATCCGTTCTGGGGTACAACTCGGTGTCGATGATTATATAACAAAACCCATGGATCCTGACCTTCTTATTGCAACGATCGAGGGAAAATTAAAACGTTTCCGAAATATTCAAAGAAATTGAGTAATGAAATTTAAACAAATTACAATAAACGAAGGGAGTAACATTAATGACATATTTTACCGTTTCGGTTGCTTACACCGCTGCAAACTTTCTTTTATCCATCATCATCTGTTTAAAATCCCATAAAAATCAAATAACAAGATATTATTTTTTTTGCGTGCTTTGTTTGGTAACCTTTGGGATCGGCACTTATTGTTTATCGCTGCCACTGAACACACATTCCAAGCAAATTATTGAACAGGCGATTCTTTTCATCTATGCCTTGTATCCATTCCTATTTATTCATTTTATTCTCTACTTTGCTCAGAAAAGGGAAATCATTAAATCGTTAAGGGCAAGCACGGGAATTTATGTAACCGGGCTGTTTGCTTATGCGATGATTTTACTTGAGTATATTCCGAGACCATTTTCTGGTAATGGAATTATCACCCCGAATGGATATATTTTCTATCTGACCTGGATGTCGATATTTTTCAGTATTGGTATCGCGATGCTGTTCGAGATAAACCGCAATTTCATAAAAAATATTCGAAAATCGAATATAATGTTTCTTTATTCTATCGCACTGCTGCTTATCTTGCCGGGTCCATTCACCGATTCAATCCTTTTTGGAGTGTTGAAGTTAAATGCTGAGTGGTACTTTTACTTATGTACATTTGCGCTTGTTATTTCAGTCTATGTCATTTTTCGTCATAAAATCATTATGAACACAATGTACGATGCTTTGAAATCGGCGCTTGAAGTGATGAATGATATCTTCATAACACTGGATCAAAATTTCCAGATTGTAATGATTCAGGGAGAGACGGTATTGAAATCGATCGGATACAGTAAAGAAGAGCTCATCGGTCAACGATTCGATAAATTTATCGACCAAAAAAACTATCTCGATGATTATCGCACCTACATTCTTCAAAAAAAGATGAAGGAGGGCTATTTCGATGCGAACATCATCTGCAAGGATACCAAAAAAATACCTATGAACTTTTCTTTTACTCCGATTTTTGAGGAAGAAGAAGTTTCTGGTTTTGTAAGTGTTGGCAGAAACATTACTGAACGAAAATTCTTGGAAGAACAACTTCGCCAAGCCCAAAAAATGGAAAGTCTGGGAACGCTTGCCGGTGGCATCGCACATGACTTCAATAACTTGCTTCAAATTATGTTATTAAACACAAACAGTTTGAATAGAAGACCAATTGATGATTCACGAATTACCAGGATCATCGATGTTAATAAAGAGGCAATAGAAAGAGGGTCGAAATTAGTTCAGCAGATTTTAATTTTTGCACGAAAGACTGATATACAATTCAAGTCGCTGCAGCTTAGTGTCGTCATCGAAGACCTGAAAAGATTACTCGGGGAGACTTTTCCAAGAACTATCATAGTGGAAGTATCCATTGATTCGACGGTACCTCCAATTTATGCCGATCCTAATCAGATTAGTCAAGTTCTTATTAATTTATGTGTTAATGCACGTGATGCTATGCCGGAGAGGGGATCCATTTTAATTAAATGTGAAGTGATTATGGGCGGGGATGTTAAGAAAATATTTTCCGCTGCAAAAGAAGATAGATATGTTTGCCTCTCTCTGACTGATACAGGATCGGGCATTAGTGAAAATGTTCGAAGCCGGGTTTTTGAACCTTTCTTTACAACAAAAGAAAAGGGGAAGGGGACTGGCTTAGGACTTGCGGTTGTTTACGGTATTGTTATGGCACACAAGGGTTTTATAGATGTAAAGAGTAGTGTCGGTGTTGGAACGACATTTTATATATATTTGCCGGTTATGGAACACGTACAAATACCATCTGAAAAATATACCGAATCACAAGAAACGATATCTCGTGGTTCTGAAACCATTCTACTTGTTGAAGACGAGGATACTATTCTACAATCGGTCTCTGCTTTGCTTAAAGGTTATGGCTATAAAATTATTACAGCAATGGATGGTCAAAGAGCTTTGAAAGCATTTCAAGAACATCGATCTGAAATCTCACTCATCATTATGGATATTGGCTTACCGAAGAAAAGCGGATGGGAAGCATTTCAAGAAATCAGAGCGATAGATAACAACATCAAAGTTCTTATCGCCACTGGTTACCTCGATCCTACAATAAAATCTGAAAAGCTAATGGCAACAGTGAACGGATTCATTTCAAAGCCATATGATCCTGATCAAATGTTGAGAACAATCAGAAAAGTTTTAAATGAGGAAACAGAGTGTGTGAAAACGATTAACGCTGTTGGCGGGTAGTTTTATTTCACACAAAATCGGGCAACCGTTTTCAAGTGTTCATTGTTTCCGATGTTGTTTTTTTTACCTGGCGAATGTTATTTTTGCATTCCAGTTATAATATAATTATGATTATCAATTATTAAATTATTAAGGTCTTTGCATGTCTCTGCTCATCCGGGGTGGAACTGTTGTCACGATGAATCCACAAAATGAAATTCTTCAGGGTACATCATTACTTATTGAGAATGATCATATTGCAGCTATTCTCCCTGCAAACTCAAAAATTGAAAATTCTCACGTTGAAATTTTCGATGCAAGTAATTTGGTGATCATCCCGGGATTTGTGCAAACACATCTTCATCTTTGCCAAACACTTTTCCGCGGACTGGCAGACGATCTGCAGCTTCTCGATTGGCTCCGAGAAAAAATCTTTCCAATGGAAGCCGCCCACAATGAACAATCAATGTACATTTCAGCGAAAGTTGGGATTGCAGAGTTAATTAGATCGGGGACTACTACAATTCTTGATATGGGAAGTATCTATCACGAAGAAGAAATCATCAAGGCAATCGGTGAAACCGGGCTGCGTGCATTTGTTGGCAAGACAATGATGGATGTTAACGACATCTTTCCAAAATTAAAAGAACCAATCAAAGATTCGCTTCGTTCAACGCTTGCCTTAGCAGAACGCTGGCATAATTCATATAATCAGAGAATCAAATACGCTGTTGCACCAAGATTTGTTCTCTCCTGTTCAGACACTCTTATGCGCGATGCTTATGAGATGATCAATAGTTTCCACGGGATGTTGTTTCATACTCACGCATCAGAAAATAAAATTGAAATTGAAAGAGTTCGCAATCGTTGTAAAATGGATAACATAGAGTTCCTTCACGAATTGGGATTGCTATCAGAACGAACTTGCCTTGCTCATTGTGTTCACCTGAATGAAAATGAATTCAAGCTCCTCAAATCGACTAAAACGAATGTTACCCATTGCCCTTCTTCGAATTTAAAGCTTGGTTCAGGCATCGCAAATATTCCTAAACTGCTCAAGATGGGCGTTACCGTCTCTCTTGGTGCTGATGGTGCACCATGCAACAATAACCTGAATATGTTCCAGGAAATGCGACTTGCTTCACTTATACAGAAACCGTTACATGGTCCTACCGCTATGACTGCAAAGTCGGTTTTCGAGATGGCAACTATCAATGGCGCACGCGCACTTGGGCTTGGGAATGAAATCGGCAGTATTGAAGTCGGCAAGAAAGCCGACCTGACTTTCTTAAACCTTGCAAATATTCAAAATCCTTATTCTACACTTAACAATATCTATTCGTCAATCGTTTTTTCATCTGGGTCAGAAAATGTTGATTCTGTCATGATAGATGGTACCTGGATTTTTCGGAAAAAAGAATTTCTAACGCTCGACGAACATAAATCTATTGCAAAAGCAACAACAGAGCTTCAGAAACTAATTCAGCGTTTATAAACTTTTTTTTACATCTCCTGAGAATATCAAGGAGATTAAGAAAATTTAATTCCTGATTAATTGACTTTACGATCCTTCCTTCCTAAATTGGAACCATATTAATAAGTACACAAACAATTTTATTCACAAAAATATTCTAGGAGATCAATATGAAAAAACTAATCGTAATACTGGTAGTTTTGATTGCGTTTGTGTTTGTGCAATCGCAGCTTATTGCACAAGATAAACCGGTTGAAAAGGTAGAGAAGAAAGCAGAGATGATGCAGAAGAAAGCTCATAAGATAGAGAAAAAAGGTGAGATGATAGAGAAAAAAGGTGAGATGATGGAGAAAAAGGGTGAGATGATGCAAAAGAAGGGTGAGGATATGGTAAAAGAAGGTGAGGAAGTAAAAGGAAAAGCAGTAGAAAAAGCCGGTAAGAAGATGGAACACAAAGGCAAGAAATTAGAAAAGAAAGCCCATAAGCTAGAAAAGAAGGGTGAGAAGATCGAGAAAAAAGGCGGGGAATTAGAGAAGAAAGTAGAGCAAAAGGAAGAGAAGAAACCTGGATAAATCCAGACACTCCATTTGCACAAAACAATCGTTCACCGAAAGCGGTAATGACCTTGCCGCTTTCGTCGTTTATGGAGTGTAACTAAAAAGTTGCAAATTTTTAATCTCGAATTCATCTCTAAGAATTTCCACAATAACATAATTTCCCTGCTTTGCAGCACCGCAATTTACAATCCGACTATTTTCGATTCCGTCTTGTCCCCGTCCTTCGTGAATATGTCCGCAGATAACAACATCCGGTTGATATTCTTCAATAAAATTACGAACAGATGTACTTCCAACGTGAATACCTGAATGAGTTATATCCACCTTCGTGCCGTACGGCGGTGCATGCGATACAAGAATTTTTTTCTTGGCTTGTTTAACATGTCTGTATCCTTCGTGAATTCTTCGAAAGATTTCTTCTTCGGTGATTTCATAAGGAGTTTGAAGTGGTGAAATCGGTGCAGATGAAACACCAAAAAATCCAACGTGCTCAATAACAACGCCTTGAGCGTTGAGAGAAACGCCTAACCGTATATACAAGTCGTCGTGTTGAACTAAGTCCATATTACCAGCGAGACAAAAAAGCCGTGGGCAGAGTTGTTGATAATTTAGGACTGCTTTTTCCGCTTCCTTTACCGTTCCAACAGTCGTCAAATCTCCACCGATAATGCAAATATCGGGAGATTCTTTGGTGATGATCTCCTCCGCTTTTTGATAGGCGGCATGGATATCGGTGAGTGCTAATATTCTCATTTTGTTATGTTTAATAAAAAAATTAACTTCTTGTAGTTGAATCACAATAAGAAATATTATTGAAGGAACCAATTATGGCAGTTTATTCGTCGTTGTTTCAGATAAAAACGGATGGCTTCAGCGATATAAAAGATATTACCCCGAAAGTAGAGAATGCAATCGGTAAATCGAATATCTCAAACGGAATTGCGGTGGTCTTTGTCCCGGGTTCAACTGCCGGCATCACCACAATCGAATATGAGCCAGGAGTTGTTGAAGACCTCAAAAAAGCAATCGAAAGATTGACACCGCAAAACATCCATTACGATCACGATGCACGATGGGGTGATGGAAACGGATTCTCTCATGTGAGAGCTTCTTTACTTGGTCCATCACTCTCGGTACCGATAATCAATAGCGATCTGCAGTTAGGAACATGGCAGCAAATCGTACTAATTGATTTTGATAACAGACCTCGCACACGAGAAGTGTGCGTACAAATTCTGGGGGAATAATTAATCGATATGGAATTATCAATCCCGGTAATTTTATTAATTTGTAGTTTGTTTTTTCTTGTGGCATTCCTTTATTCCACCGTTGGTCACGGCGGTGCATCGGGATATCTTGCAGTGTTATCGCTTTTTGCTTTTCCGGCAGACCAAATGTCTTCAACTGCACTGCTGCTCAACATTATAGTTGCCGGAATTGCATTCTATTTTTATTACCGCTCCGGATTTTTCTCTTTTAAACTCACGATTCCCTTTTTGCTATCTTCCATTCCTTTGGCATTCATCGGCGGTATGATCCATATTCCAAAACAAATATACGGTTTGCTTCTAACAATCGCACTTATCTCCGCAGCATTTCGGCTGATAATAAAATTTGAATCTGATACAGATGGAAATTTGAAGTACACTCTACCCAGTATGAAAATTGCATTACCTACCGGCGGTGCAGTTGGTTTTATCTCCGGTGTAGTTGGTATTGGCGGCGGGATATTTTTGAGTCCGATAATTCTTTTGCTGAAATGGGCAGACCCCAAATTCACAGCGGCAACATCGGCATTGTTTATTGTTACAAATTCTATCGCTGGCATATTGGGTCGAATTATCGACGACAGATTTTTTATCGGCTCACTTTTACCGTATCTCTGTGCGGCTATCGTCGGTGGATTTGCCGGTTCATTCTGGGGGTCAAGGAAATTTTCAAATGTTACACTACGGAGATTACTTGGAATCGTTTTAATAATTGCTGCAATTAAACTGCTGATTACCTCACTATAACTTCTTTTGTTTCAACGATATCCACCGATCTATACCCTTTTCTTTAATAAAATATTATATTCTGTAAACTTTATTTCAACTATTCTCGTCTTAAAGTATGAATGAAGGAACAGCAATGACAGACGAGCGGGAACTCATCGACCGCGCACAGCGCGGCGAAATGGAATCGTTTCGCCTACTCGTTGAGCGTGCGAGGATTAACGTCTACCGGCTTGCATACGACCTTACAAGCAACCGGCACGACGCGGAAGACCTCTCGCAGGAAGTTTTTCTGAAAGCGTACCGCTCGCTCCAGCAGTTCCGCAGTGATGCAAAATGGAGCTCATGGCTTTACCGCATCACAGTGAACACTTGTTACGATCACTATAAATCGGGCACAACGAAGATAATGAAACGCACGGAAGATATAGAAAACGATAAAAACAATAATGTTTTTTGCGGTGATGCTGCTCTACCAGATAAATCGGCTGATTCAAAAATGATCCAGGAGAATATAGATAGAGCATTGCACCAATTGACTTCGCGGGAGCGATCAGTGTTTGTCCTGCGGCATTATCACGATCTCCCGCTGAAACAAATAGCTGAGACATTAGAGATAACTGATGGAACGGTGAAGACTCTTCTTTTCCGGGCAATCCAAAAATTACGACAAGAGTTGGCGTTCTATAAAAATGATTTAGGTTTGGAAGGATAATAATTATGAATTGCAAACAATTTGAGCATAAAACTACTGAAGCTCTTTATGCTGAGCTTACCCCAGAAATCTGGCGGGAGTTCGATGCACACATCGCTTCGTGCCGGAGTTGTTCAACGCAATATAAACAGATGCAAGAGACGCTCAACCTCATGAGTCGGCGCAAGCGTATTGAGCCAGATAAGACAAGCTGGGATAACTATTGGAAGGTTCTTCACAACCAAATTGAATCGGAGCAACTGAAAGACAAAACGATTCCTTTCGAAAAGAAATTTAAATGGCACCCTGCTCGCGTTCCTGCGTGGGCATACGTAATTGCAGCAATGTTTCTTATTGTTGTTGGAATTTATATCGGGCGGACATTCTGGTCTGTAAAAACAACGACAGATCAGCCGGGTAGTAATCCATCAATTTCTTCTACCGCCACCGTTGAGGATTCTGTTACAACACAAGCGCTTGTATATCTCGGCAAGTCAAAAAACTTACTTCTTGGCATCATGAACGCAAGCGATGAGAATTATTCTGCTATTACTCGGGCAAAACAGCAGCATATATCACGACAGCTTATCCAGCAGGCAAGCTACTTTAAAAACGCGCTCGACAAACCGAATCAACAACAATTGAAGCAGCTCATTCACGATCTTGAAATTATTCTATTGCAGCTTGCAAACATCGAGGTGAAACCCGGCGTTCCCGCCGTTGAAATGGTAAAACGGGGTGTCGATCAGAAATCTATTCTATTCAAAATTAACGTTGAAGAAATTCGCTCTGCGGTACGTGAATCAACGTCCGATAAAACTGAGAACAATAAATTATAATTGGAGATATCACAATGACTCAATATATATTCAACTCGAAAAATATTATGAGACAAGTAATCTGTCTTATTTTTATTCTATCATTCCTTTCCAATATCGTTTACGCGCAGGAATCTTCTCACAATGCAGCTATAAAAGCATACGAAAAAGCTTATGGATATATTCTGGACGAAAAATGGTCGGATGCGCAGAAAGCTTTTGCCGATTATTATCGACAATATCCAAAGAGCAGCTATACGGATGCCTCATACTATTGGCAGTGTTACACACGGGACAAGTTAGGAGAAAACCGGGAAGATATTTTCAAGTGCTATCAGGATTTTATCAAATCATATCCTAAGAGTAAGTGGACAAGCGATGCAAAGTCAACAATGGTAAATTTAGCGTATCAGCTTGCTAGGGAAGGAAAACCCCAATATAAAGAACTTGTCCGCGGTATGGATGAAGAAGACGATGAGGAGGTAAAGCTTACTGCGCTTTATGCACTGGGTAATATGGATAATGAGAAATCCCTTCCTACTCTTATATCACTTTACGATAATGCGAAAAGCGACAAATTGAGAGCCAATATCGTTTATATGTTGGGAAACATTGAGAAACCTGAAAGTCGTAAGAAGTTAAATGAGATAGCTGCGAAGGACCCGAATTCGAAAATCCGCAAGGATGCAATTTATGCTCTTGCCAATGCAGGTGGTGAGGACGCTGTAAGTTATCTGAAGCAGATTATCAAATCGAATGCTGATATTGATATCCGCACTGTTGCACTATACTCGTTGGGTAATACAGAAGATGCCGACATTGGTCCTTTCCTCGGTGAACTGGCGCGAACCGACAATAATGAAGACCTTGCCAAAGCCGCAACGTATGCGCTTAGTAACGTGGACACAAAACAGGCATCAAAGGAGTTGCTGCGGATAATGAAAGAAGCCAAACACCGCGAAGTACGCGAGGCAGCGATGTACTCACTTGTTAACCGTGAAGATGAAATTGCGCTCAGCACACTCAAAGAAGCGGCACTTTCCGGTGAAGACGAGAAGCTCCGCGTTACAGCAACCTATTCTTTAGGCAACATAGACAACGAGGAAGCATTTGCAATTCTTAAAGAAGTATTCCGAACAAGTAAGGAAGAAAAAGTTCAGGATGCCGCTCTTTACAGTTTGGGAAATCACGGTGGTGAATCGGTCAGAGATTTTCTGATGGATGTTGCTATCAACCATTCAGATGAAAGAATTGCAAAGACCGCACTCTACGCGCTGAACAATGCATCGGAAGGAAAAAATGCCGATATAATGCTTGCTATCATAGAGAAAACTAAATCACCCGAAGTACAGAAGCAGGCGATTTACCAGATCGCGAACGAAGATAATCCAGCGGCGATTAAAGTTCTTGTGAAGATATTGCGGGAAAGTCACGATGTAGAATTGCAGCACGTTGCAATTATGGCACTCGGTAATACCGAAAGCGATGAAGTGGTTCCGGTTCTTACCGACATTGCAAAAAAAGGTTCGGATAAAAAACTTCGCAGTGCCGCAGTCACGGCGCTCGGTCAAATCGGTACCGAGAAAGCGCGAGCTGCGCTAGTTGAAATTTTAGAAAGCAAACCGAAGGAGTAAACTATGAAGCGATTATTTCTAACATACATAATAATCCTGACAGCATTATTGATCTGGTATATGGCAACAATCGGGCAGACTATTCAAACTAAAGATTCCGGTAAAACTCTCGGTCAATGTTTCGAGATGGCTCATAAGGAAGCGGCAGCTAAAGGATACCATTATGGATACTGGATCGGTTACAGCATCCAGCGTATAATGGATGAACATTCATTCATCGGTTCCTATTATTCTGAAAAGAAACGAAATCATCCCACGCTTTCCAAGATTATCTCGGGAGCTCGGCTTAACAACATCGATCAACCTGATATGGATATTGGATATTGTCAAATCATCGAAGGCATGGTTTCTGCTGGAGCTGATGACAAACCGCGGAAGAAAGTTACCAAAGAGATAGGGATCCTTTTTCATTTCAATGGTACCTCGAATAGAGAACTCGATGATATTAAGATTAGCAATCTCTCACTCCATGTTAACCTTGAGAACGATCCACTGATCTGGCTGAGTGGATTCAATAATGAACAAAGTATAACTTTTCTGAGAGAGCAATTCAAGAATATTTCATCAGCCGATATTCAGGAGGATATTGTCAGAGCGGTTGGTTTGCACGAAGCATCGGATCAAACGTTCCTTTTTCTGAAAGGAATTCTGGCAAGCGATTCGAAAAACTCTCTTCGTGAAGAAGCTGCTTTCTGGTTGGGACAGCAAAATACAGACGAAGCTCTAACAACTCTCATGGGCACAGCACAAAAAGATAAGTCTGAAGATGTTCGCGAGAAAGCGATCTTTGCGATTAGCCAAATAGAAAATGAGAAAGCTACCGAGTCACTAATCAAATTAGCCCGCGAATCTGATGATCGCAATGTTAGAAATAAAGCGATGTTCTGGCTCAGTCAACGAGCATCGGAAAAAGCAGCGTTAGTAATTAATGACATCGCTCAAAACGATGACGACACCGAGGTGCAAAAGCAGGCAGTCTTTGCGCTTACACAGTTATCTGACAATGAATCAATCACTTCCTTAATAAACATTGCCCGCACTCACCGCAATCCGGAAGTGCGCAAGTCGGCAATATTCTGGCTTGGACAATCGGAAGATAAACGTGCGCTGGATGCAATTGTGGAGATAATCAAAAACTGAGATTCCCTTACCGTATCTCCCTTTTTCCCTTCAACCCTTTCTTTCCTGCACCAGATAGTGGTGGATAATCCGCCACTGAGTGGTTGATTATCATCCATGAATTTTGTAAGATTAAATGTAACATGATTAATAAAAAGTGGATGTATATTTTGATATTGTTAAATTGAATTGCGGTTAGTTAAAAATCAATAGAATAAAACTTCCAATGAGGCATTTATGACATACTATTCATTTCCGTTGTTGTTACTGCAACGGTGAAAATCAAGGCAAGCTTTATGCGAACATGTACATAATGTATGAGTTGTATGTGTTTCGTTCTAGTATGCAATAGGCTTAAATAGATGCATAGATGCCCCCTTTATATAATTGTAATAGGCAAATGGGTGTTAGAACTGAAGAGCAAGTAATAAAAGAAGATTTCCCCAAGCTTAAAACTCCTCGTGAATTAGCATTGATGCTTCACATCGGTTACGATAGATTGGTTTATCATATATATAAAGTTCCTCCGATACAAAAATACATTCAATTTATAATACGAGACTTCTGAAAAATTAGTATAAATATTTTTTAAAAACAAGCACCAAACCTTATTCGATGTATTATATTAAGAATACTACAGACGAAAGGTGGAAACAAAATGCGAAGCAACAAAATACATAATGTCGATTTATTTA
>CAYGZC010000177.1:0-6294 GCA_964354225.1 uncultured Chlorobiaceae bacterium | reverse complement strand
TCCATTAAATTAAAATTTGAACGTGGGTATGCCAATTGTTTGGTAAAGATAGTGAATTGCGATCAGGTACTGTGTACCTCTAAAGAAGAAAAAAATACTGATTGTCAAATAGGAAGTTCTTAATAATATGAATAAATGGCAAATCTGCTCATGGCATACTCATTGTATAAATAAGGCGATGTGGAAAACACACCTCCTCTTAAAATGATTGGTTGGTGGATTAGTGAATAACCCCAGTTCTTAATGTGCTGGGGTTTTTTATTTTTGCATACTCAAACGAAGTTTCTTATATTAATGTCCAATTAATTTTAAAATAAATAATTAATTGTTTCACTTGCTGAAGTCCCGCCGGCTCGCCAGAGGCGAGCAAGAGGCGGGTAAAGGCGGAACTCCATGTTAAGACATGTAAAGGCAGATTCGTCGCCTTTGGTGACCACACTATCTCACCAAAGTCGAGCGAGACTAAAAATGCAATACGTTTATATTTTGAAATCCTTGAAGGATAGTAAAAGATATATCGGTTTAACAAATAACGTTGCCCGTCGAATCAGACAGCACAATAATGGTGAGGTCGCAGCAACAAAAGGACGCAGACCATTCGAACTTATACACGTCGAGGAGTACAAGGATAGAATTGAAGCAGCAAAACGAGAACAATTCTTAAAAACTGGCGTTGGTCGAAAAGAATTAAACAAAATATTAGGTTCATAGATATTTGCTGAAGTGGCGGAACTGGCAGACGCGCTGGACTCAAAATCCAGTCCGGCTTACCCCGGGTGTGGGTTCAACTCCCATCTTCAGCACTAATGCAGAAGCAGCGAATGTGGGTTCTCAGCCGATGGCTGATCCCAGCCAAACAACGGGCTGGCAAGCGCCTCTGGCGGAAACTCCCACCTTCAGCAAAAACAATGCAAAAGTAAAAATGTCCCAAGGGATGCCTTTCCGAAGGAACCCTTCGGATCTGCATAAAAGTAAAAATCTTTCTAGTTATTACATTTCCGCTATGGTCCAAAGAGAATCCATGAAAAAGTATCTATTATTCCTTTCTATTCTGTTATCTATCGCCACGGTTGCCACTCAAACAAAAACGAAGGAACAAATAATCTTTACTGATAATTTTAAAAACTATCAGAACGGTGCAGATGGAAGTCCCACATGGCACACGGTGAAAGGTAACTGGCAAATCATCGATGGTAAATACGTCCAGCAATCAATCGAATATGATTGTGCAAGTATGCTGGATATTTCCCTGAACGAATCATTCGAAATGGAAGTATCATTCGAACATCTTGAAGGCGATCCGGGAGTTGGGTTTATTTTCTCTTCTCGTCAACGTGATAATATCGATTATGCACAGATGGTTAGATTCGATGGCAGCGCAATTTTATTGTTTGGTTATTTCCAGAATGGTGAATTCAATGGAACTTACTCAACAAAAACTGAGGAAATCAAACCGAGTGTAAAACACCAACTTACTCTTAGGGTAAATCGAGATGATGACCAGTGTACTATTCTACTCGACAGTAAAGAAATTCTGATTGGAGCATCGCTCAAATTCCCTGCTGGTTATGTTGGATTACAAAGCTCTGGCGGACGGGTTCGCTTCAGTCATGTAAAACTGAAACGACTTCCAATGAAATCGGTGCCATCTGATTTAAATTGGATTAATCATTTTGCTATTATATCCTCTGGCAAATTTCTTGTTCCAGATGAGATAAAAGGAACAATCAGACTTATAGACAAAACCGGAAAGCTTGTTCGAACAATTGGAACCCCCGCTGTATTAAAAGGTCAGTTACATAAACCAAATGCGGTTGCGGTGATCGATGATTCAATAATCATCGTTACCGATCGTGGCAGCAACCAACTGCACCAATTCGCGATGAGCAGAAAATGGTTGAATTCCATCGGATGGAAAGGAAGCGGTCTTGGCCAATTTAATGATCCGGTTGCTATTGCCACTAATCTAAACCGCCAAATATTTGTAGTGGAAAAAAATAATAATCGAGTTCAGGTATTTGATAGTGGTTTGCATCCTATTACACAGTTTGGGATGGATCGATTACGTGAACCGTTCGACATAGCTATTCAAGATAGCAGTATCTATATTATGAATACGGGACTCAGTCAGATAGAATCTTATATTTGGAAAGGTAAGCAAGCATTCTGGAGAAAATCAATCAGTTATGGCGGCGGCGAAGGAAGAGGAATTGCAGTATGGAAAGATAAATTATTTTTAAGTGTTGTGAATGAAGTCAGAGCATACGATACGAGTGGCATCTTGTTAAGTACACTTCGAGGTCGTTGTATAGATCATGTATTGCCTCAAGGAATCGTTCTTGATGATTCCGGAAATGTTTTCATCGGAGATTATTTTCACGGCAGAATATTTCAGATCGACACAAACCTGCTCGATCCTAAACCGATCATAGAATATGAAGACTTAACAGCAATCATTAAATGGGAAAGCGTTGAGAAAGGTTTAGGAGAATTAATCATAACCGAGCCAAACCCACACGCTTCACGACAAACTACAGCTCTGATAGAAAATAACAAACATGAAATAAAAATATACTCCGATAAACGAAATAAAAAATTACATTATAAATTTTATCCCTCACTTCGGACGATTCCGGAAGAACAAGCGCATGCGGCAAAATATTCTATAACTTACCCGCCTGGCAGAAAAACAAAACTTTACGCTAAACTACCGATTGCTACACTTATCTTCACAAATGTAGTAGACGAAAAGAGAATACCACTTGGTTTATCTCTCCCCTCTCAAATATCAACCTCAGAAGTTGAGCGAATAAAAGCACAGATTGATGACGGCATACGGTTCTATTGGATCCATAGCGGAATGAAAATCTTCCTCGATAACGAGACTTTTATCATCAACGCTCCCCTGAAGCGATCACAAGTATATGGTTCTGAATGGTGGTATCCGCCACTTGATAGTGTGTTAGAAAAATATCTAAGACAAAACGGAAGAGAAATAAAAAATTACAGCGGGTTCCTTTATTTGACCTGCACGCAAGAGTTTGATACTACACATAATAAATTTGTGCTCGCTGGTAAGGGTGGTGGATTTACGAACGGTGTCGGTACGGGAAAAGGGTATGGTATTTCCTGGTGGGAGGTAACTAAAGCTAACCACAATGCTGGCAACAACTGGCTAATGGTACACGAATTCAATCATCAGCTTGATGATATATTTCTTGCAAGTGGTTATCCTGAATACTGGTTCAATCATATATCCCCCACTATCGGAACTGCCGGGAAATTCGGTGAGCATTTCGATGCAAATTCGTATATCATGCACATCGTCCCTACTGAAGAATGGTTTGATTTACAATTCACAACACTCGCAGCAGCGCGCGATGCGGATGAAGATGGAATACCTGATAATGAGCCGCAGCTTCCACTTGATGAAGTCCGTTTAGGCAGTGATTCCGTAAAAGCTGATACTGATGGAGATGGCATGAATGATATGGACGAGATTATTATCTCTAACTGGATCGTAGAAGGATGGGGAGAAACGTATGGCGGTCAAGCAATTTTACCAAATCTTCACGAACGAGACGCCGACCACGACGGATTAGAAGATAAGGAAGATGAATATCCCTGTTATCCATATAAACCCGAAATTCCATACGGTAAAATGAAAGATAGTCGCCATCTTGCTGAGCTACATGACTCGAAAATAAATGCTGCAATAACAACCGCGTGGAACGAAGATTCTCTTTATTTCAGTATCACGATAGATAAAAAAACTACAATCAAGATTATGATAGACGGAAATGCGGATGGCTGGTTTATAGGGCGTGAAAACTATTTGATAACTATGACAGTAGATAGTGATTCAACGGTCAAGTCGCGGTCTCAAATATTTAATGCGACCGATCCAAAACAGTGGCCCTTCATGGATAAAAAGCTATCCGATAGCATTCATATTTTCACGATGTTATACCAAGATAAAGATAAATATAATCTGATCGTGAAAATCCCAAAGAATGAATCGGTAAACTTTTCTCTTAACGGGAATAAAAATATTGGTATATCATTCGGTTTCCTTTGCCCTTTTGATGATAATACAAATCGCTATATAAACATTTTCGAGCCAAATCGTTTCTTCTACGTTCGATTGATCAAATAACAAAAAAGCCAGGAAATAACTCCTGGCTTTTTAATAAGGGTTAATATTTTTATAGAGACTTACTTTCTTCTCTGACTATTCCAACGTGGTATAGGATCTTTAGCGAAATAAAAAGATTCAATAGTACTAAGTTCAGCGGGATTGGATTTCCCAACATCATTCGCATACCGAGCAAGAGAATACCATTCGGGAATAAATCCTGCAGGTTTATTATTTTCCCATCTAGGTTCTCCAGGAAATGCTACTGAATCCGGCAGATAATATCCCCACCGTACGACATCAACCGTTGTAGGTGGTTTTGGATCAATAAGAACACCCCTATCTGTTTCGACTCTATACTTCACCAATCTGATTTCACTTGATGGAAGCAGATCCCATAGAAACCATCTGATACCGTGAAAAGTGGTGGAATCATAAATATATCCGATATTTGCTTTAACAACTTGCCCAATTCCGGGTCCCACTTTAATGTGATTATCGAATCTGTCGCTGTCATTATTAATAATTGTAAATCCACCTGACATAATGCTGTCAATCTTTTTGCTTTCGAATATTGGCGCCAGTATATCAGGAACCGGTGGAATCTGGAACTCGGGGATTCCAGCTAAACGATAGGGTCTCTTCCAGTATATATCAGGTAATTCAAGCAACATTTCTGGATCAATCAATATCATACCTACCTCCGGAGGAGTCCACACATCAAAATTAACAATGCTTCTACCCGGATTGGCGTAGTTTATTTGAGTAAAAAATTCTCTTCTCAGTGCTCTTATCTCCAGAACATAACGTTCTCTTGCTTTGATAGTGTAAATAGGTATAAAATACGAGCTATTCAAACTTGAGGCTGGCAATGGAATATTTATTATTTTAACCCATGTTTCGCCACCATCAGACGTAGAAAAAACAACACCGCCCTCGCCGAAAACAAATCCCGTCCTATCGTCAACAAAAGAAACATGGTTGAAGCCGGCATTCGTTTCACTTTCTTTTCTTTCCCATGTTTCTCCATAATTGGTGCTTTTAAGAATTACGCCGTCATCACCAACCGCCCAGCCAGTTCTACGATCAAAATTTGTTGTCTGGCCGAATACTACATGGCGAAGAGTTGTTGTAACATTGCTCGGTAAAGCACGCCACGATTCACCAGCATTTTTTGTACCTGCAATTGCGCCATTTTCTCCAACCACAAAACCGGTATCAGAAAAGAAAAATACAGATTTAAAATTAGTCTTTGGGAATTCATCGGGTGGATTTCTTTTCTGCCATGAACCAGAATAGAATTTTTGAATCGTACCTGAATCACCGACTGTATACATCTTTGCCAGATCAATAAACCAGCATGAACGAAGATTGAATCGAACTCGTCCCTTGTCGGATATTGTCCAGCTTGTTCCTCCATTTGCCGTTCGGAGTATTAATCCGCTGTCACCAACCAATATCCCCGCTTTATATGGAAATTGTAATAAGTAAATATCATTTATGTTTTTCTTCCGAGGATCAGGATTTTTAACAATCGTATCATTAATTATAAATTTCTGATTAGCACGTATTATTTTAAAGATAAGTCCACCATCACCAACGATAAGACCAAAATCAGGTGTGGAAAAACTCATACCATTCAAATTAGCATCCCGGTAATTTAACGGCATGTCAACCTTATCCCAAGTCTTGGCATTATCAGTTGTAGATATCACATTCCCATCTGATCCAACAGCAAGACCAACTGCAATTCTTGGATCGTAAAACCAAGGGATCTTTGCTTTAGTTGGATTAAAAATCTCAATCCAGGAAAAATTATAATATTTATCGGGAGATAATGTGAAGACCTCACTTATGATAAGGTCGTTTCCGGGTTGTTGAGCTTTAATTTTCTCGGGCTGCTTTGTTAATAACTCACAGCCAGATAAAAAGATTGCTGAGATTATAACACCAATAAAATAAATATAAAACAACGATTTCATTAGTTTCTCCAATTTAGTATCAAATGGGGTCGGCATTTAAAATTGTAATTCAAAAGTGAATGAATGGGTGCCGGGTAAATATTTAAAGTTGTTGTATCCATAATCAAACGTACCGTTGAGCCCGAGTGCACTTAGTTTGGCTCCAAATCCACCGGCAAAATCCTCCTGATCATACGC
>CAYGZC010000176.1:0-9884 GCA_964354225.1 uncultured Chlorobiaceae bacterium | reverse complement strand
TGTTTCAACCGTTGGACTAAGCGAGAAAGAAATTTTAGCATATGTCGAATACCAAGGGAAAGAGGATAAAGGGCAACTGAAACTCGATCTTGAATAATATGGTTCAGAAACCGCCGACTCCTGTCGGCGGAGTTTCATTTTGGAATAGCACCAGGAATTGAATACCACATCGGGGATGCCGGATCAATAACTACATTTTTCGGTGGAGAACATTTATTTGGAATGATGAATCATAAAGAATCCCCAGCTCATAGTATGGAAGCTAACTTGAAGGGCACAATTCTTGGTGTAGCAGGATTATTGGGTGTTGAATTTTTCCCATGGGATAACGTTAGTTTTGGTGTCAAGTATAAACTTTCACTCACTAGCAATTCCACAACTGAAACTTCGGGTGGTGTGAGCATTGATGGTCCAACTTACTCTAACTTTAACACCGATAGTTGGGCTGTAACGCTTGGTGTGTCTTTTTAGTGGGTAATTCTATTTACGTTTTCGAAAGGCGTTCCCTAAAAAGAACGCCTTTTTTTAAAAAAATACTTGACTAATATCAAAATATTCAGTATAATCTCTTCCGAAGATTTTTCATAGAATATATAATTTTAACTTAATATTCAATAAATTAAAAAATAAAAGGAATAAAATGAAGAGATTAATTATCGTTTCGTTAATGCTGTTAATCGTGATAGCTTTAGGTTTCCCACAAGCGAAACCCGGAGGCATTGCTCGGCAAGCTGCGCTGGGTGGATCAAAATCAGGGAACTATCTACTATTAAATCCATTTGTAATGGAAGACCCCGCCTTAATTCTTGTTAATCCTGCTTACCAGGCAATGTACAAAGATTATACTTGGGCTAATACCTTCTATGCTCGAGAAGGATATGGAAAGCAGAATGCAGGTATTTCGTTTTCTATAAATGACGTTCTGAATATTGGCTTAGATATTAATCATGATCCCTCAGCTATAAATGCCCTTGGCAGTATGACACAGATCTACCCAGGGCTTCCAAGTGTACCCCAAGTTCAAAATGTTTGGGAATTGGTTGGTTCACATCAGATGTCCAATTTAACTCTTGGATTAGGTATTATGTATGGTTGGTCGAATTATGATTCAACTTTTGATACCACTGCGAGCGTTTACAGATATCCGCCACCAGCGACACAACAGCATCCACCATATCAATATAAAACTGAAGCATCTTCATGGATGTTCGGCATACGAATCGGTGCGAATATCGATCTCTATGACGGCTCTTATCTTGATGTCAGTTCATCTTTCAAATTAGATAATGCAAAAAATAATGTCTACAATACTCCCCCTATTACAGGAAGAGGTGGCGAGTATTCTGCCTCAGGTACAGAGTTCCAGATTCATTCGCGTGTTAAACTAAAAGTTTCAAATAAATTTAATTTTATTCCATACGGAAATTTCTCAGTTTTATCTGCAAAACCGAAAGAGGATACACCTCCGATGGATATCGATCCAACAGCCAGCAGCTTAAAACTTAACTCATTAACATATGCTTTGGGTTTAGGCACTGAATATAAAACAGAAGCATTTTACCTTGCGGGCGGATTGAGCTGGCAGTACGAGTATTATAAGTGGGAAATTTTATTTTCCCAAGATACTTCTACAACAACTACAAGGTATATAGGTTTACCTGTGATTAATATCGGGGGTGAATGGTCATTTACCGAGTGGTTAACTGGTCGGATGGGTTACTATCGAACAATAGGAAGTGTTAACCATAAATTTCAAACACCAAGAAGAACCCATGAATGGAATTTATCACTTCCAAGCGGTGCCGATTATATGAGTGATTTTCAATATGCTCCTTCCAAAGGATTGGTTACTTTTGGTATCGGTCTAAAGTTTGGCAGTTTTGCTTTTGATGCGACTGCAAGTGGTGAAGCGATTGAGCACTGGTTCAATAAGGTTGGTTCCAAGGATCTCGTTAATACCTTCGGTTATCTGACAGCAAGTTATAACTTTGCCGAGTAATCTACTTCTTTTTTAATAGAGGGCGACCGTATAAATTGGTCGCCCTTTTTTATTTGAACCCAAATTAGAAATTTGTAAATTCTATTAAAATGACATACAAGTCAATTATTGAGTAAATGATACAAAGAAATTTTTCAACAGGTATACCGAAACTTGATCACTTCGTCGGGGGATTACTACCGGGAGATTCCTTCATGAATTTTGTTTCCGATGTTAAACACCACTATAAATTGGTTGAATCGGTAATAAAGTACTCCAACCAAACGGGAATTCCAATTGTTTATCTCTCTGTTGAAGATCAGTACCTGAATCTTGTGAAAAGTAATGTCAGATTGAAATATTATCAATTCTCACGCTCGAAGGGTAAAGTAAATGCCCAGTTGAATAGTGTAAAACGTTTTGTCTCGAAAAATCTTCAACGTTCGTATCTTATCCTCGATGACCTCTCTATCTGGATAGAATTACTCGGCAGCCAACAAAGGATTGTAGAGATGCTTACTTACTTAACCTCGCTGGTTCTTAGAAAAAATTCTTTACTTATTTGTTCGGCTCTTCGCTCTGCATTTGATATTGCGAATCTTATCCGTTTTAAAGAAGAAGCAAGCATCTGTTTGGATTTAATTCTCTTTCAAGATCAGCTATTTTATATACCTCTCGCGTTAAAAGATAGATATGTTGCTCATGGAATAGTCCCATTCCGAATTGATGCAGCCGATCTGGTCAAGCCAATACAGCAATCGGATGATGGTTCGGTTGTAACGATACCTCCCGTTTCAGAGAAACAGGCGAGGCGGTTTGATACCTTGCTTTCCTTATTCGATGAGAGATACGAGAAGATGTTCCGTGAAGCAAACGAGGCCATGATATTATTTGATATTGCGGGTGATTACCGTGAAATTAATACCAAGGCTTCCGAGTTGCTCGGATATTCACATGATGAAATAAAAATAGTAAATCCCATCTCATTAATTTCCCCCGCAAAAAGATTCACCGTCTTACGATTTTTATGTGCCCTCGGTAAACAGAAGAAGGGTTCCATCGCTGTTGATGTGATAATGAAGAATGGCAAGAGTCTCCCCATCGAATTCACGGCATCGGGCATTGGCGGTGGAAAATATTTTGGATTTATAAAAGATAAATCGACAGATAATCGGTTAGAGATTATTCGAAAACAAAAAGAGGAGGAAAACAACAATCTCATCGAAAATCTACCATTTCCAATTGTCGTATTGTTCGAAAATAAACCGTTGTTCATTAATAATGCATTCCTCAACTGTTTTCGGTATCATTCAGTGGATGAGATCAAATCGAAAAGCTTCAAGCAGTTCCTGATGCCAGAATCATATCGACAATACTTAAAACATGTCAAAGATGACAAGGTGTCTCGTGGATCAGATGCAATACCGATGCAATGTGTACGAAAGGATGGAACTACATTCCAATCGCAAATTACGATTGCAGAGATCATGTATCAAGGTAAAAACTGTTTACAAATTTCTCTTGTTGATATCTCCATACAAAAAAACACCATCGATAAATTAACTGCCTCCGAGAAGAAATTTAAATCGCTCATCGAATACTCGATTTGCTCTGTAGTAATTATCCGAGGTGGCGTTTATGATTTTGTGAACAAAGCGTTTCTCGACATGTTTGGATACGAGTCAATCGAAGCGGTCGTTGGCAAAGATGTAAGTATAATTACAGATGAAGCTGAGCGTGAGCGATTGGATCAAATGCTTCATAAACATAATTCGAAAGGTCTCAAGCAGACAGTTTTTAAATTTATTGGTATAAAAACAGATGGTAAAAAGTTAAACTGTGAGCTTCTTCTCGTTACAGTTCGAGATGATCGAAGCAGTGAACTTCTCGGTTTCTTTACTGACATAACCGAGATTTATCAAAAGAACACTGAATTGCGGCAGCGACACGAGGAGATGGATCTTCTTAATACTATAATGCCCATATTCTCCAGCTCGATGGATCTCAATAAACTGATTCATTCAGCATTAAATAGAATTATGGAGACGTTGTCATGGGGAATGGGAGCAGTATATCTATCAATCGAAAAAGATAAACAACTTCAGCTTATCCATCATCGAAATATCCCCAGTATTATTAATATGAAATTATCGTCTCTGAGTTTGGAAGAGGGGATCGGTGGATATTTATCGAAAACACTTTTGCCCCAAAGTTTTTACATTGAAAAATATCCAAGTTATCTTCCATTCCGATCTATTATGAGGGATGCGAAATTTAAAAAACTATGTTTAATTCCATTGGTTTTGCACGAGAAATTAGTAGGAATGATTCTCCTAGCTTCGAAACATGATGTTGATGAAGCAAGATATTCGGCTGAATTATTCACGATCATCGGAAATACTTTAGGCAGCGGGATAGCGAATGCGAAAGCATTTCAACAGATTAAAGAAACCGAGACATTGAAACACGAAATTATCCAATCAAGCCCCGATATTTTATACACATCAACTCCAACAGGTTCGTTTGTGTTTATCAGTTCGGGTATTGAGCAGCTTATTGGCTATCCTCCAAAGGAATATTACAGAAATAATTCCTTGTGGCTGAAACTGATTCATCCCGATGATAAAAAAATATTTCTAGAACGGATTACAAATCTCCAGAATATCGATAAGCAAACAACAAGTCAGTATCGGATATTACCAAAAGGAAAAGCATCTTACCGGTGGGTTAGGGATACAATCACTCCTTTCAAAAATGATGATGGAATTGTTACATCTATCATGGGAACGATCAGCGACATCACAGAAGAAAAACAACTTCTCGATCATCTGAAAAAGGAGAATGTTTTTAAAACTGATATTCTTTCCAGTATAAAAGAAGGTGTGGTCGTTTTCGACCGTGCTTTGAAGTGTATGAAGTGGAATAAAGCGATGGAGATGATCGTTGGACTGAAAGAATCAGATGTTATTGGGAAACCAGCATTGGAAGTATTGCCACATTCAAAAGAACAAAACATCGATCAGCTTTTACGACATGCACTTGAAGGTAAAATGGTTAGCTCTGAAGATTTACCCTTTACAATATCGGCGACTAACGAACAAGGATTTATTAATGGGAGATATTATCCACTTAGGGCTGAAGGTGGAGAAGTACACGGAGTTGTCGGTGTTATCTCGGATATAAGTCAGAGGAAGACTATTGAGAATGAGATTCGCGAGTTTGAGCATATACTTAGTAATGTTATCGATACGATGGGGGATATTCTATTCCTTACAGACCTTCAGGGAAGAGTGTTGCAGGTGAATAGGGCGTTCTTGCACACTCTCGGTTACTCACGCAAAGAAACAAACGGTTGTGATTTTCCTTATCCTTGGCTGCTCGACGAAGAGATGGGGCGCTTTGTTTTGTGGATTGCCAATCTTAGAGAACATACATGGCTCCACGATTTTGACATGACACTCAGAGCTAAGGATGGTCGCTTAATCCCTGCCAGTTTGAGCACAACCCTTTTGCGGAATCAGGTTGGTGAGCCGATTGCAATGCTTAATATTGCCAGAGATATAACCGAGCGCAAGAGACTAATGAAGGATCTCGAAAGTCGGAATAAACAGATCGAAATAATAAATCGTGTTATCACAACAGCGAACCAAACGTTAGACTTTCGAGTTGTTTTTGATGCGCTTGTAAAAGAGATTAATGATATTGTAGCTTGTGATGACATCAATGTCGGATTGTTGAACGAGGATGGAAAAAGTCTCAATATCTATGCTGCACATGGAAGAAGATCTGTTGTTGAAGGTAAAGGCATCAACATAGAAGAAACAATATCGCAGTTTTCAATCAAGGAGTGTAAACCGATTATTGTTTCTGATTTTCTTGCTGAAGAGAAATTCAAAAAGTTGCTTCAATACAAAGAGGGTTTGCGCTCGCAGATATCACTGCCAATAACATTGAAAGGGAAAACTTTCGGAACACTCAATCTTGGCAGCAAAGAACCATACGTTTATACAGATGAACATATCTTGATACTTCTTCCTATTGCCCAACAAATCGGCGCCATCATCGACAGGGCATTATTATTCAAGCAGGTATCGGAGGATTCTGCTTATATCCATAATCTTCTTGATTCTATTGATAATGTCGTTTATACAGTCGATAGACAAATTCGGATTCGTGAAGTTAATAAGGCATGGTATGAATTCCTTAAAGAATTCGCGGTAAGTGTTGCACGTGAGTACAATGGAAAATTACTCTATGATGTTTTACCGAGTGAACCACTCAAAGCGATTTACCAAAATGTAGTTGATCAATTGCTAGATGGAACTGTTCGTATTTTCTCTCAAGAATTTATCCATCAAACATCTGAAGGTGAAAGAACATTCCAATTGATGATTAATCCAATGGTTATCGATCGAAAAATCACCGGACTTGTTTTTACCCATACCGACATCAGCGCCATAAAGAAAACGGAAGCTGCTTTGAAGAAGAGCAATGAGCAATTGCTGGCACTTAACGAGATATCGGTGTTGATTAGCTCGTCACTCGATTTACAGAAAATGCTGATCTCGGCTATTCCGCTTTTGAAAAAAATCATTGAGGCAACGGCTGTCATCGTTTATTTGCAAGAACATGATGGTAACGATTTGGTACTCGCTCATCAGTTAGGTTTCGATCCGGGTGAATATTCTTCCATAACAAGATTGAAACAGTCCACCTCAGCCACAGGCGAAGTTGTTACTAAGAAACGATCGCTGTATATTCATGAAAAAGCTTATCTCGATGAACGTATTATTCCTGAAAATAGAGAAGTTCTACGACGGTTTCAGATTGAGGCGATGGCGGTTATACCCCTTGTATCGAAGGATAAAGTGTTTGGTGCGCTTGATATTTTTTACAATAATCCCCATGAATTTTCTGAGCAAGAACGACAAATATTAACACTCGTCGGTAATCAGCTTGGTGCTGCAATTGAAAATACACAACTCTACAGCGAATTACGATCTCAGGTCGAGCGTTTGACGGTCCTTTACAATCTAAGTCAGCAGTTAACATCCACCCTAAACCTCGATCAAATTTTTCAATCGGTTTACGATCATGTCAAGCAGATTATTCCGTTTCAGAATTTTAAAATTGATCTTTATGATGGAAATACAAGAACCGGGACTCCGGTTTTTCATGTGGAAATTGTAAACGAAGAAGAGGTCTTTATATCAAAAATCTCACAGCCGACAATCATAAGTCACGGCAGCCCTGAAGAGAATGTGATTGTAACAAAACGTTCATATCAATCTTATGAGGGAAGGGCAATATTTATACCTATGCTATCGAAAGAAACACTTATCGGGATTATGTCGGTTGAAGCAGATGAAGATACAATTTACACCGAGACACATCTTAGATTGCTTGAAAGCATCGGTAATCTCAGCGCTATTGCGTTGGAAAAAGGAAAGCTTTACGAGGAAACATTGCAGAAGTCTATCGAGATTCAACGCCGCAACAAGGAGCTTGATGATTTTACTTATGTAGTATCGCACGACTTGAAAGAACCACTCATCAGTGTTGAGGGATTCAGTAGAATTCTGCAAGGTGATTATAGTGAAATAATTCAGGCAGAAGGGAAAGAGTATCTTGATTCAATCGTCGGGGCAACATCAAGAATGAAAGGATTGATTAATGATCTTCTTTTACTATCTCGTGTGAGTCGTCCATCTGAATCTTTCAGAAATGTGCTCGTGAAGGATATTGTTAATGAAATCACTATTGATATGGAATTTACTATTCGTAAAAAAGGTGTGAATTTTATTATTCCTACGGAATTGCCCATAGTGTATGGTAATGAGACACAATTGAAAATCGTTTTCCGCAATCTTATTGGTAATGCCATAAAGTTCAACAGTAAACCAAATCCTATTGTTGAGATTGCATTTCAAAATGCGGAAAATAATTATTATCTTTTCTCCATTAAAGATAACGGTATTGGAATCGATAAAGAATTTCATGAAAAGATATTTATAATATTCCAGCGTCTCCATCGGCGTGAAGAGTATGAAGGCACTGGTGCGGGACTTGCAATTGTTAAAAAAATTATCGAACTACATAATGGAAAGATTTGGGTAGAATCCGAGTTTGGGAAAGGATCGACCTTTTTCTTCACAGTTCCTAAACCTTTGGCACAAGAATTATAAGGTGAATTATGGAAGACAAAAAAATACGCATTCTTCTGGTCGAAGACAATAAAGATTTTGCAAAACTTGTTCAGGTCTATCTTCAGCGATTTGAGAAAGATCGTTTCGAAATCGTTTGGAAAGAGAACTATTCCGATACTATGCGGGAATTAGATGCGAACCAGAATTTCAATATCATCCTCATGGATTATTTTCTTCCGGGTAAAAATGGGTTGGAAATTACAAAAGAGCTAAAAGCGAAAAAGTTTAATATTCCGGTTGTCTTTCTAACTGTCAATAAAGATTTTGAGCTGGCGGTGGATGTAATGAAATTAGGTGTGGACGATTATCTTGTAAAGGAAGAAATATCCTCGCCTGTGCTGCCTAAAACCGTAATCAGTGTTATCGAAAAACATAGATTGAAAGATCAATTGATGCAGATTGAGATCACACAGCATCGGTTAAAAGCGATACGTGAAACACTAATGGGTGTGGTTGGTGAGTTGGAGCGACCACTGGCTGAGATGAAAATTCTTGCACAGGGAGTCAGAGAAGTATTCACTACCGATCAACAAAAGAATTATGTAAAGATCGTTGCAGAGAATGTGAATCGTATAATTGATAAACTCGAAAAGCTTAAAACACTCAAGGTGTACAAGACGGTTAAGTATATTAGGGATATAAAGATGATCGACCTGTCGGAATGAATACGGGTGATTATACTGAAATTCAATATCATAGAAAAAAGAAATATCCCACCTACGGTATCGTAGGAATTGCGTTAATCCTTATCTCTGAAATCCTTTTATTCCTCCATGTATATTTTATCGGTATTTATTTCACTCCAATTGTTTGGACGGGGTATATCTTATTTATCGATGCCCTAAATTTAAAACTTAGTGGCAGGTCAATTATCATTAACCATAGGCGAGAGTTCCTTTTTATGCTTCCCTGGTCAATCGCTTGCTGGTTAATTTTTGAAGTATATAATCTTCAACTTCGAAATTGGACGTATACCGGTTTGCCGAAGAATGTTATTTTGAGATTCATTGGATACGGGTGGTCGTTTACAACAATTATCCCGGCTATTTTAGAAACAACAGAATTGTTCAAATATATTTTCCGGCACTCAAGTCGAACTTCATCTCCAATTTCAAAACAAGTTCTAATCTCAGCTATGTTACTTGGAGTTTGTTTCCTCGTTATGCCGCTCCTTCTTGATCAGTCTATAGCCGCAAAATTATTTGTATTAGTATGGATGGGATTTATCTTTGTGCTGGATCCCATCAACAATCTGCATGGAGAGAAATCGATTTTTGGTGAGTGGAAGCTAAAAGATTACACCACTTCGATTGCATTAGTGCTTTCCGGATTGTTTTGTGGAGTGCTATGGGAGTTCTGGAACTACTGGGCAATCGCAAAATGGCAGTATATCGTTCCAATTTCATTCGTAGGTCCGAAGTTTTTTGAGATGCCATTGTTAGGTTATCTCGGTTTTGTACCGTTTGCATTTGAAGTTTATGTGATGCAAGAGTTTCTAATATCATTATTCCCTTCACTCCGCCGATGATCTTCAAGTTTTAAACACATTGGAGATAATCATTTTCTTTCGTATATTTTCCAACACTTTCATCCAGAGTTCATTATAGTTTTATGGCACGTATTTACATCGAAGATTTACAGCATCATGTTGGCGAAGAAGTAAAAATAAGCGGTTGGATTTACAATAAACGATCCAGCGG
>CAYGZC010000175.1:0-23111 GCA_964354225.1 uncultured Chlorobiaceae bacterium | reverse complement strand
AGTTATAGCAACACGTGCCGGAGGAACCCCCGATATCGTCGAAGATGGAGTTTGTGGATTATTAGTCTCGCCTCGAGATCATGAGGGATTATATGCTGTTATGCATCAGATGTTAATGGACGAATCACATCGGAATAAATTCAGATATGCGGGACGTCTCCGTGTTGAAGAGAGATTTGCTCAATCACATGTTCTTGATCGGATTGAGAATCTATACCAAGAACTAATTTCAGATCGTGTGTAAAGAAAGGTGCCGCCTCTTTAAAATAATTTATTTTACAGTCAGTCCGATTTTTTTCTGAAACTCTTCCCAACTCATTTTTTTATAATTATCGTCGCCGATATATTGCACTATTGGAAGAAAACGCTCCGCCGGCACAAATGAAGCCAATTTGTTGATATATTTTCCTTCTGTATCTAAAAATATTATTGTCGGATAACCGGAGACCCCGAGTTTGGCTGCAAGCTCAGCTTCTGTTATTTTCATGTCCTCGAACTTAACCTTTTCATCCGATTCCGCATTGATCTTCACAGGGATATACTGCTGATCTAAATATTTTGCAACTTTCGCATCGGTGTAAACTTCAGCGTCCAATTTTTTACACCATTTACACCAATCAGTATAAACGTCGACGAGAATTTTTTTCTTTAACTTCTTTGCCTCCGCTAACCCCGCATCATATTTCTTCCATTTCAATTCTTTATTTTTGTCGCCCGCGGTTAATCCGGATGTAACAAACAAAATGAATATGAAGATATAGAGTAATTTTTTCATAAAGATGTTGATTTGCCTTTTCTAAATTATTTAAATTCGAAACCCAGTGAGATTGTATGAGTTGAGCCAAGATCGGATTGGAACGGTACAAATGCATAATCAAGTTGTAACATACCGTAATGGATCCCAATACCGGTCGAAAAACTTTTTGCTTCGTATCCGGTCTGGTAGCCGAAACGAACAGCTATTAAATTTCTATAATCGAATTCTGTTCCTAAATACAAGTGAGATTTATTTTCAAGAGTAAATGAAACTACATCTGTAGCAAAAGTTACATTTCCATTCATACTTCCAATCCCTAACTGGTATGCACCGCCCACACGGATAGAGGTAGGGAGTTTTGATGCCTCTTTATCCAAAGCGTTCATTGAACCAAGATTGTTCACAACAAACGCGAATCGGACATCCCATGGTGTCTGATACAAACCACCGAGATCGACTGCATAACCTGTTGCTTCGTCGACAAGAATTTTTTCATAGAGATATTTGGTTGTAATGCCGAAGCTCAAAGAAGGATCAATTTTGTATGCACCCGAAATACCAAACGCGGCGTTACGTGAATCGAACGTTCCAATCGGGGGTCCGGATATTTTCCTCAGAGGAATATCATTAACGCTAGTTATATTAACACTGACACCAAAAGAAAAATTGTTCAATGAAGTTGAGACCGAAAGGAAATCGGTTTTCATATCTTGAATCCATTCTTTGTGCATCATGTGAACCTGCGGATAATCGGAGCGTGCAAGGGCAGCTGGATTATAATAAGTCGCGGTCGGATCTGAGGCAACGGCAGAATAAGCTTCACCCATACCGAGCGCCCTACCACCAACACCTAACTTCAAGAACGATAAACCTGTTTGACCGGTTTGTGCTAATAGTTCAATGTTTATCAACAAATATGATGCAGCTATTATGAAAAGGATTTTTCTCATGAAATCTAAAATGTTGTGGATAAAGTTATGATGTGTATACCGCGAGGAGCGAAGGATTCAAAAATATATGCATAAGAAACGGCGGGAGTCCATTCACCGAATGATTTTTTTGCTGTAAATCCGAAAGATGGTTTCACACCCGTTGCATTTTCACCAAACTCCAGCCGGTCGATACCGCTTCGCACACTGAAATATTCCATAAAGTTGTATTCAGCACCGGCTCTGAGGATACTTGTCTTTTGTGTAGAATTTTCATAATCAACTGAGACTAAGCCCATGCCGTTAGGAAGAGAATATGCAACACCGATCCGCCGCAGAATTGGAAATTTTTCGATAACCGTTTTCCCCGCTGTCGGATCGGAATAGAGTGGTTTTGTATCCCAATTATATTTTGAACCGATATCCTGAATCGTTAGCCCGGCAAAGAGCCCATCTAAAATTTGCACACATGCGCCCACATCAAATCCAACCGTTGTCGACTTTACCTCCTCGAACAATTTACTTTGATATAACTTTACAGCAACACCGAGAGAGACGCGTTTATCGACTCTATTAGAAAAGGCAAGGAAGAATTGATTTTCATACGTGGAATATTCTTCAGTGTGGGCACCGCTTCTATCTCTACCATCTATCTTTTTAACTCCAGCGTTGATGATGCCTGCCGATAATCCTGCAGTTGGCTCGATGGCTTGTGTGTAGCTTAGGAAATTTAGGTAGCGGTCGAGCGAGAGAAAACCAAAAGTTGCAGAAGCTCTTCGACTTTCTGAAAAGGCAGAAAGCGCGGGATTATAATATGTACTGATGTCTCCAGTTGTTACAGCGGTTAATGCATTGCCCATCGACATACCACGAGCACCAAAACCCATTCGTGCAAACGCACCGGCAGTGCCTCCGTTTTGTCCGTAACAGATCACCGTAATAATGATTGAAAAAATAATATATTTCAGAAAATTCGTCATCTTATGGCAGCACTAATATTTTTCCAAATGTTGGCTCGTTGTTATCAACTTTAACTCTATAAAAATACACACCTCCAGCAACAACCTTGCCGTTATCTCCTAATCCATCCCAGCGTTCTTCGGAATCTTGCGCGGTTGTTCTGGTCGCATTTCGAATTAGTGTCCGTACTCGATTCATACCAAAATCAAAAATCTCGATTGTAACGTTTCGCTGGGTAGAGTTTTGCTGGTCTGCTATAAATTCTCCATACCTGATTTTAACTTCGCCATCGTTCGATACACTGAATGGATTCGGATACGCTGAAATAGAATACGTTCGGAAGATGTACCAATTCGAACCAAAAAAATGCAAAGAATCATCAATCGTGCTTGCAATTCCATCATCCGTGCCTACAAAAACCGTATCATCAATAACTCCAATCGAATAAACACTTTTTGACGTGATGATCTGTCTGGTCGTTTGGTTGATAAACCGTTTCGATATCATAAAACTTTGACCGCCATCTTGTGTGCGGTATAATCCATCATCCGTTCCGATGTAAACAATAGAATCCTTAAATGCAAAATTGTACGCTTTTATTCCATGCAGAAAGGTTTTCCAAGTTCTGCCACCATTTTCGGTATAACTCACTCCGTAATCTTCATCTGGATCTTCGGATTTCCAGTTCGTAATCCAAACACGCTGCATAGATTGGAATCGTTGTTCCTTAATTGTAATCACCCAGTTGCCAAGTATTGGTTCTTCTTGATTTTGATGAGTAAACTTGGTCCAGCTCCAACCGCCATCAGTCGATTTGTTAACGCCGCCAGCCGTCCCGCACCAAATTGTATCGCTGTCAACTGCATACACTGAAAAAGCTTTTAAGTTGTTGCTGTGATTGGTTGCATCACCGCGGGGATCGAATCGTGGAAAAATTTTATGACGTTTTGCTGTGTCCGAAGCTGCATACGTCCATAGAGTATCTGACGGTTTCAAAGTGTTCATCTGATCTAAGGGTAAAATAATTCTTTGCCAATGCGCTCCATTATCCGTTGATTTTCTTAGACCACTTGCCCAGCTTGCAATCCATACAGTTCCGCCAGTCACTGAATCGGAATGCAACTCAGTTGAGAGTGATATATCGTATGTGACATTCTGTTCTGGTACCACGATCGGTAAAATCCAAATAGAGTCGTTTATACCATAAGAGATAATACTGCTGTCTTTGTGATCCAAGGTTTGATCAACTTGCTGCCAGGTTTCGCCATTGTCAGTGGAATAAGTGTAACCAGTCCCTGTCGGAAAACTTCCTTCCTTAGTTTTTTGAGTGAAGCCGGTAGATGTCCATATTCTTCGCCCATCAACTGCCAATGCGTAAATGCCATCATTTGCAAACTTAGGATTTCCCTGATAACTAATCCATGATCTTCCGCCATCAGAACTTTTTGCCAATCCATCACTCGTTCCGATCCATATTATTAAATCTGTTGTAGCAATCTGTGAGATGCTATTGCTCGGTGGAAGTGATGAAGAGAGTGAGGTGGTTTTATCAAGCTGATAATTTTTTAAAAATTGATGTTGGGAGAATGCCGCATCGCAAAAGATTGCAGTAAAGAGAACACTACCGATAATTATGTTGTAAAGATTTCTCATTTATTGAAATATCGTTATAAAATGTGTGCGAAAAACTCTTGCACCGGATTTATCAACTATTTCGAAGCGGAATTCTTTTATTCCGAGCAATGTGTTCTGATCGATAGACACTCCACGCGAGTATATCCCGTCGTTTGCAACTTCATCACCGTGATCCTGTAAATTTCCATCATCGTACATAAGAATATTTGTTGGGGTTTGCGAGCTTTGGTTGCTGAAGAAAACTGAATCTATATCATTCAAACCGTCAGAATCGTTTGCAGTGAGATAGAAAAATACAGCTTGGATTCCACTCGTGGGACGCTGGATGGAATCAGGAACATCAAGAGCAATAATCACTGGTGGATGATTTTCAAATGTACGTTCTACAATATTGCTTTCAGCACCCTCGTAATCTATAGCTTTAAATTCAAACCGAACGCTTGGTAGCGAGATTGTCGGTTTAATCCAAATTATCTTGGAGAATATTCCATCACCGGGAAATTTATCGCCATTGCCACTTGAGCCATTATCGAGCATCGTTTTAGCTGAAGAGTCGGTTGTATTGAGTGCGCGAACGCTCACATCTTTTATATCGCTTAATCCATCCACGTCGGAAGCAAAAATAGTAAATGTAAATCGGATTGAATCCGATCCATCGGGTGTGAATTGCCGCATAGTTGGCGTGTCTAAAAATGGAGGACTATTACGGCGCACTATCTGGAGAGTTTTTTGGATTGTATTACTTACGGTGCCTGATACTGTTTGGATTGTAAATGAAAAACGATAAAGTCCAATTTCCGAACGATTGATTATAAATGTGATGGTGTCGCCAAACGCAACTGTATCCTTACCGAGATTACTGAGACTCAGATAAAGTTTCGAAAATGGTGTTGTTGCATCTGGTCTCAAAATTTGTAAATAGCAGCGCGTTGGAGTGTCTGCCGATTGTTTCAACGCTTTTCCATCAACATATATTGCAATACGATAATCACCGTTACCGAGCGAATCCACATTTCCGACGATGGGAAGATCAAGATTGAGTTGAGCTGGGTTTACATTGGCAGTAATCAGATAAGGGGCGTTGAAATTCGGATCAATATTCCCCCCTTTCTCTTTTTCACACGAGAAAAAGATGACGCTGATGAACATCAGTGAGAGATATGAAAATATTTTTCTCATTTCATAATAAATATAAAAAAGCCGAGTAGTCCTGACGTAATTATAAGACTCACTCGGTGAGCATTCTTTTTTTATGTTAATAAAAACTTTAAGGACTTGATAACAATTTATCGATGATATATCGCTCTAATGTGGAAATCTGATGATTTATCTTATAAAAACTAAGAAATACTTAGCACAAAGTCAAGCAAAACGTAAGAAGTTAGTGATATAGACTTTGATAATGAAGATTGGATAACAATGACACTCCTATATTACGTACAAAACCAAGTGCCTCACAACCAGTCACTTTGCAAAGACTTGAGTATTAGCTTGGATAATTGTACATTTCTACAGAAGTCTGGAATTAATAATTCTCAATCGATTCGCAAGGAAACTTTTTTGAATAGATTTCATATCAACGCAGTTCTTATATGCTCTTTCCTGTTTATCATCTCACAACCCACTAATGGACAAGTAAGAGTGCTGGGTGGTGTGAGTGTTCCGTTTGGTAATTTTGCCAGAGTGGATAGTGCAACTGGCGGTTACGCAAGCACCGGCTTTTCTGTCGGTACTGAGATCGTTTCCAAGTTCTTATTGGATAGCGAACTTGGTTTCTCAGGTATCTTATGCTTATATCCTTTTAATGTAAAAGCATTTTTACAAAGCCAGCCAAGCCTCCCAAAAGGGGTACCGATAGAATCGGGTCCCTGGATTCTTATCTGGCCCACAGCAAGTTTTGGATATACTTATCCTTTTTCCGATTTTCTCTCGATTTACGGTCGGGTTCATGCGGGGCTTTTCTACGGAATATATCCTGAAATATCAATCACAGAATTTGGAAGTCCGAAAATTACTCGGAACCTTTCTATTAAAGTTGCATTCGGTTCGGGAATCGGTGTGGGAGGAATAATTAATAAAAAATTTGATGTCGGTATCCGATTTTTATCGGCACAGCCAGACTATGATTTGAACACTCCGGGCGGTATATTGACAACGGAAAAATCAACAATAGATACGTACACCCTTAATATTATGCTCGGTTATATTTTTTAGCCGTACCATTTTAACGGAATGGCATCAATCGTACCGGTCTAACTTAAACTTCTCACCTAAATACAATCTCCGCGCTTCGGAATCGTTCGCAAGATACTCCGCAGATCCTGATTTAATTATCTTTCCTTCAAAAAGAAGATAAGACCGATCAGTTATTGAAAGCGTCTCATGAACATTATGGTCGGTTACGAGCACACCGATACCTCGATCTTTCAAGCTCCGCACCATGCGCATGATGTCTTCCACAGCAATCGGATCAATACCCGCGAACGGTTCATCCAGCAAAATGAATTTTGGTCGGGTGGCGAGCGAGCGAGCAATTTCCGTTCGTCTACGCTCACCGCCTGAAAGCATATATCCTTTGCTCTTACTGATATTGGTGATGCCAAAATCTTCCATCAACTGGTTGCAGCGTTCTTCTCGCTCCTTTTTAGGAACCTTCATCAGCTCAAGTACGGCAGTGATGTTATCCTTCACGGTCAGCTTCCTGAACACCGATGCTTCTTGTGATAGATATCCGATACCCATACGTGCACGTTTGTACATTGGCTCAGTCGTAATCTCGACATCTTTAAAAAAAACTTTGCCCTGCGTTGGTTTGATCATTCCAACTATCATATAAAAGGTCGTGGTTTTACCGGCACCGTTTGGTCCTAACAATCCAACAACCTCACCCTGCTTGACTTCAACACTGACATCATTCACCACAAAGCGCTTTTTGTACCGCTTAAATAATCCATGTGAACGGAGTACACTGCCATTCACCAGGATTTCATCTAAATTTATATTTTGTATGATTTGTTCGTTCATTTCTTTTTAATATACAATTTCTTCTATGATGATAAAAATACGTTCCTCGAATCGCTGATCTGGTGTGAATATCAACTATTTCACTTTCTTCGGTCTTTTCTCACGCCAATTAAATTCAGGCAAGTTATGATCATTTTCTTTTCCCTTGACCATCTTCTCAGGATAATATTGCCCTTCAACATTCGATATCGCGTTGATTTTATCAATTTTTCCGTCCATGAATGTCATTCTGATTTGATCTCCGGTGGATTTATTCAATCCATTTCCTTTTCCTTTATCGAAAAGATAATAAAGACTTGTTGCAGTTGTATTAACATCTACCTGCTGAATTTTGTCATCGTTAAAATGAAGAACGATTTCCTGACCGGTTAATTGATTAAATCTTTTTGGATAGAGTGAATCTGCACATGAGATCGCAACTGCTTTCTCCCGAACGTACACGGTCTCAAGCCGGCGCTTCTTGAGCTTGATATAAATAGTATCTCCGGAAACCTGATTATCATCATGCTTATCTGAAGCATACCAGATAAAAGGTGATCGCTGCAAAACGATGCTGTCAAGGTCAGTATAATAAATACAAACACCCGATTCAGCGGCAAGATCGTTCCGAATTATTCTTACACTATCAGTGGCAATGAGTCGTTCAACTGTATCCTGATATGATTCAAGCTTGATTGCAGTTACAACTAAAGTATCATGCTTACCTTTTGGATCCGTATCAATTTGAATCAGCTTTGGCTGCTCAGTGACCTTGCTATACTTTTCTTTCTTATAATTTTCGAAATGGTTGCCAAAGATCGTGATACCGTTTTTAGCGTTAACAATTTTCACATTCCCATCGGCAATCGATTTTTCATCATCCCGAAAATATGTCAGCTCGTCTGAAGTTAATACCGATGTCGAGTCTTCAACGTACACATTTGTTTTGAAATATGCTCTCTTTTCATTCATAAAATATTTTCCATAACCTGCGCGCAAGATTGTCCCCGGCTCTTCAAGTAGAACACGGTCAAAAGCTTCAGCAATTCTGCTATCGGCGTAATACATCCCCCGCATTCCGACTAATCTCATGGTATCGTCATTGACTTCCACAACTCCTTCCATCTGAACTTTCTTGCTGGTATAATACTGGATAGCTTTCGCGCAAGTGATTTTCGTTTTACCATGTCTCATCCGCACATTCCCAATCAACGCACGGGCATTTTCTCCATCAATCGTTAATCCACGAAGACTATCAGCATACTCAAGTATAATATCGTCACTTTTTTGCTGAGCATTAAGCGAAACTGAAAAAATAGATATTAAAATAAGCTGGATGAGGATGTTTGTTTTCAAACAGAATGGTCCCTGTTATTTCTTTTCATTCGTCTTAGCTTTACCGGTTACTTTGATGATTGTATAATCCTTCAAGCTCTTGTCGGACACCAAACCATGTCCCTGAATTTGTTCGGTGGGTGAAGTGATTTCAACGTAGGCAGGTGTGTGAATTTTTTGCGTAGCGTTCGTCCAATATAACTCTTGTGTTGCAAGGGTTGTACCGCTGTCAGATACAACAAGAACGTTTTCGTGTGCCTCAAAATCATGTGTCACATCGTTCACCAGCCCACGCCTTGCTGTAAGGACAGACGTGTGTTTTTCATTCTCATCATAAAAATCAATTGTTATATTGGAATCTAGGCGTGTAATTTTTTTTTCTGAGAAAACCAAAATATGTCCGGCGTGGAGAATACCTGTTTTCCTGCCCGAATCGGTGAATGCAATCGAAGCATTCCAACTTTCCTGTGAAGGTATCTCCTGCCCCAATCCCAAAGAAGAAACAGATGGTTTTATTTTTCCTTCACAACCGAAAACAAGCAAAGAACAAACAGCGATGAGCATGAAATAGCGAGTCGACATTACCTTTTTATTTTTGCATTGTTTACTGGGTTTCCCCGCCAAGTCCAGCCGCTACCAATTCGTGGAGATGAATCATCCCAATGGGTTGATGTAATTCGTTAACAACAATCAACTGAGTAATTTTATGTGCTTCCATTTCTTGTAATGCAACCGCCGCAAGCATATCTTTAAAAATCGTCTTGGGATGTTTTGTCATCATCATCTCAGCGTTTAGATTTGTCAGGTCCATCGTTTTCTGCAGCAAGCGTCGTAAGTCGCCATCTGTAATAATGCCCACAAGCTTCCCGTTATCATCAATTACACATGTTGCCCCGAGCCGTTTAGATGTCATCTCTAATATGGCATCACGCATCGGTACTTTTTGCTTCACTTTTGGAACTGCATCACCAGTAATCATCAACTCCTCAATTTTGAGAAGAAGCCGCTTGCCGAGAATTCCGCCAGGATGGTACATTGCAAACTCCTCTAGAGTAAAGTTTCTTCTATCGAGCAGCGCCATTGCGAGTGCATCACCCATAGCGAGTGTTGCAGTAGTGGATGACGTCGGAGCTAAATCGTATGGACATGCTTCTTCCTTTACACTTATATCAAGTATTACATTCGATTCCTGAGTGAGCTTGGAATTTAAATTCCCCACCATGCTGATTATCGGTACTTCAATACGCTTGAATAGCGGAAGCAATTGATTTAGTTCAGCAGTATCTCCACTCTTTGATATACAGATGACAACATCGTCTTTCCGAACCATACCAAAATCACCGTGCACCGCATCTGAAGGATGAAGAAACATTGCAGGTGTACCAGTGGAGTTCAATGTTGCAACAATTTTCCTTGCAACAATGCCTGATTTCCCCATCCCTGTTATGATAACTCTACCCTTGGAATTGAAAATCGTCTCAACTGCTTTTGCAAAATTCTCATCGATGCGCGATTCCAAAGCTGCAACTGCGTCTGCCTCAACCCGGATGACTTTCTTTCCTTTTTCAATGATGGTTTTTTTGTCTTTCATATCCATACCTTTTAAATCAACTTCTTTGCATTTAAGATTGCATCGATAACTTCACGAACGGCACCACGACCACCTGCGGCTTTTGTCACATAATCAACATCATGTCTAACTGCTTCAATTGCATCGGATGGTGCAACACTTAATCCCACTTTCCGCAGTAATGGAAGATCAAACTCATCATCACCAATAAAACAAACCTCTTTGTACTGGAGTTTGTATTTGTTTTTTAGCTTGTCGAAGACCGATACTTTATCGTTATTTCCTTGATGAACGTCAACGATCTCAAGTCGTTTTGCACGGAGGGTTGTGACTTTCGATGTCCGTCCGGAAATTATTGCAAACCGCAATCCAAACTCCCGCGCGCGAAAAATTCCATATCCATCGTGGACATGGAAACGTTTATATTCTGTGCCATCGGATCCATAAATGATCGATCCATCGGTTAATACACCATCCACATCAAGTACTATCATTCGGATGCGCTTGAGTTTGTTGTGTAACCCTGCGAGTGACTTCTTTTTATCTGACAAATTTTCCCTTTACAATTTTATCTATCGGAATAACCTGATTGAGTAAAGCATCAAGAAAATCTAACTTGAGCTGGCTTGCTGAATCACTCAGCGCGCGTTTTGGATTCGGATGTGTCTCGATAAATAACCCATCTATTCCCACGGCGACGCCAGCGCGAGCGATTGGAAAAATAAATTCCGGTTGACCGCCGGTTTCTTTCTTAGCACCGCCCGGTAACTGCACCGAATGTGTTGCATCTAAAATTATTGGGTAACCAAGTTCCCGCATAACTACCAACGATCTCATATCCACAACGAGGTTATGGTAACCGAATGTTGCGCCTCGCTCGGTGAGCATGACTTTTTTATTTCCCGTCATCTCCACTTTATGTGCCGGATGACGCATATCCTCCGGCGCCATAAACTGACCTTTCTTGATATTAATAACTTTACCCGATTTGCCGGCAGCGTGAAGAAGCTCGGTTTGCCGACATAGAAAAGCGGGAATCTGCAAAATATCTGCAACTTCCGCGACGGCTGCAACTTCTGCTTCAGTATGTATATCAGTGAGTATTGGAACACCAAGTTCTTGCTTTACTTCCAAAAGAATTGCAAGCGCTTCATCCATCCCAAGGGTTGAAAACGATTTACCGCTTGTTCGGTTCGCTTTTTTGTATGATGATTTAAAAATGAAAGGAACGTTATGTTTTTTTGCAATCCTCTGGATGCGTTGGGCTGTGCGAAGAGTTATTTCACGACCCTCTACCACACATGGTCCGGCAATGAGCACAAGCGGATTGCCCCCTCCTATTTTTATTTCCCCGATTTTTATCATTTCCATTGAATCTTTGGAATATGCTTGAATTTATTTCCTGATAAAAATACAAAAAAATCGGTTGAGTAGCAATGGTGTAAATTTATTCTTCAATTAAGGATTGATTGGTTCGTTAAAGAATACAATCTTAGGTAACAAAAAAAAGCCATCCAGATCGAATGGCTTCTTTGTCGGAACGGCGGGATTTGAACCCGCGACCCCTTGCACCCCAAGCAAGTGCGCTAGCCGGGCTGCGCCACGTTCCGAATATACTAAAATATTTAAAAGATCACTCGTCATGTCCCGCCTTCGGCGGGATTCTCAATTTGAATTAGAATTTATCTTCGCTGCGCTTGATAAATTCTTTCAAATTGGAACTGCGCCACGTTCCGAGGATTGTTTAAATATATTTCTGTTAGTTCTTTCCACCCCGCCGGTGATTTCAAATATCGTTCGCGTCGTACTGCTTCACTCCGAGTTGTATATTCTTCTTTATACTCCAGCACCCATGGTCTACTACCTTTAGTCAACCGAGATTCACTACTATTATGTTCTCTTAGTCTATTCTACTCGTCTTATTTCTACTACACTTCCACGAAAAAAAGTTTAAGTCAACTTCACAAGTAACTCTTCAAGAAACTTTTTTACATCTACCAAATCATTTCGCAGCCGGTTCTCTGGTACTTTCGGAGACTGTGCTGGTGTTTGTACACCACCAGGTGCGGAAGCTTCGGGTATAAGTTCCAACTGCGCTCCGGTTTCAGCATCCGGCATGTATGATACCAGCACCTGCTTTGCTCCTTCGATGGTGTAGCGTTCTTCGCGGAGTAACTTCTTTATGTACAAGATAAGTTTGATGTCGCGATTCGTATAAATCCGATTGCCTGCACGATTCTTAGCCGGCTGGAGCGACTCGAACTCTGTTTCCCAGTATCGCAGCACGTACTGTTCAAGATCGGTAATTTTGCTTACCTCGCTTATCGAATAGTACAGTTTCTTTATACCCAGCTGTTTCATGAAGCTTGTCCTTTGAATGTGATATTCATCGATATTGCAATATAAAAATAAGGAATTTTCTTACGAAAGGCAAAATGTAAAGCACCCAGATGTACTAGTACTGGATTGAAGAATAGTATTATTTTTTTAAAATGTTACTGAATAAGCAACATCTTTTTCACTGCCGTGAATTTGTTTGTTTGAAAATGGTAGAAATAAACACCGCTTGGTAGTTCCCCTGCATCAAAGCTCACTGTTTTAACTCCAATACTCTGATACTCATCTACAAGTGAACTAACTACTTGACCGAGAATATTGTAGATTTTTATTGTGACTTTTGAATCTTCGGGGAGAGCATATTTGATGGTTGTAACTGGATTGAACGGATTAGGATAATTTTGATCAAGATCAAATGATGTTGGGATTTGAGAAATCGTTTGCTGTAATTGCGGCGGCATTTCTTCATTTGATGGAGAATCATTACTTGTATTTATCGGATGATTGTTCACAAGCATATTCAAAGTTTCAAGTGTAGAAGGATTATATCTTCCGTTTTGAGCGGCACGCTGAACTATCTGTAAAATCGCTCCCGCATCAGTTCTTTTTCCCAAACCTAAATAGGATAACAATTTTTGTGCTTGAAAATATAACCAGAAGTGATCGTTGATTTTATTATTCTGAAGATACAGATTTGAAAGAGAAATTGCATCCGAGTATTTATGCTGATACATCTTGGCTTCAACCTTGTACGCTGTGGCGAGTACTCTTAACTGCATTGAAGGGCTTGATGTTTCAATGCTTGAGAGAAAATCATCCCAAGTTGTATCAATCGCATCAGGATAATTACCACCTGGTCCAACAAAAGCTGATAAAAGATGAAGAGCGAGTAATGCATCATCAGGTTTTTCTTCGACTGTCTTCCGCAAAGACTTAAGCCAATACACGATATCTTCTGGTGTCGGCTCAGATTTCGTAACGGTGGCAGAATTAAGAACAGGCGACATCTCTTGTTCAACAATAATTGGAATTGCTCTGGCTGGGGTGTAAATAGAATCCGTCAGTTGCCATGTACTATCAACGGGTCCAACTATGGAATTTTGACTCGTTGTATACCAGTAATTGTAACGAGCCTTCACTAATTTGCTTGTATTATTATTAACAAGAGCACCGCTCGATGTTGATGTCGTATATAGGTTGTTATAACCAGCACGCTTTTCATATCTTGTTTCCAAATGGCATCCTTCTGGACAACCTGTTCCCTGAATACCTGATAGAACAGGTGTGTTGGATTGTTGTTCGCATATACATGATGAATAAGATACAAGCTCACCAAGGTAAGCGTTCCCACCGTCGCCAATATTCAATTGGGATAAACCATTAGAAATACCATTTAATTTCAATGTGTTCTTACCGCTGTCGATACCATCGGGACTAAAAAATGGCATTGCTGTGCTTCCAGAGACAAGAAGTCCATTGGCTCCATTGCTCTGTATTCGTGATTTGCTTATATACGGTTTTGATAATAATATAAATATTCCATTGCTCGCATTATTTTTTATTGACGACTGAATAATTGAAGCTTTTGAACTTGTTACTAACAATCCAGATGAGTTGTTTGTGATAGTCGTATTCAGAATTTTATTTGTACCATTATCTGTGTCAAGAATAATTCCATAGTATTGGGAGCTATCGACAGTACAACTATCTATGATGTCTGTTGAAGAGTTGCTGATATACAAACCATAGCGTGCATACTTGATGTCACAGTTTTTCAATGTATCGGGCCCACCGAGTAGGTAGATACGATTCCAAGCACCTTTTGTTGGATTCGGATTAGACGAGGTAAATAATATTTTCTTTGTTGCAGTACCTCGTGCAACAATCGATCCGTAAATGTTGACATAGCCATTATAACCCATGCGAAAAAACGAAGAAGAGTCCGCTTTTAGTTTTCCACCGCTCCTTATCGTAATCAATCCATCGGAGTTGATTGTGCTGTTGGTCGAGAGTGTACCGTAGCAATCTATACCACCGGACATGACCGTGTTGATAAGCCCACCTTGATTGGTTCGAAGCGTTCCGCTGTTCTGTATAATTATGTTAACGCTTTTGCGCGCATCGATGATACCACCATTGTTTACGGTGACTGTACCATAATCAGTTAACTGTGCACTCGTATCAAGGATGACAACACCACCGCTGTTTAGCGATAGTTGACCTCCGCTCTGGATTTGCACAATGCCACTTTTCTTCATATAGAGTGTATCGCTTGCGCTTATTGTCCCATAGCAGATGACTTGACCGCTGCTGTCGACTGTAATACTTCCATTGCCACCAGCCAACATTTGCATCTGTCCACCGCCGTTGATCTGCAGAATCCCGCCCTTGCCGACTTGTATCGTTCCACCCTGATCGACGATGAGTGTGCCAGTGCAATTAAGTTTCGCCCCCGATGGAATCTTCACGATACCATTACCCTTCACCCGGAGAGAGCACGTACTCTGAATGGCGAGCTCGCTGTTCGTTAGTAAATTTAAAATCCCTCCTGAGTCAACAATCACTGAACTGTTATCCACTACGCTATCAGTCTTTCCTTCATTGATCTGATACAGGCCGTATACGAGCAGTTGAGAATTTTGAATTCCCTGCAGCATAGTCGGTGTATTCTTCGGCACCAGTTCTTGATGAATAACTGAACCGTCGCTGAATACTCTTCCACCAAACGGTCGAGAGATCAGTGTGCCATGATACTGCGTGAAGTTCCGCATAATGAGTGTTCCTCTTACATTCAACTTCGATTGAATACTGCCCATAACGAGTCTTCCTTCAATTGCCATCGTTTTGTTTTGAGGAATTTCAAGTACGATACCAGGTTGAATTGTGGTCGTCCCGAGAAAACGAACGTAACTGTTCAGTGTGATATTTGTACTAAATGTCGTGTCGCTCACAGTTCTGACAGATGAGTACACTGCCTCGAAAGCGTTGACGAGACCAGCACCACCTGAACCTGTAACGAGGGTAGCTGTACTTTGTAAGTTGCTTTTTATTTGCGCCCAACTGAGATTGGGATTAACCTGGAGCATGAGTGCTACAACTCCTGCAATATGAGGAGCCGAGGCAGACGTGCCGGTGAAGGGATTAACTGGAAACCATCCTGCCTGACCGACTCTCGTCTGCACCTTGTCCACACCGGAAAAGCTTGGTGTAGACCGGTTCACAATACTCTGCACAGTACCATCGGGATTGAATGTGTAGATCGGTGTAGGTCCCGGAGAACTGTATGACGCTACGACTCCAATGTTATCAGCGTTCACTGCTGCGACGGAGAGACATGATTCTGCCGCTGCGTGTCCTGCTATGCCACCATAATTAGTTGGATAGAGAATTTGACCGGAGGCTGAATCAGTGTATACTCTCATTTTTAATTCACGACCTTGGTCAAGCCCTTGACCAGGACCACGGATCTGAAAATATATCAATTGGTTTTGACCGGTATTGTTCGTCCACTCGATTTTTTCTTGAGGATAAAGGTAATCTAAATCCTGACGATTGTCTGTCCCCGGAAGCCCTGATCCGTTATCAACTCTGATTGCTGTAAGTTTGTAATCTTTCTGAGCATCTAAGAAGAAAGATTCAGACCAGTGTAAAAAGGCACTCAGTGTTGCGCCTTTTGGAACTGTAAAATAATTTTGTATTTCCGGAAATGAAAAATACTGGTAACCATTCACATCTGGGGCATAAAGTTCGTCATACGTTTTATCGCCATAGTTAGTAGCTGAAGAAAGATAAATGATAACATTAGCTACAACGGAGTTCACTTTTTGCGCAAGAATATCGTCCTCGAAGGGGGCTTCATCATAAGTGAAAATAATGTCGTCAACGATTATTTTGCAGCCTCAGTTTTTGAGCGAATCGATATTGCCCCTCATAGGAATCATTCCCGTTCCAGCGTCGGAGTATATTATGGAAGAACCTGGAGCGATGTCGTGAACAATCTCACATATCGCTGTACCTTCATTCCCGGGGGGATTAACAGGATTAGTGTTGGCAAGATACGTAAACATCCTCGGCAAATCATTCGATGTTGTATCAACCTGCCAGTTACTGATGCCGCGCGAGATTACACCTACCTTAATACCTGAACCGTCAAGATAAAAATGGTCTCTCGCCTTTTCTGCTAAGTGAATCGTGTCTCCTTTGGTCGTAACTTGACCCACATTCGAGTTCATAATGAATTGTACCTTTATCAGTCTGACAGTTGGCAGTTTTGCAATCTCCTCGATTGATTCAAATGGCACATATGCTTCCAAGTAATTACGTCCAGTCCTAAAACCGTCAACCGAGATACGCCGGATCTTTAATTCTTTAATAAACGCTTGGTCGTGTTCTCGGTTGAATGTATACACTACTCCCAAAATCCTTGAATTCGAGCTAATCAACTTATCGAAAAGTGTTCTCTCGATTGTTTTAAACGTAATCCCAACTTGGATTCTCCCAAGTGAATCAACGTACATATGATTCTTGGAGAATCGTTTGTGGACGTTCTGTGTAATGACATTTTCCTTGGTGATGCCAGCCACTTTCATCTCCTTGAGGAGATCGCGCAGAGCACCTTCTAACTTTCGCATATGTGGAGGCAATTTTCTAAATTCAATGTCCAGCGAGTCCAAATACCGCTGGTAAGCTTGGTGCGACTTTTGATATTTTAGGTTAGCTGTATCCTGTTTTTGAGTTTTACTTTCCTTTTGCGGTATCACAAAACTGCAAAACAGTATGCAGGAAAAAAGAGCAACTGCGGAAAAGAATGTTCTGTATTTCATAACACCTCCTATGTTAAATGTCGTTACTTCTGTTTTTTAATTTATATTTACAATGCAAGGTACAATACTTTTATTCCAATGTCAAATAATCAAATTGAATCAAGAAAAATCTAGATAAAAAGGTATCGTTGACTCATGGAAAAAATTATTAAAATCAAAACTAACCCTCAATAATCGCGAAAGCGACCACAACATTTTCTGAATGGGAGATCGAGACGTGCACATACTTTTTCTTCAAAACTGTTTCCATATGACCATGCAGCATAACGGATGGTTTTCCCGCCGTATCATTTTCTACTTCAACATCTTTCCATCTGAATCCGCCGCTCCAACCTTTACCTAAAGCTTTTACTACAGCTTCTTTCACCGCAAAACGTGCGGCAAAATGCTGGGCTTGATTTATTTTCGAGCCGGCATACGCAAGTTCCTTCTCAGTAAAAATCTTCTTGAGGAGAACATCACCACACGAGTTGATTGCCCGCTGAAAACGCTGGACTTCAACAACATCTACGCCAATGCCTTCAACCATGTGAAGATTTTACTCCCGTGTTTTCTTTCTCAACAATTTTTATCAGGTCTTTGACGTCGCTGATCTCGTAATCAGCATGGGTCTCTATCGTCCCGAATGTATCTCCATATCGTGCAAAGACTGTTTTCATGCCGATATTCGCTGCACCGATCATATCCCGCTCTGCCCAATCTCCCACCATCAAAGCTTCTTTCGGTTTGATATCAAGAAGTTCAAGTGCTTTGCGAAAAGGGCCCGGCTTTGGTTTGCGTTCACCTGTATCCTCAAAAGTAACAACTGCATGGAAAATATGATGAAAATTTAAATAACACAATCGCAGCCATGCTTCGCGCGCAGGAGCGTCGGATACTACAGCGAGCTTCAATCCCCTTTTTAGCAATTCCATCAGCGTCAGGTAAACATGCGGATAAGGAACAAGCGCTGCTTCACGGGCACGCCGGTACGAGATAATTCCGGCTGATAATATTTTAAAATCAACTTTATTGAAAACATCGTACAAAAGCTGATCGAAAACATTTTGAAATTCAATGCCTCGCTCTTTATAGATTGCATCGATGCGCGCCTTCACTTCATCCTGAGATAAATTCAAACCGGCATCTATCATTGCATTAATAGCTGCATCTATCGCTTGACGCTTCATTGCCATGAAATCAACAAGCGTATTATCAAGATCGAATATTACAGCTTTAATCATACAAAATTATTTCACCTTGACTAATTTTGCAACTTCATCTTCTATGAAGGCACGAAGATTGGGTTTGATGAATACAAGGTCTATCCCGAATTCTGAAAGCGCCAAAGCTAAGGCAACTGCCTTACGCGAATCAAGCAGCCGCTTATTGACTACCAATACTTTTTGATCTTTAAGGATACAATAACCTCCTTCGAAATCACCTTTTTCGTAACGGATGTCTAGATTCAACTGACGTGCAAGCTCCTCTAAGTCACCAATGAGTTGAGTGTAATTCATTTAAATTCAAATAGATTGTCAAATAAAACATTCTTTGTTTGCTATCAAGGATAATGATTTCTCGATATAAAATCAACTCAATCTCTCGTGGAAATTTTTTTGATTCTATAGTTTGACAATAATCTAAGATTCTAACATACACCTTCCGAAAGATTTGATGATGCGGTAATTACTTCATCGTTTTAATAATACATGAGAGATTGAATCAAGTTTTGCCGCTGCAATCATATTTTGTGATTCTTGAGATATTACTTGGCGATAATACCTTTCAGCCATCCGAAGATTCGATTTTCGCTCGAACATCTGAGCCATTAACAGATATGCATCAATATTTTTAGTATTATCTCTCAATGCTTTTTCTGCTTCATCGAGTGCCTCCTCATTCAGTTCGATTTTTTTATAGAAGACACCGATCTCATAATGCAGCCTGCTTTTGTCATTCGATGATTGAATCCTACTAAGAGAATCGCCTAACGTCATGATGTTTATGAAAGTATTCACCACAGGATTACCTTTTTCGATATTCTCAAGGATTGCTAAATATTTTTTCGCCATTGCCGTATCACCGTTCTGAAGATTGAAATGCATCCCCCAAAGCAAACCGATAAAATAAGTCGTATCAATATCGAGCATTAGGTTCATCACGCTGGCGGCACGTTTATAATATCCTAATTTCCAATAAAGTGAAGCAACATTAAATGAACCAACAGCCTTACTTGCAGGGAATGATTCTGATTGTGCCTTAGCGAGCATCTGCATCGCCTGTAACTGCATACGTGCATTGCCAACATACCCAAGTGCCTGCGGCAGGGTAAAAAGTTTTTGAAAATAAAACTTAGCCGCTGTTGAATCACCCATCATGGAATAGGCAATGATTGTTTGATAATATATTTCTGGAAGTGTCGAATCGGCTGCCAGGGCTTTTTTGAATGTTTGTGCCGCAGATTCATATCGTTCAGCGAGCAACTCCGATCTCCCCTTCCGCAGTAGGTACGCTGTCTTTAACGTATCAGTTATTGATGGTGGCGATGTGTCTGTCGGAAGATATTCTCTCAGTTTCGATCTCACCCGTAGGAGATGAAGATTTGCAACCTTATACACAGAGTCAAAGTGAAACCTTTTTGATTCTAACATGAAGAATTCAAACACATTGAAACCTTCCCTCCGGATTGTGGTAAGAATATAACCGACATGATTATCACGCAGCAGCGTCTCGAAAGTTGGTAATACCGAACTCTGATCAAGTTCGAGTACTTTACGATTACCTACCACAGTTGCAAGTTCCTTGGAAGGACTAGCTATGACGACGCTATCAGGAAGATTTTCACAAATCCATTTACCCATCAATGACCACGGCTGAGTAAACATTAATGGATAAGTTGGCAGCCGACGCAGACGCTCATAATATTTCACAGGCGACTCCCGATACGCTGTGTTAATTTTAAGAATCTCGTAGATACCGCTGAGATTTGGAAGCATCAGAAATAGCAATCCAATAACAATATACTTTGGGGATGAATACTTTTCGGAGATTTGCATTTTACTTACACCCCACCGGATAGAAAGTATGCAATAATAAATTAGAAATGGCAGCAGCGGAAGTAGAAATCTTATATCATGAGCTGGATAAAGGAGAACTAATATGAGATAGAAAGCCCCGAAAAGTATGCGTAACACGCTAACTTTGGATTTCTTTATATCAAGATATATCCCAAATAAGATCATTGGAATCGTCAAGATCAAAATGATAAACTTCCCGAACGAAGTCATCACAATATTAACTAATTGATGAAACTGTGACGGATCGACATTTAATTTGAATTGTTGGGACACAAAGAGAGGATATATTAGCATTCCGGCAATCTGGAAAAAATATTCATGCAGCCGTTCCCACATCCTCAGGGCAAGCTCGTTTATTAACGGTGAATCGGGTTGTGTGAAATAGTGCTGGGTATAAAGGACCAGATTTCCTTCTTGTGATGGCGCAAGCTGACCGATCCATATATGATTCCGCAGATACCAAAGCCCAAACAATCCACCAGCAACAAGTATAATAAACCCGACAATCATTCGCTGCCTAACAAAAAGATAAAACACAACTGCAGCGAGGATGAGAGATATTCCTACCTCTCGCAATAAAGCAACTGCAGCAATCGACGAGATTAATGCAATTATACGAAAAGGTGTCAATCCGACTGTTAAATATTTCTCTGAAATCAGAAGTACTAAAAGAATAATGGCAATAAAAGGAGCATCCGATAATACCTCTGAAGAATAAATAAGCATCAAGGGATTACAGACCAGAACAATTGTACCGGCAAGGGCTGCGAGCTTACTAACATTACGAGCTATCCAAAAGTAAAAAAACACAATGGCTAAAACTCCCCACAAAACTGTCCACATCTTCACTGCATTAATAGATAGAGGAAATAAAAACTCAACCGGAGCAATTAAAATTGGATACAATGGTGCGTGGATTACAAACTTGTCTGGTTCTGGTTGAGTATTATCAACAAATCCTTCTCCGCGAGCTATTGAATTACCCCAAATAAGATAACGACTGCTATCCGGATTGAGCAGACAGAGATCGTTAAGACGTAGAATACCAGCAAGTAGAAACAACAGGCAGATAATTATCAAGCAAAGATGTTCTTTTAGAATTGATTTATGGATCATTCTGTTTTAGCGGGAGACGGTTTATGACGAAGGGGTCGGAGAAGAACTATAACGATTATTGAATAATAACAAAGAAGTGCGATCAAAGGCACACCAGAGAGAGCCGCAAGGCGATGGATAAATAACTTTCGAAATTCAACAAGGTCGTTCGATCCAATATAATCGAGATACCACATCTTGAAATCGAGTATCATCGTGTAGATTTCAACAGGAGTGAACATGTAAAATAATATTGCACTCATCATCAGCCACCCATGTTCACGAAACGAAAGTTTCGTTGTTTTAAGATAGATAATACCAGCAAGCCAGACGATTGTGTAAGCAATATTCACCACCATTGAACTTTGACCTACCAAACCAAATACTGCTCGCTCAACGTATGGATGTATGTTTGGTTTAAAATCAAGTGTGCTGGTTTGCAATAAATCAAAACTAACCATTGCCCGAATATTAACACCACCGAGCCACACAATTCCCGAAATCACTAACACGACCAGCAATATTTTTGTAAGTTTAGTTTCCACTATTCGTTTTGTTATAGATTATGAAATCTCTTTTGTGTCAAGCGCATAATTTTTAATCCAGCTCAGCTCATAGAGCAACGATAGCAGATTGGGTAAATTATCACGAGAGACGGAAAGAAATCTATTCTTGAAATCTTCCTTCGTCAGATCTGCAGTATCATTGATTATCTTCCGAAAAAGTTCAATCGATTTTTTAAGATTCTTCTGAAACTCATCGGAGAGTTTTAGCGCTTCAGTGCTGCCGCCGCTGACGCGCTGTAAAATTGAATGTGCATTTGATACAAATTTACTTAAGAAAGTTAACTCATCAAATGAAGCTTTCTTTGCCTCGTCATTTGATAATTCCATCAGTAATGCAATATCTGAATAATATTTGAATTTTCGAGATGCAAATTTTTCGACTTTATCAAGATATGCCCGCGTATGAGGCTGAATAATTATTTCCACCATATCACGTTTTAATGGGAAGTATAATGGAGAATGTTGAGCCAACACTTACCTGACTTTTCACACCTACCTTCCCACCATGAGCTTCAGCTACAAGCTTCACCAGTGCCAAACCCAATCCTGAACCTTTTTCATTTACTAACGGAACATTTTTTGCCTGATAGAATTTGTTAAACAATTTATCAAGATCAGCTTCCGGGATTCCAACACCAGAATCCTGAACCTCAATGTTCACAGATTCACTTTCTTTGATACCTTCCGCAATCCCAGCTGAAAGTTTAGTAATGTTGACCGTGATCTTACCATTATCGGGTGTGTACTTTAGAGCATTTGAAAGAAGATTGCTGACTGCCTGACTTATCCTCTCCTTATCGAGCATCATGGGAAGGATAGGATCAGCGTGAGACAAAAGAACGATCTGACGCATTTGGGCAATCAATTGCGCTTCTTGAATAAGAGGAGTAACCAATTCAACTAAATCAAGTAATTGGAAATTAAACTTCATCAAGCCAGCTTCCATTTTGGCAATATCGAGGAAAGAATTGACGAAATGGTTTATTCTATTCGATGCTTGATGAATCATGCCGACTGCATCCCGCTGCCGCTGAGTAAGCTG
>CAYGZC010000174.1:0-4317 GCA_964354225.1 uncultured Chlorobiaceae bacterium | reverse complement strand
GAAAAATATTTCCAGTTTTGTGCGATTTCAAATGAGAGCCATAGTCCACACTTTCCTCTGTGCGCATCGAATGAATTAGTCTTATCACTCTGAGTTACCCCATGCAATCGTTCTGCAGATTGAACAAGTTGCTCAAGATGTTGAAGAGGCAAAGTCTCTTGTGAGAATAGGATATATGACCAAACAACAAGTAACGCAAGAGTTACATAGGTTCTACCGAGAAATTTAATCACTTGTATCATCTTGGTTTTTTATTCCCTCAATGGAATAATCTTGACTATACCATTCAAGGGATCAGTCATAACAATTTCAAGATGAGAATCATTATCAAGATCACTTAAATCAAACCCACCGATATAGCCCGAATTTATCAGTCGGAGCGGCTGAGAAAAAATACCGTTGCCTTTACCATAACATATTTGAATTGTTTTCCTGATGTCATCTTCAAAAATTATATCAGATTTATTATCATTATTCACGTCGTAAATTTTTAATCGGTCAATTGAGGATATTTGGATTGGTCTATTCTCGTTGATACATTTAAATGGAGCAAATGTAGAATCACTCTGCCCTATTGAAATGTACAGCTTGTTTTCAGGTTCATCTAAGCTTAGGATTATATCATCGACCTCATCATTATCAGCATCGGTAAACCACAAAAGCGAGGAAACAGTTTCTAATCCATCGAAAGAGTTAACGAGCTTAACCGATGTTAAATGTTCTGTCGGAAGAATTTTTGTCTGAAATACCTGTTCCTTCTTTTGATTTTTATTATATGTAACAAATACTAATCGTTGTTGACCATCTGTGTACTTTACCATAGCAGTAGCAAGGATAGGAGTATAAGATGGATCCAAGGTATAATATCTTTCAAGGAAACGACTCCCACTAATCTTTTCAAATTTAATTATCGTAGTTTGTCGATTTTTCCTATCTCGCTCGGTTGCATAGATTTGAGGATTATGTGTTAGATTATCAAAATTTACATTGAGAACGTCGGGTGTGCCCTCGGTCGGCAGGGTGTATGCAGTGTGTGAATACGTAATAGAATTCAATTCGACAACAGATATTCTATCGGATTTCGGGCTTGTCGATAGAATAATCGCAGTTGTATCATCCTTCTGAAAATATTTCATAATACTTGGTGACTCTGTGATGTTAAAGGATAATTGTCCCGTAAATTTTCCTTTACCTTCATTCATGAAAACAGATAAATTATTCGATCTTGTGTTTGCGACAAGGATATCATCCCACCCATCTCGATTTATATCAGCTGTTACGGTACCACCCGGTTTCTCACTAACACAATATTTTCTTTCCATTGAATTATTTCCAACGACATTTGCACTGTAAAGAATGCGAATACGTGCCAAGTTCGTATCAAGTATTACAGCATTATAGATATTTGTATTAGCATGACGAAAAAGTACAAAATCCTTTGGTGACTTCCCTGCATAAAAAGGAATATCTTCTTGAAAAAATCCTTTTCCATTGTTGAGTTTCACAGTTAAACAATTACTCGTCTTAATCAATCCGAGTAGATCGTCTTTACCATCACCATTTACATCCGATACACCCATTCTCATAAACGGATTTTTACACTGTAAGGTTTGGTATTCTTGAAATCCACCAAAACCGTCGCCTAAATAAGTCTGACATTTTTGTTGATCCAGAAATCCAGCAATCAAGTCGAGATTACTATCGGAATCAAGAAATGATGCTGCAAATATTTCCGGCTCACCTTGACACTGGAGAACCGACGGTTCGCTGAATTTAAGCTTACCAAAACCGGAGAAAACCAATATCTCGTTCGAAATCCAATTGCTTGCAATAATGTCTTTGAATCCATTATTATGCACACTTGAAATAAGAATAGTACTGAATGAATATTCTGATAAAATGGTAATATTCTGTTGAAATGTTCCATTGCCATTACCCAAATAAACTGTTGCGCCAAGTTCCTTTTTACCGTAGAATATAATATCATTTTTTCGATCGCTGTTTATGTCAGCAACTGAAATATTTTCAAACGGTTCAACTAACTCCTTCTCCCATTTAAGATAAAATTTACCGTTAGATTTTCCTAAATAAACCTGAACTGATAAGGGATTTTCCAAAACGAAGATTAGGTCTGTGATATTATCATTATTGACTTTCGCAGCGGCTCCGGCAATTATCGGTCTTAAAATAGGAAATGTTATTGCTTCAAAAGCGAGAGAATCTTTTAATTGAATGTATAATCGAAATTGTAAATCACCATATGTCGCTAGGTCCATCATGCGATCCCCGTTAAAATCACCGGTTAGCAACCCTATAGTGTTTTGGGGAACATTTAACTCCGACACCAATCCAAATGTTGTCGAATAGCGTTGAGCGAAGACTATAGAATAACCGGAAAAATTTAAAAAGATGAAGAGAAATACTATCCCGGTAGGAATAAATAACTGTAGGTTTATCGAACGGTACACTCCAATAGCAATGATCAATTCTTAAATTTCTTCCGATGCTTTAATCGCAGATTACGCCGAATGAGTGCTTCTTTGTAACGGCGTTTTTCATCAGCCGATTGTGGAAAAATTGATGAAATTTTTACTGGCGCATTATGATCATCAACAGCAACGAAGGTGAGATATGCCGTATTCGATACTTTCCGGTCTTTTGTTAGCTGATTTTCTGCAATTACTTTCACTCCAACTTCCATTGATGTTCCAAACGCTCGATTTACTGAAGCTCTCACGGTTACTACCTCACCAAGTCGGATTGGGTGATGAAATACCAACTCATCGACTGCGGCTGTTACGCAAATCCGATTTGAATGACGTTGAGCTGAGATTGCTGCGGCAATATCCATCCATTCCATCAATCTGCCGCCAAGTAAGTTGCCAAGCTGATTCGTGTCGTTTGGGAGAACAAGCTGTGTCATCTCAACCTGAGAATTCTTAACATAATGTTTTTTCATACGTTCTGTTCGTTGACTTCTTGAGTATCAGCAGAATTGTTGATTAGTTCTTTACACCGACAGTTGACGGTTCATTTCTTAGCCGCTCATCAATCTCACGCTGTAGCGTTTCAGCTTCCTTTATCAGTCCACTGTTCGGATACTTCTCCATGAATTTATCGATTTCCTTTTTAGCATCACCGAACTTATTCCGTGAAATGAACGATTTTGCCTTCCCTATATATGCGAGTTCACCATATTTCGTGTCATGATATTTTTCAATGATACTGTTATAGTAAATTGTTGCAGCTTTATAATATTCAAGCTTAACATAAAGTTCAGCAGAGTCATATAATTTCTTTGCCAATCGCTCGTTTAGTTCCTTGATTTTTGCAGATGCATCCGTTACCATTTCATCCTTCGGATAATACTCAATGAATGCCTGGAATTCATCGATTGCACGACGAGTGTACTGCTGATCAAGAGAAGACTTAGGCGAAAGTGTATAATAGCATAAGCCAATTTTATATTGAGCCATCGGAACCAGAGGGCTTGCGGGCATATTATTCTTTAGCTCCTGATATTCGACTGCAGCAAGAAGATATTCTTCTTTCTTAGACCGACATTCGGCAAGATAATACTGCGCATCGTCGGCAACAGCACTTCCCGGGAATTGAATTTTTATAATTTCGAACTCGTTGATCGCTTCGAGATAATCCTCATCGTCGAATTTCGTTTTTCCAAGCTCGAAACGATCTTCTGCTGATAAACTTTTTGTAAGATCGGATGAGCTGCAAGATGAAAATAATATCGATATAAATACACTCGCAAGGACGATGATTAGATACCTGTTCTTAAACGAAATTAATTTGTCATTCATGTTTATTGTGTGCGAATATGAAAAAAAAGAAATACCGCCACACCAGTGGCACCTATTATAACAAATGGCTCAATAAATCTATCGAGCATATTCTCAGCCGGAATCTCTCCTTGTGTGCTCTTTGACGACGCAAGCTCGTATTTGGAAATTTCATCTAAAGCTACAGTATCAGAAGAATGTTCATTTAATGACTTACTTAATAGTACTTCACCGGTTTTATTATTCGTGGCTTGGATACTTAATTTTACAGAAATCGTACGTTTTAATTTCTTTTCCCCAAAAATACTTTCCCGAAACATTGAATCATATTGGATGTTGCTCTCATAACTAACGATGTCAAACTGATATATTTTGGGTTTTAAAGAATCATTCTTAAAAAATAGTGTGTATCCCAAATTTATCAACGTTGATGTTACCGCTCCTTTCACAATCCATGCATCGGTTATCTGAGGGAATTTGATCTCAATCGTATCAGTGGTAGATAATTTACTCTCTTTGA
>CAYGZC010000173.1:0-8673 GCA_964354225.1 uncultured Chlorobiaceae bacterium | reverse complement strand
AGAAAAATCTATTCGTGATGGGTCCAGATTGCGGAACAGCAATCATAAATGGAGTGCCCCTTGCATTTGCAAACGTTGTCAATCGTGGGAACATCGGTGTTGTTGCTGCATCAGGTACCTGTTTACAGGAAGTTACATGTTTGATTTCGAACGCTGAGTGTGGAATTTCTCAGGCAATTGGAACAGGTGGTCGCGACGTGAAGAAAGCGGTCGGTGGCATAATGTTCATTGAAGGAATCAAGGCACTTGCCGAAGATACAAAAACGGATGTTATCCTTCTAGTTTCAAAACCGCCGGCACCGGAAGTTGTGGGAAAAATTATTTCAGTCGCGCGCGGAATTCAGAAACCGGTCATCGGTGTTTTCCTCGGCGCTTCGCCTGAGCTTCTCAAGGGAAGCAATATCCACCAAGCATTGACGTTGGAAGAAGCGGCGTTGCTTTCGGTCGCCCTCTCGAAAAAGGAAAATGCTTCTGCTGTTGCCGATGTATTGAAAAAGCGTGAAACTGAAATCATCAGAACGGCAAAGGAACAAGCGGCGAAACTCTCTCCCGCTCAAAAATATCTCCGCGCATTGTACAGCGGCGGGACGTTCTGCGACGAGGCACAATTGCTTTGCCAAAATGTTTTGGGTGAAGTGTATTCCAATATTCCGTTCGGCAGCAGTAAAAAATTACAGGACTCGTGGAAAAGCAAGATGCATACAATCTTGGATTTAGGCGACGATGAATTTACCGTGGGCAAGCCGCACCCGATGATTGATTACTCGACAAGGAATAAACGGATTCTTACCGAAGCTGAAGATCCAGAAACAGTAGTTATCCTTCTTGACATCGTTCTTGGTTATGGCTCGAACATGAATCCGCTGGTGGAAATAATTCCGGTAATAAAAGAGGTGAAAAAAATTACCACGCAGCAAAAAAGGTATCTGCCGATTATTTGTTCTGTAACCGGCACCGACAAAGACCCGCAGAACCGAACCGCAGTAGTCACCGCACTCGAAGCGGAAGGTGTGAAGGTAATGGAATCAAATGCGGCGGCAAGTATGATGGCGGTCAATATCGTGAAAAAGAAGAATAAGTAAAGTGAATAACCTATTTCAAACCGAACTCAAAGTCGTCAACGTCGGACTTAAATCGTTCAAAGAAACGCTTGACAAACAAAACGTGAAGTCAGTGCAAGTAGATTGGAGACCACCGCTGTCCGTTGATGCTGATGTGTCGAAGATTCTTCAAAGGAACAGTGATAAAATCAAAACAGCGAACAAAGAAGCGCTGCAAAGAATCCTAAATAGCAAGCCAGTTCTCGTTGGGATGGGAAAAGCTTTAGATGTAATTCCCGGCATGAAGAAAAATCTTCTCCTCCTTGCAGGTCCACCGGTTACGTGGGATAAGATGTGCGGTCCGATGCGCGGTGCCATTATCGGTGCGCTGATCTACGAAGGCATCGCCGATACTCCCGAAAAAGCCGAGCAGGTAGCGGTATCGAGTCAAATCGAATTCTCTCCCTGTCATGAGCATTCGGCAGTCGGACCAATGGCAGGTGTCGTTTCTTCATCTATGCCGGTGTTCATTCTGCTCAACGAGGAATACGGCAACAAAGCGTACTGTACCATGAACGAGGGACTTGGAAAAGTTCTCCGTTACGGCGCATTCTCTCCAGATGTCATCGAGAGATTAAAATGGATTGAAAATGTTTTATATCCATCGCTTAAGAAGGCAATCGAAAACATTGGTAAGATCGATTTGAAAAATATCATTGCGCAAGCGCTTCAGATGGGAGATGAAGTTCATAACAGAAATAGGGCAGCAACTTCTCTATTATATAGAACTCTCGCACCCGAAATCATAAAGACGACTGATAATAAAGACACTGCTGTAAAAGTTCTTGACTTCATAAATCGCAACGATCATTTCTTTCTCAATCTCTCGATGGGTGCATCGAAGCTCTCGCTTGATGCAGCACGCGATATTGAGTATTCGAGCATAGTCGTTGCAATGGCGAGGAATGGAACGGAATTCGGAATTCAATTATCAGGAACCGGAGATACTTGGTTTACAGGACCATCACCTATTCCTGATGCATTATACTTTACCGGCTATACAAAGAATGATGCGAATCCTGATATCGGCGATAGTTCAATTACTGAGACTTGTGGTTTGGGTGGATTTGCAATTGCTGCATCGCCGGCAATAGTGCAATTTGTCGGCGGCTCAACGAAGGACGCGATTAATTACACATTGAAGATGTACGAAATAACAGAAGCGGAAAATAATATTTACAAGATTCCGTATCTCAACTTTCGCGGCACACCGACAGGAATCAATGTTATCAAAGTTGTGGAAAAGAATATTCTTCCTTTTATTAATACAGGTGTCGCACATAAGAAAGCCGGTATCGGACAAGTTGGCGCTGGTGTATTAAGTGCACCTGCGGAGCCGTTCAAAGAAGCAATTATTGGTTTAGCGAATCAAATTAAATCTATCAAGGAGAAGTAAAATGAAGATTCAAGAATTTCTAAGCTTCATGGACAAAGTGAAAGTTTATGATTTAACCCAACGGTTGAGTATTCACACTCCACCGTGGCCCAGCTACATGCCGCTCGGGATTCAATACTTCAAACGAATTGCCGGCGCACACATGGGGCAAGGTGCAAACGGACAAATCATCACAACAAGCAATCATGTTGGAACGCATATGGATGGCGAGATTCACTTTCACGCTTCTGGTCGCTCGATCGGTCAGGTGCCGATGAGCGAGTGGATCGGTCAGGGTGTGGTGGTTGATATTTCGAAAGAAGTCGGCGACTACGATTTATATACTCCGGAAATGCTGATGAAGAAAGTTGAGATAAAAAAAGGCGACATTCTTCTAATCAACACCGGCTACAACCGTTACGCGTGGGATCAGAAAGGTTCTGATGAGATTAGATATTTCGTAAAACACCCCGGACCGGGACCCGGCTTTCACAAGTGGGCGCTTGAAATGAAAATTAAATGGATCGGCGTCGATTGCGGAAGCGCAGATCATCCGATGAACACAATTATTCGCCAATGGCATCCAGCCCAATTCGTGGAAGCTGAAGCCAACCTGAAACGGAAGTACAACGTGAATTCATGGGATAAAATGTTTCCGCAGGATGAATATTATCAAGTGATGCATTTAAAGCTATTCCCAAAGAAATTAGTTCATGCTGAAAATATTGGCGGCGATATCAACAAGCTCAGTAACAAACGCTGCTGGATCGGCTGCTTCCCGCTGAGAGGCATCGAATTGGAATCGGCAATGTGCCGGATCGTTGCATTTCTGCCACCGAATGGAAAATAAATTACCGGAGAAATCACAGTGCCAATAATTCATTCATTTGATTACGTAAAACCAAAAAGTCTGAGCGAGACATTAACGATTCTTACACAATCAAAGAATTCAGCAATCCTTGCCGGCGGTACCGATCTTGTCGACATGCTGAAAGAAAATGTCATCCAGCCGGAAGTTGTCGTCGACATCAAAGGCCTTGACGCACTCAATAAAATATCCTTCAACGCCGGTGCGCTACACATAGGCGCTGGTGTAACGTTTGCCGATTTGATGGAGTCCGATATTGTACGGGATAAGTATCCCGTCATTGTCGAGCTGGCAAAAACTGTTGCGTCGGTCGGAATTAGAAATAGAGCAACTGTAGTCGGCAACATTTGCTCGGCTGTGCCGTGCATGGATAGCGGTCCATTACTAATGGCGTACGATGCAACTGTGCAAGTGGCAGGACAAACTGGTGACAGAAGAATTCCAGCAGCCGAGTGGTTTGTTGCCCCGCGCAAGACCGCGCTGCAAAAAGGCGAGATTGTTACTGGAATTACCCTACCGTTACCCAAAGAGAAACACGCCGGATGCTGGGTGAAATTGGGTAGATACGCCGGTGAAGACCTCGCTCAGGTAAGTGTGCTCATTCTTGCATTATCCGATGGTAGTTACAGGATTTCATTTGGAGCCGTGGCACCGATTCCGGTTCGCGCGAAAATAGTCGAACAGATATTGAACGGGCAAAAAAATGTTCCTTCTCTGATCGAGAAAGCAAAGCAGTTAATTGAAGAAGAAATCAAACCGATCACAGACGTGCGCGCAACGAAAGAGTATCGCATGCACATGGCAAAGGTGATGTTTGAAAGAGGATTGAACGCCGCGATCAGCCGATTGAACGGTAACGGTCTTGAATACGGAACGAGTGTAATATAGGAGATTATTGTGAAAAAAGAAATCAAATTTAATTTAAACAGTGAAGCGATTGCACTCGAAGTCAATCCCAACGAAGTTCTTCTCGAAGTTTTACGGGATAAGCTCGGGGTCAAAAGTCCCAAGTGTGGCTGTGATAAAGGCGACTGCGGAACATGCACGGTGATCATTAATAGAAAAACTGTTCGCAGTTGTCTCGTGCTTGCAATCGAGGTTGACGGACAGGAAATCATTACGCTTGAAGGACTTATGGACAGTGGATTGACGCCGCTTCAAAAGTCGTTCATCGAACACAATTCATTCCAATGCGGATTTTGCGCGCCGGGGATAATTCTCTCGGCAACGGAACTGTTGTCGAAGAATTCTAAACCGGAAAAAAGAGAAATCCAAGAAGCGCTCTCCGGCAATTTGTGCAGATGCACGGGATATACTCCCATCATTGATGCAATCACCAATTTGACAAAAAAACGTTAATATAGATTCAGAATTTTATGGAAGAATATACATTCATCGGCAAATCAACCATACGCATCGACGGGAAAACAAAAGTCTCCGGTGCCGCAGAATTCATCGACGATCTCAATTTCGGTCCCGATCTTCTTTATACAGCAATCGTCGAGAGCAAATTCGCGCATGCCGTCATCAATAAAATCGATACAAGTGAAGCGGAGAAAGTACTGGGTGTTGTAAAGATTGTTATCGGAAAAGATTTTCCTTATCGATTTGGACTTTATATGCACGATCGGTTTATATTCGCTCAAGATCGAGTAAGATTTGTCGGAGAGCAGGTTGCCGCCGTAATAGCGCGAAATGCGACAACTGCATTGAAAGCAGCAAAGCTCGTGAAAGTCGATTATACCGAACTTCCTGCGATCCTCAATGTCGAACAAGCGCTAGCGAAAGATGCATACCTCATTCATCCCGACCTCCGTCATTACAAACATGTCCCTTGGTTCTTTCCGAGAGGCGATACGAACATCGCCCATCTCAGAAAAATAAGAAAAGGAGATGTCGCGAAAGCTTTCAAAGAGGCAGATTTTGTTTTTGAAGATACGTACACTGTTCCACGTTACGCCCACTGTGCAATCGAAGTCCACGGCGCAGTAGGTTTATACGATAATTCGGACCGGCTCACTGTGTGGACTGCGTCGCAATCGCCGTACACGCAAAGAAATTTATTTGCCGAAGCACTTGCACCTCTCGGATTGTCGCATAAAGATATTCGAGTTGTTACACCGTTCATTGGTGGCGGATTCGGTGGTAAAGCCGGCGTCTCGATGGAAATTATGGGTGCTGCACTGGCAACTGCTGTTAAGGGAAGACCTGTAAAAGTTCTCTGGTCGCGCGCACAAGAATTCTATAATACTTATCAACGACAAGGTTTAACTGCTCGCATAAAAGTTGGTTTGAAAAAAGATGGAACCATCATCGCTATGGACAATACACTGAATTGGGATGCCGGAGCGTATGTCGAATACGGTGCAAACGTTGTCAATGCCGCAGGACTTTCTGCTTCCGGTCCATACAATATTCCTAATGTCAGCATCGATTCGATTTGCATCTACACCAATCTTCCACCGGGTGGACCGTATCGCGGGTTTGGTTATTCAGAATTTTTGTTCGGACTTGAATCTCATCTAAATGAAATTGCCAAGAAAATGAACATTGATCCAATCCAACTTCGTCGTAAGAATGCAATTCGTGAAGGAGATATTTTAAATTACGGTGGAAAGATGAACGCCAATGGATTGCTCGAAGCAATCGACAAAGTTGAGAAGGAAATCGAATGGGGAAAGAAAGAAACTCCAACCGATCCAAATAAAGCAATCGGAAAAGGATTTGCATTATTCTGGAAAGCGCCAGCAATGCCGCCGAACGCATCTTCATCGGCGTTTCTGAAATTTAATGAGGATGGAAGTATCAACATTCTCATCTCAGGTATGGAGATCGGTCAGGGTTTATTGACCGCCATGGCACAGATAGCGGCTGAAGTTCTTATGATTCCTCCTGAAAAGATTAGAGTTGAGACACCTGACACAGATCGGAATCCGTACGAGTGGCAAACGGTCGGTTCGCACGTTACGTGGGGATGCGGAAGAGCAGTCGAGAGCGCGGCTATTGACGCACGCGAACAGATTTTCGATCTCGTCGAGCGAGCGCTCGGGAAAAATCGGAAATCGCTGTACCTTGAAAATGAATGTGTGAAATCACGTGACGATAAAACTCTATCGGTGCCGTTACGTGAATTTATCATTTCCGGCATTCAGAAACCGGACGGTTCGTACTGCGGCGGACCGATACTCGGGCGTGGAATGTTTATGCCTGAATTCACATCGGCGCTGAGCGACCCGGAAACGAGTCAGGGTGGCCATCCTAACGTTCATTATACCGTCGGCGCCAGCGCGATAATAATTGAAGTTGACAAGCAAACCGGTAAGGTAAAAATTCTCAAAGCTGTTCTCGCTGTTGATGTTGGGAAAGCGATCAATCCCGATTTAATTAAAGGTCAAATTACCGGTGGACTGCTGCAAGGCATAGCAACTGTTTTGTACGAGGATATGCGGTTTGATGAGAAAGGAAAACTCATCAATGCAAACTTCACGGATTATAAAATTCCAACATCAATGGATGTTCCTGAAAAGATAGTTCCAATTATCATTGAAGTTCCTCAGCACGATGGACCATCTGGTGCACGGGGTGTAGGTGAACACACTATGATACCTGCCGCGCCGATGATCGCAAACGCAGTTGATGATGCACTTGGATTAAGAATTAAATCCATGCCGATTACGGCGGAGAAGATTGCGCTTAGCTTTAAACATTCGTAAGAGATTGTGTTTCGTTATGTTTAAAGTGATCGCTAGAGATAATTGCTAATGCCTGAAGATAATCGAGCGCGGATGATAAAACTTGCAGAAGAGTTTTTCGACATGAAAAACGATCCGGCTCAACTTTCTGTCGATGAGGATACAATGAAACGTCTTCTGGATATTCATCCGAGTACACTCTTAGAGAAAACCGATGAGAATGGTCCAATCGCCTGGATGTTAATTATCCCGACAACAAAAAAAGTGATGGACGATTTTCTCTCAAATAAGATTACTGAAAAGGAAATCTTAAATCGCATCACGATAGGTGAAAAATATGATGCAATCTATTTATGCTCAGCACTTGTCTTGCCTGAATATCGTGGTAAGGGATTAGCAAAACAAATGGTACGTAATGCGATACAATCTATTTTGAATCAACATCCCATTCAATCTCTATTCGTGTGGTCTTTCAGCATAGAAGGAAAAAGATTGGCTAATTGGGCTGCTAAAGAATTCAACCTTCCGTTATTCGAAAGGAAGGGTTGATTTACTTCAACGCTCGAAATCGTACTTCAATATTGTGATTCTTTACCAACAGTGTTTTCAATTTTGAGACATCACTCTTGCCGTAATGATAGGGATATAGAATTTTGGGTTTAATTCTATTTGCGTCATCAGCAACCTGCTCAGGAAGCATTGTGTAGGGCTGGTTCATCGGCAAGAAAGCAATGTCGATGTTTTTTAATAACGACATCTCTGGAATGTTCTCAGTATCGCCTGCGATGTAAATTCTTTTCTTACCTATTATGAGGATGTATCCGTTATCTCTGCCTTTGGGATGAAATTTTTCCCGCCCCTCGGTGGTATTGTATGCAGGCACAGCTTCGATTTCAATTTCATCAATGGCCTTCTTGTCACCGTTTTTCATTACGGTACCTTTTTTCAAAATCTCAAAAGTAGCCCTGGTTAGAATAATTTGTGTACTTTCTTTCGATAGCATAGAGATAGCATTGGTGTCGAGGTGATCGGGATGATGATGGGTAATAAGTATAATGTCGGCTTTAGGAAGTTTAGTGTAATCGGCGAGATTGCTCCACGGATCGACGTGAATAATTGTACTTTTTAGTTCGAGCATCAGCGTTCCATGGCCGATGAAGGTAATTGTTAATTTTCCAGCAGGAGTTTGGATAATATCGCTTTCAAACTTTGTCTGTCCATTAGAGCTTAAAACTGCTATAAGTACTGGATAGAAAATAATGATTAAGTTTTTTATAATGCCTGTTCCTTTTAATTTCGATTATAAGAAATTAAGAATATAATAGCAGTTTGTCAAGACAAACACCGGTAATGCAAATGCCATCGGAGTTACTAACAATAAAAATCCCAGTCGCTATGGCTGGGATTGATAATAATCATATGCTCTTTTCCGATTCCGTACAGGTCACACCCGCATCGAACGTACCAATTATTTCTTAATCCATATCGAAATATTCATTAAAATTGTAATTCAAAAGTGAATGAATGGGTGCCGGGTAAATATTTAAAGTTGTTGTATCCATAATCAAACGTACCGTTGAGCCCGAGTGCACTTAGTTTGGCTCCAAATCCACCGGCAAAATCCTCCTGATCATACGC
>CAYGZC010000172.1:0-22856 GCA_964354225.1 uncultured Chlorobiaceae bacterium | reverse complement strand
TAACCATGTTCCAGATACAGAAGCAAAAATCAAGATCGGATCGGATGTTAAATCGATAGACCGGACCGGCGTTAATTATATTTTAAATCCATACGACGAAATTGCCATCGAAGCCGCACTCCAGCTTAAAGAAAAAAACGGCGGCGAAACAATCGCATTAACGCTTGGCGGTGATACTCACAAGGAAACTTTGCGTAAAGCACTTGCCATGGGTATTGATAAAGCGGTTCTACTTAAAGATGATTCGGTGAGGGATTCTTTCTCCGCTGCAAAAGCGTTGGCTGAAGAACTTAAGAAGCTCTCTCCAGATTTTATTTTGTTTGGAAAGCAATCTATCGATTATAACGGAGAGCAAATTCCTGGACTAATTGCAGAACTTATTGGAATCCCTTCGGTCACTACGGTAGTGAAAATGACTTTGGAAGACAAAAAGGTTATTTGTGAACGAGAGATCGAGGGCGGACATGAAGTTGTTGAAACAACTTATCCGGTCGTCATCTCCGCACAGAAAGGATTGAACGAGCCGCGGTATCCATCATTGAAAGGAATCATGGCATCAAAATCGAAACCGATTGAAGAGCGGCAGCCTCTACCAGTCGCAAATTTAGTCGAGGTTTTATCAATGAAGATGCCGCCGCCGAAACAAGCGGGAAAGATCATCGGAACTGACTCGACATCTGTCCCAGAGCTTGTACGTCTGTTACATGAGGAAGCCAAAGTTATTTGACATGTTAGATGTTTGATATGTGCCACAAAAATATTTTTTAATTTTGCATTTTAACTTTTGAATTGATTATGAAACTACTTGCATTTGCAGAACAACGTGAAGGAAAATTTAAAAAATCGGCATTCGAGGTAACACAAACTGCTAAAGGATTTGCCGAAAAACTTGGTGCCGAGCTTGTTACTCTTGTTATCGGAAATAACATCGAAAGGATACTGCCCGGGCTTGGTGCATTCGGTGCAACACGAGTTGTTGCTGCACAGGATGCCCGTTTGCATTATTATTCGACAACGGCATACTCGAAGATCGTAGCAGAGGTTGCCGAGAAAGAGCAAGCATCCATTTTATTCTTTCCCGCGAGTCAGATGGGAAAAGATTTGTCATCCCGCGTTGCCGCAAAACTCTCGGCGGGTATGGCTACCGACTGCGTTGCACTGAAAGTTGAAAGCGGCGAAATTATTGCCACCCGTCCGGTGTATGCAGGAAAAGCGATGCTCAATGTTAAAGTTACTTCTCCAGTAAAAATTTTCACACTCAGGCCTAATGTCTTCACGGCTGTCTCCAAAGATGGCGGTGCGGTTAATGTAGAAAAATATTCTCCTCAGTTGAGCGATGCAGACTTCACAGCGAAAGTTACAGGTGTGAAAGTTGCAGAAGGACGACCTGATGTAACTGAAGCGAACATAATCGTCTCCGGTGGACGGGGGATGAAAGGTCCTGAGCATTTTCATCTTATCGAAAAATTGGCTGATGTTCTTGGCGGTGCCGTTGGTACATCGCGCGCTGTTGTTGATGCGGGCTGGAGACCTCATGATGAGCAGGTCGGGCAAACCGGAAAAACTGTCTCTCCGACATTGTACATCGCTTGCGGCATCTCGGGTGCAATTCAACATATTGCAGGAATGTCATCTTCTAAGTATATTGTGGCTATCAATAAAGATAAAGATGCGCCTATTTTTCAAATTGCTGATTATGGAATTGCGGGCGATTTATTTGAAGTTCTTCCCGTGCTAACGGAAGAAGTAAAAAAGACACTTGGCAAATAACAGGAACAGATAACTGTGGAAAAAATTCAAGTCGATATATTAGGTTTACAAACAAGCCCGGCAAGCGGTGGTGCGTACGCGCTCATTCTAAAAGAAGTGAACGGAAACCGAAGACTACCGATTATCATCGGTGCGTTCGAAGCGCAGTCAATCGCGCTTGAGATAGAAGGAATCAAGCCGCCGCGACCATTGACACATGATTTGATGAAAAATCTTCTTGAATCACTTGGGGCGGAGCTTACAGAAATTACAATCAGCGAGTTGCGTGACGGAACCTTCTTCGCAACATTGAGCTTCGACAGTCAGGAAGTCGATTCACGTCCAAGCGATGCCATTGCACTTGCGGTAAGATTTGGCGCACCGATTTTCGTTTCAGATAAAGTTATGGAAGAAGCATCTTTCCTTCCAGAAAATGAAGAACCGCAGCCGGAAGGTAAACCATCGATGAAAAGCGAAGTTCATCTGACAAAACTTGAGGCAATGAGAGCACAATTGAACGAAGCCGTTGAGCGGGAAGATTACGAGCGGGCAGCAAAACTGCGCGATGAAATTCGAAAATTAGAGCAGTAAAAATAAATCTCTGCTCTTACAATCTTTTCTTTACTAACATTACCATTTCTTGAACAGCTTGTTCAAGTCCAACAAAGACTGCCCGCACAATGATGGCATGACCGATGCTAACCTCTTCAATTTCTTTTATTCCGGCAATAGGTTTAATATTCCCATAATCAAGTCCATGACCGGCGTTTACACCAAGTCCAAGCTCTCTTCCGAATTTTGCCATCTGTTGGATTTGTTTCAGGAATTTCATTCTTGATTTTTCTGCTCGCGCATCGGCATATTTACCGGTATGAATCTCAATTATATCTGAGCCAGCTTCTTTTGCTGCTTCGATCTGAGCTTTTATCGGATCGACGAATAAACTAACAGGGATTCCTCGCTCATGAAATTGCTGAATTACTCTCTTCATTGATGATCTCAATCGAATTACATCCAGCCCGCCTTCAGTTGTCAGTTCCTTCCGGTTTTCGGGAACCAGAGTAACAAGATCGGGCTTAATGTGCAAAGCAATCTTTATTATCTCTGGTGTTGCTGCCATCTCTAAATCTAACTTCGTCTTTATTAACGTGCGTAACTTTCTAACATCTACATCACAAATGTGCCTCCGATCTTCACGAAGGTGACAAACAATCCCATCGGCGCCTGCACGCTCGGCTGCACGAGCTGCTTCAATTGGATCGGGTACCGTACAACCGCGTGCATTGCGAAGCGTAGCCACATGATCAATATTAATTGAAAGCTGCATGAACTTTATCCTTGTGGTAAAATTACAATCTCTTTCGAATAATAAATTTAAATTCTGCTGGTGTACGATTAATGATTTTAACTTCCCCCGGAACAACCACTTGTGGCACTATCGATTCAACTGAGTCCTGAATGAGACTTTGGTAGCTAATACTCGCTTGAAAATCATCGTTAGTTAACTTGATGAGCTGTTGAATACCGCCGCGAACGATTATATCCATCTTTGGGGGTGTAAATATTATCTCCCGATTTGGTGGGGTTCCCGTTGCTGTTATTGGGATGCCTGTGAATGTTTTTTCCGCAAACGGCTGAACGTCAATTTGAAGCCGTACAACTTTGGTAAGAAGATCAATCGAATAATTCATCGGTTCCTCAAGCGGGATATTCATATCAATCGGTGTGTTTAAATCCTCAAATTTTTTATACACTGTGGGTAATAATGTAATGGGACCAATCAAATTATTTGAGCCGCCAATGATAACACTTTCAGGCATTACCCGAATGGAACCGACCTGCCCATATCCATCCTTATATCTCAACATGATATTGGTAAAAACTGGAACTCGTTTTTCACCATAATCCTCGAGGGCTAAAACCAACGTGTCGGGTTTAACGTCAAGTGGTTGAAACGAAAATGGCAGCTTGATATGTTCCAATAAATCTCGGCTAGTTATTATAAAATCTTCGGATACGATCGATGAAAGATCAATGAAGTATTTTACATCCGGAGATAGATATAATCCGACAAGCGACCAGCCGCTTCCTCTGAATCGTATATTTATATTTTTTGGGATAGGATATTTTAGCGCCTTCCCCTCTTTCATGTTTTCGAGCACAACAGGTACATGCTTCACCACTGTGTATTCATCTTTAAAGTTGACGAATATCCAGGTCGATGCTGCAAATACGATGGAGGCAATTACAATATGGTAGCGTTTTTTTTCCATTGATGAAATAAAAAACTCCATCCAAATTAATTGGACGGAGTTTCTAAAATCAGCTCACATCATTTGGGGAATTTCACTTTCAGAAGCTCCTCGATAAGTTGGTCCCGATTTGCTCTTGAAATCTGTCGTCCATATATCGTAAGTCCATGCACACTGCGTGCATATCTTCTTAGTTCGTGCACCGTCATATCGTTAAGTTGCCGACGGTACGTTTGTTCATCCCCGCTCATATCTGGTAACGGTGCAATTGTTTCTGAAAACTCAGGTATCATGTTATCAGTGGTTGGTTCTACCGTTTTGGTTTGCCTCTCGCGATGAACTTTCTCTTGAGGTTTGAGCTGTTTGGGTGGAGAGATTTTTTCTTTCCGCAGCTTTGCTGTTTGAGCCGGCGGGTAGATCAATATCTCCGTGTCATCGGCAGGTCGAGGAATGACATGAACAGATACAAGCTCGCCTACACGCTGTGCCGCTGCCGCACCTGCATCAACGGCGGCACGTACTGCTGCAACATCGCCTCTGATCTTTATAGTCATCAGACCGCCGCCAGTGCGTTCTTTTCCGATGAGTTCCACCTCGGCTGCTTTAGTCATAGCATCGGCAGCTTCAATGGCACCCACGAGACCTTTTGTCTCTATTAATCCGAGTGCATACTCAAGCATGGTTTCCTCGCTCTACTTGAAGGATCAAGTTTACGAGATAAATTATTTTACTTTTCTGCTGGACGTTTAGGTAGAATCATTTCCACGTCGCTGTGTGGTCGTGGGATGACGTGAACTGATACGAGCTCGCCAACACGCTGTGCTGCTGCTGCGCCGGCATCTGTTGCTGCCTTCACAGCACCAACATCGCCACGCACCATAACGGTAACATAACCGCCGCCGATAACTTCTTTACCAATGAGTGTTACCTTCGCTGCCTTTACCATAGCATCGGCTGCTTCGATAGAGCCAACGAGACCCTTTGTTTCAACCATCCCTAATGCATCAAGAGATATTTCCGCCATTAATAGTTCCTTTCACAAATTTTAACCTGGCATATTATAAAATTACGTGAATCGAATATACTGAAATGGGAGCATATTGTCAATTCTATCGGTTGCTAATCTCTTCATATTTTGGTATATTTTTTTAGTGTTAAAAGGAAATAAAGGGAAAAATTCGATGGCTATTAATAAAAAAGCAAAAATATGGTTCATTATTATCTCGACTCCAATTATGCTCCTGATTATCGGTATCGTTGGATTAAAACTCTACCTGACGAGTGAACGTCTCAAAGCCATCGTCATACCACGAATTGAAGAAGCAACTCACCGAACAGTTACGATTCAAGATATTTCGTTTTCTATTTTTCCCTCACTTGCAGTTTCAATTGACGGTTTAAAGATATCAAATCCGGAAGGAATGAAATTCGACAGAGCCGAGTTTATTTCTCTGGATAATCTCCGACTCAAGGTGAAAATTCTTGCTTTACTGAGCAGTAAGCTTGAAATCAATTACATAATCGTTGACCATCTAAAGATATATCTGGAAACAACAGCAGATGGTATAAACAATTATTCAACATCGTCAGGATTAGAGAAAAAAGATAATACCAGAGCTATGGTTGAGAAACAAAGCTCGAGTGCTCTTCTTCTCTCAAACCTCGAAATCAATAATGGAGAAATAGAATATCTCAATAAGAAATCTGATAGTCGTATGACATTTCTCGGCTTCAATCAGATAATATCGGCAGAATCGAAACCATCCGAGCAAAGCATTTATCTTGAAGGATCATCATCTATCGATAAACTAAGTTACGGCTCCATGAAAACATGGTTTATCGCTGAACAACCTTTGAGCGGAAAGCTGAAAATGTCATATCAAATTGATAATGATATTTTGCAAATAGATGATGTGACTGCTAAGTTAAAAGATTTACCATTGACAATGAGTGGATCAATTTCAAAGTTACTGGCGGAAGAAATGTTTTTTGATCTGACCATTGCATCATCCGGAGTACAAATGTCGCAGCTTCTCTCACTTGTACCGCCAGAGATGCTGAAAGCTGCGAAAGGTATGACCAGCTCTGGCGATGTAAAATTTTCTACGATAGTAAAAGGTAGATTTAGTGAGAAGTTAACGCCCGGCGTTCGGGGTTCATTCACAGTTACAAATGGAAAAATTCAATACGCGTCACTTCCGAAATCAATTACAAACATTAACGTCGGTGGATCATTTGAGAAATCTGAAACACGAACGGGAGATAAAGGAATCGGTCGGTTTGGACTTGAAAAAATAGGGGCTTCTTTAGGAAGTAGTCAGTTCACAGGCAAATTGAACATAACCAACTTTGATAATCCTTTACTCAGTGCGGTATTCAACGGCACAATGAATCTAAATGAGGTGAAAGAATTTTATCCACTTGAGCAGGGTACCGATCTGAGCGGTTTGATGAAAGCAGACATTTCTCTTGAGGGAAACGTAAAAATCCCGCAAAGTATAAAAGCAACCGGAAAGATAGAATTTCAGAACGTCATAATTAAAAATGCTAACTCGCCAAAGCCGTTAAGAAATCTTAACGGTATCATCACATTCAATAATCAGCTTGTCGAGTCGAAGCAGCTCGCTATGAATATTGGTGAATCGGACCTGAGTCTTGCCTTTGTAATGAAGAACTATCTCGGCATGATAATGGAAGACGCGGCAAAATCGGCGGGTAAGCCAAGCGCAACCATTACACTTACATCAAAACAATTGCGCACGATTGATTTAATCTCTGAAGAGAAACCACAGACACGAGTGGCGGATAAGAAAAAAGCTGTTGACAATCAGGGTGGATTACTGCCCGGATTTGACATTGATGCAAATGTCAACGTCGATAAACTTATCACAGATAAATTTGAATTTGATAATGCACGCGGTTCCGTTTCAATCTCGAATGGCGTTATAAAACTGAAAAATTTTTCTGTTAATACTTTTCAAGGAACAATACTTACGAAAGGAACCCTTGACGTCCACGATCTTAAAAAGCGTCCCTTCAACCTTGATCTCGATATTGTGGGTGTGGAATCGAATTCGATATTGCCAAAGTTCACTTCATTCGGTAACAACATTTTTGGTAAATTTTCGATGAAGACATCTGTGAGTGGCGACTTAAACGATACACTAGGTCTTGACACAAAAACGCTTGCAGGAAATGGCAAAGTTCAAATATTTGATGGCAAGCTACTTGGTTTTCCGCTGACAGCCAAACTTGCTGAGTTCACGGGAATAAACGAATTGGAGGAAGTGAACTTCAAGAATTGGTCGAACGCATTCACAATTTCCGATGGTCGGGTAAACATCAACGACCTAAAGATCAACGCAGGCACAACCGATTTCCTTGTCAACGGCTCGCACGGGCTTGACGGCTCAATGTCCTATAACCTTACCGCAAAGCTGCCTGAATCCGTTTCAGACAAATTGAAGCTTTCCGGTGTTGGTGGACAGCTTCTACAATTTTTCAAAGACAAAGATGGTAAAATCAATCTGAACTTCGACGTAAGCGGAAGTACAACAAGCCCCACACTGAAATTAAATACAAAAGCTCAAGAAGATATGGCTAAGCAAGTGCTCGAACAGCAAAAACAAAAGTTGTTAGACCAGGGAAAGAAAAAAGTTGAGGATGAGGTGAAGAAAAAAGTTGGTGAGGGACTTAAAAAATTGTTTAAGAAGCCCTGAGGAATGGCTGACAACGCCCGTATAAACATCCGCCCAAAACAATCCCTCGGACAAAATTTTCTAATCGATGACAACATTGCAAGAAATATTGTCCGAGAACTTCATTTAAGCGAGACGGATGTTGTAGTTGAAATCGGTCCCGGACAAGGCGCTCTTACAAAACATCTTGTTGGAAAAGCAAGGAAACTTTTTGCAGTGGAAGTTGATAAAAGAGTTGTAGGTGAGCTTCGCGATAAATTCCAATCAGAAAATGTCGAGATCGTTCATCAGGATTTTTTAGAAGTCCGGCTTTCGGAATGGCAGGAAAAATTTAAAACAAAACTCCGGTTGGTCGGCAACATACCGTACCATCTTACAAGCCCAATTTTATTCAAAGCATTCGAAGAACGAAGTTCCATCCAGGACATTACAATAATGGTTCAGCGAGAAGTTGCTAAAAGGATAGCTTCAAAACCGAACACAAAAAATTATGGAATACTTTCGGTGTTAGCTCATTTTTATGGAATTCCAAAATGTCTCTTCAATGTCTCCCCCAACTGCTTTTATCCGAAACCGAAAGTAACTTCAACGGTCGTTCAAATACATCTTCACGATGAACTTCCTTATAATGTCAACGAGAAACTGTTTAGCTTGGTTGTTCGCACGGCTTTTGGAAAAAGGAGGAAAACGCTGAGAAATAGTCTTTCATATCTACCTTATGATGCAAGCATGATGGAAACGTTTTTAGAAAAAATTGATTTCCCGCTCGACAAACGTCCCGAACAATTAACGGTCGAACAATTTGTAGGATTAACCAATCAGATCGAACAGATTCTGAGACGACACATATGTTAAAATTAGCTGTTTCCATTCGGCAACTGCGAGCCGTTGATATTCTTATCGTGATTTTCATTCACATTCTTTCTCTCATAAGCATCGTTTTCTTGTCTGACTCACAGGCAAGCATGCTTATCATTGTCGTCAATCTTATTATTAGTTACTTCATAATTTTGTTATCTCAGGCGGGGGGAAAATCACAAAACAATTTCATCGTTCGAATATATGATTGGTATCCAGTACCAATGATTTTTTTCATCTTCAAGGAAGTCCACATCGTGATTCAATCACTCGTGCGGAACGATTGGGATGAAGTGTTTATTGGAATCGATAGAACAATGTTTGGATGCGATCCGACCGTTTGGCTTGCCAAATTTTCATCTCCCATACTGACAGAAGTTCTGCAAATCGCTTATGCAAGTTACTACCTCATTATGCTCGCTGTCGGTATCGAGTTATATCTAAAAAAAGAAAATCGGAAATTCTCTTTTTCAATATTTACGATCACTTATGGATTTGCTCTTTCCTATTTGGGGTACCTTGCGTTTCCTGCCGTTGGACCACGCTTCACACTACACGATTTTTATGCCATAAATTTAGACCTCCCCGGCTTATGGCTAACGAACACCATCCGTGATCTCATTAACGCGGGCGAATCTATAACTAAAGGAACTGCAAATGCAATTGCAGTTGCCCAGCGGGATGTTTTCCCAAGCGGACACACAGAGATGACGCTCATCTCAATCTATCTTGCAAGCAAGTACAAATTAAAATCCCGCCATTTTATTTATTTCTTCGGAACGCTGCTTATCCTCAGCACGGTTTATTTGAGATATCATTATGTGATCGATGTTCTTGGAGGAATCGTGTTCATGTGGCTGACATTGTGGAGTGCGCCAAAGTTATTTTGCTGGTGGAAAGATCGTAGAATAACGAAAGAAGTTGTAGATTAAGCTGCCTATTAGATGATCAAAAAAAGAATCGTCATAGTCCACTTCCGGAAAAGAGTAGAATCCCGCTCAAAATAATCAGAATAATCGAGGTACTCCATCCAACTATGTTTTGGAATTTATTGTTGGTATATCCTTCCATGATCTCCGTCTTATTAACTATGATCATCATACAAATGAGAACGATGGGTAAAAGAATTGCGTTCAGTACCTGCGTCCAGATTGTTATTGCGATTAACGGGGCATTAGGTATCAGGATAATAACAACTCCTACAAGAATAATAAGCGTGAAGAGCGTATAAAATTGTGGAGCTTCGCTGAACTTCTTATCGATACCTGCTTCAAAGCCGAATGCCTCACAAACGTAGAATGCGGTTGCCAGCGGCAAAATTGCGGCGGAGAATATCGATGCAACAAAGAGTCCGAAGGCAAATACTTCCGATGCAAGAATTCCTGCCAGTGGTTTCAATGCCATCGCCGCATCTTTCGCTTCACCGATCTGAATGCCGTTGACATGAAGTGTTGCCGCGCAGGATACAATGATAAAGAAAGCAACAACAATCGTAGCAATGCATCCGACAACAACATCCCAGATGGTGAACCTGTAATCACCAATCTTGATTCCTTTTTCGATAACAGAAGACTGCATGTAAAACTGCATCCATGGCGCCACCGTAGTTCCCACTAATCCAAGAACGGTACTGATGTAAGTTCCATCCCATTGAATCGATGGTGTTATAATTGCTTTTCCTATTTCCGTCCAATCGGGTTTTGCTAAAACTGCCGAAACCACATACGAAAGAAGGAAAACACTGAAGATCAAGAAAACTTTCTCTGCAATTTTATAATTTCCTTTGACGACAAGAATCCATACGGTAATCGCTGCGATAGGAACCGAAATGTATTTGCTCACACCCAGCACCATCATGCTGCCTGCAACGCCGGCGAACTCGGTGGCGGTATTTCCGATATCTGCGATGAGAAGGCAGATAAAAATATAGAACGTGATTCTGACACCAAAGTTTTCGCGTATAAGATCGGCAAGACCTTTGCCTGTCACAATTCCCATCCGCGCGTTCATTTCTTGAACCGTTAAGAGTGCAATGAAAGATGGAATCAGCGTCCACAGCAGTCGGTAGCCGTACATTGCACCCGCTACTGAATAAGTGGTAATCCCGCCCGCATCGTTATCAACACTGCCCGTAATAACACCGGGACCAACAACGCTTAAGAAAATCAGCAGGTTGCGGAAGGCGGGCTGCGTTTTTAGCCGTTTTAAAAAGCTCATTTTACGTTTCAGACTCCTGCTTTATCTCCGGGAAAACAGATTCGAACGCATCACGCGATGTAATGATTCCCTGAATTCTGTCGTCATCATCGACAACCGGTATAGCGATGAAATTATACTTAAAAAAAATCTGTGCCACTCGTTTGATATTCGTATCAATCTTTACCGAAATTACATTCTCATTCATAATATCCGCAATTACCGCTGTCGGCTGAGATGATAATAGATTTCTAATCGTGATTACTCCTTTCAAGTAATCATCTTTCTCCACCGCATAAATATAATAGATCAGCTCGGCTTTTTTGCTCTCCGCTTTCAGCAACTCTAAAATTTCTCGAACTGTTTGTGTCTCTTTTACAGTAATGAAATCGGTATTCATGATGCTGCCGACACTGAAAATCGAAAGTTGTGAAAGTTCTTTCAACTCAGAAACTTTCTCCGACGGAAGAAGTACATAAACCGCTTGACGGTGTTCCCGCGATATTTCATCCAAAAGATCTACCGCTTCGTCCATTGGCATTTCATTAATAATGCTTGTAAGGCGACCGACTTCCAGTGTTTCGGAAATTTGGACACGCAACTTAAGTGGCATCTCCTGAAGTATTGCAGCCGCAGTCCCGAAGCTGAGCGATTCAATAAGAGATTTTCGCTCATCGATTCCTAAATCTTCCAGAATATCTGCAAGGTCAGCAGGGTGTATCTCGGATAATTTGGAGGAATCAATCTTCAGGTGCAATGACCCGTAAACATTCGCCGTTGCAGTCGGTTGAACGTATTTCCACGGGATAAATTTATCTCTTATATCGCGATCCATAACCCACTTGAATATAGCATTAATAAACCTTCCCCAACCTAACCTTCGCAGCAAAGCTTTCACGCCAATATCAATATGCACGAGCCAGAGATTTGAATTCTCTTTTAAGGTGTTATCGATAAGGAAATGAAGATCGTTGACCCGCACAACTTTATTGCCGGATGTTGATATAATTTGCTTATCGAGAAATGTTTTTCTTAGAAGTATCTCCGTATCCGCCGTGGTTGAAGCTCCATTCATCGATTCCTGTATATATTCGACAGTGACAGACCCTCCCGGAATCATTTTCTTTACTTTTCCCCAGGGGATGTACATAACCTTTTTACCGTTTCCGGGTTTAATGACAATGCCGGTTATTTTTGGAAAGACCTGATTGGTTGTTGCGGCGAGATCGAGGACGCGCCCAATTTTCTTGGTGTCATGAAAATTCACGACGGGCAAATTCAAAATTTCCGACAAAAAAATAAAATTAACGATATCAGATGCCATGCACAACCATTGTCATTATAATTTCTCGATGTGAATCTCGAACTAAACTCAAAATAATTTTATGTGATAATATACTCAACAAATCTGAAAATTGCACCAACTATTACTGTTGAATATTGCCGGAAAATGAAGTTAGATCTATCGCATTCTTCAGATCGAAACATTTTGCATTTTATGCTCACATTTTGTAATTTAGGCAAACAACGATGTAGTTCACTTACTTAAGGACCGCATGGAGCTGATGATATTATTCGCGGAGCAACTTTTTTCCACGGCACATCAGTCTCCTCGAACAAATTCCCTTAAAAAAAACAATAAATTTTCACCATCAGCATATTTTGCTGCATCATGATCATTTCCCTTCTGAAAATATTGTTTGCTGTTTTGTTCTCAGGTTTTGTTGCAACACTTGAATTACTTATTACACCTTTTCACCGCACGGGAAAACTGTTTCATGCGCTGGCTAAATTTTGGGCACGGTGGATTCTTAAAGTTTGCGGAGTTAAAGTCGTGTTGGAGGGATCCGATCATGTTGATTTCACCCGGAGCTACATTTATGTATCCAACCATTTAAGCCAATTCGATATTCCGGCAGTTCTTTCAAGTATTCCCGATCAGATACGAATAGTTTATAAAAAAGAACTTGAGAAAATTCCAATCTTCGGCTGGGGATTGAAGTACGGTAAAACATATATAGGAATTAATCGCGGTAAAGGTCAGGATGCAATTCAGAGTTTGGAAGAAGCTGCAAATAAAATCCGAACTGGTGCTTCCGTTCTTCTATTCGGCGAGGGAACGCGCTCACCGGATGGAAAACTAAAACAGTTCAAGCGAGGACCATTCAACCTTGCAATCAGAGCCGGTGTGCCAATTGTTCCGGTAACGATAAATGGAAGCTTTAATATTCTACCCAAAAAATCATTTAGAATCAGACCAGGAACTATCACATTGATACTTTCGGATCCGATTGAGCCACCGCGCGGTGATGGTAAAGAAACAGAGTTGATTCTGCGAGATAAAGTGCATTCAACTATATATAAGAATTTAAAAAACTGAGGAAGAATCGCTAAGTATATTATGAGAATTAGATGAATCAAAAGATAAATATTGTAGCAATAATTCCGGCGCGGTACGCTTCAACACGTGTGCCGGCAAAACCATTGATTGATCTTTGCGGCAAATCCATGATCCAACGTGTTTATGAGCAGACAAAAAAAGCAACGCTCATTAACCGCGTTATCATCGCAACGGACCATGAAAGAATTGTCGAAGCGGTGAAACATTTTGGTGGTGAAGTGGTAATGACCCCTGCCGACATCAGGTCGGGCAGCGACCGCATTGCGCACGTTGCGAAAAATCTCCCCGATGCCAACCTCATCGTCAACGTTCAGGGTGACGAGCCGTTAATTGCGCCAGAGATGATCGATCAGGCAATAAAGCCGCTAATTCTTGATTCTTCAATTCAGATAGGCACATTAGTCAAGGAGGTGACTTCCACAGATGAGCTGACAAATCCCAATGTCGCTAAAGTAGTTGTAGACAAACAGGGATTTGCAATCTACTTCTCGCGGTCTCCAATTCCATATCTGCGTGATGGTTCTGAAATAAGTAAGTGGCATATTCATCATACCTTTTACAGGCACATAGGATTGTATGTGTTCCTGAGAAAATTTCTTTTACAATTCTCGTCGTGGGATGAATCGCCGCTTGAAAAAATGGAGAAACTGGAACAACTTCGTATCATCGAGCATGGATACAGAATAAAAGCAACAGTCACAGAATACAACAGCATACCAATTGATACGCCTGAAGACATTAAATGGGTTACAAAACTTTTACAACAAACAAAGGTGAAAAATCTATGAACACAGATCAAGATAAACGAACTCTCTGGACGGTTCTTCGAAATACTTTTGGTCGGGGAGTAGTTGTCATTGTTCCGATCGTGATTACCTTTTGGGTATTGCACTTGCTCTTTGACTCCATCGATGGTATCGCATCACCGATTTTCGACCGGATTTTGGGTCAGCATATTCCCGGCATCGGCTTCATGACGATGATTGTTTTGATATTGATTGTCGGCACATTATCGCGGAACCTTCTGGCTCGAACTCTTTTTAGGTTCTTCGAGAAATTACTCTCATCAATTCCGCTGGCACGGACTATCTACACGGCGATGAAGGATATTATTACTGCGTTTCAACCCGGTAAGAAGGGACGCTCGTTCCGTGAAGTAGTACTCATCGAATATCCCAGTCCGGGTATTTCAACAATCGGTTTCGTAACCAATGAAATATCCATGGATGTAGAAAATTCAGAAGAGATGATCAGTGTATATCTTCCTAATCCACCCAATCCAACATCCGGATTTTTAATTCTCATTCCACGTAAGAAAGCGAAAACACTCGACATGTCGATTGAGGAAGGACTGAAATTCGTTCTCTCCGGTGGAATTGTTACTTCCGGGAATCTCACTTTTAAATCTTAAAAAATAATTATGGCAAGGAATAAAGTTAAATATATTTTTATAACAGGTGGAGTGATTTCATCGTTAGGAAAAGGAATTGCTGCGTCTTCCATCGGACTGCTTTTGAAAGCACGCGGCTTGCGGGTAACAATCCAAAAGTTTGATCCGTACATCAACGTGGATCCGGGTACGATGAATCCTTATCAGCATGGTGAAGTGTACGTTACCGAGGATGGTGCTGAAACCGACTTAGACCTCGGGCATTACGAACGGTTCCTCGATGTGAATATGACGAAGAATAACAACGCCACCACGGGACAAATTTATAACGAGGTGATTACAAAAGAACGGCGCGGCGATTATTTAGGCGCAACGGTGCAGGTGATCCCGCACATCACCGATGAAATCAAACGGCGGTTTGAAGCACTGGCGAAAACAGGTCACTACGATGTTATATTAACAGAGATTGGCGGAACGGTTGGTGATATTGAAAGCTTACCATTCCTCGAAGCGATGCGTCAGTTTATGTACTCGAAAGGAAAAACCAACGCTATCTGTGCACACGTGACACTTGTTCCCTATATCAAACATGCGGGTGAAATCAAAACCAAACCGACACAGCACAGTGTAAAAAAATTGCTCGAGATTGGTATCCAGCCCGATATACTTATATGCCGTTCTGAGGCACCGCTTACGAAAGAAGTGAAAGAAAAAATTGCACTTTTTACAAATGTCAATGTCGAATCGGTTGTTGATGCGCACGATGTTTCAACGATTTATGAAGTTCCTTTGCAATTCGCACAAGAAGAAGTTGATGAGATTGTTTTAGAGAAACTCGATCTAACCTGTCCGAAACCGAATCTGAAAGAATGGAAGAAATTTGTTGAGCGTGTTAAGCATCCGAAGGGGGAGGTAAACATTGCGGTCTGCGGAAAATACACGGAGCACCAGGATGCGTACAAAAGTATAACAGAAGCGTTCGTCCATGCCGGTGCAGCGAACGATGTAAAGGTAAACCTCGGCTGGATTCGTGCCGAAGATATTGAGCGAGATGGGGTGGAGCTGTACCTCAAAAACATTTCCGGACTTCTTGTTGCACCGGGATTTGGTGAGCGCGGCATCGAAGGAAAGATAGCTGCAATAAAATATGTTCGCGCAAAAAATATTCCCTTCCTTGGGATTTGCCTCGGTTTGCAGTGTGCTGTGATTGAATTTGCACGAAACGTTTGTGGATTGACTCATGCACACAGCACTGAGTTCAAACAAACCGATCAGAATGTCATTGATCTGATGCTTGAGCAAAAAAATGTTACTGCCTATGGCGGCACGATGCGACTTGGCTCGTATCCTTGTGATATTTTAAAAGGAACTAAAACATTTAAGGCATATAAGAAAGAGCTTGTCCACGAGCGCCACCGCCACCGATACGAGGTAAACAACGCTTTCAAAAGTGTTCTTGAAAAGCACGGTATGATTATCAGCGGTATCTGTCCTGCGAATAATTTAGTAGAGATCATCGAACTTTCCGACCATCCTTGGTTTATCGCCGGGCAATTTCACCCCGAGCTGCGGTCGCGCGGCGCAAATCCGCATCCGCTGTTCCGCGACTTTGTAAAAGCGGCGGTAGAATGCGGATAACGAGAGATGTAGCGTACTGCTAAGATATGCTGCATTTATGAGTGCAGACCATGCCTCGCAAAGAGAAAATTCTCGCAATATATCCTGAGCATTCAGAACAGCGTGTCTTCGATCCGATGCCGCCCCTTGGTTTGGCATGGATTGCAGCAGTTGTCCGTGAACAGGGGTATCCCATTCGTATTGTTGATGAACAGGTTGAAGCTCTTGATCTTGATGCGCTTGTGCAAGATATGCACCCCGCGTTTGTGCTGATCGGAGGAACAAGTCACAGCCGCTTTAAAGCGTTTGCCCGAGCCGCAGAAATAAAAGCGGCACATCCACCCGCAACAATAATATACGGCGGACCACATGCCTCTTTTACTGCCGAAGATACATTTTCACGTGTTCCAGAAATAGATATCATTGTTCACGGTGAAAGTGAGTATACTGTTCTCGATCTTATAAGATGGAAAGAAGCCGGCGGCAACATTCACGAGCTGGAAAAAATAAAAGGCATCTCATATCGTAGGAATGGCGGTGTGCTCTCTACCGGCTGGCGGAGTTTTAATCATGATCTGGATAAGCTGCCATTACCTGCACGCGATCTGCTGCCCATCGAGTGTTACAAGATGACATTGGAATATCTTGGCTTGCCCGCGCTGCATGTAATGACTGCAAGAGGGTGTCCATTTAACTGCTCATTCTGTTCCGCTTCTCAGATGTACAATCACAGCTATGCAATGCGCTCACCAAAACTTGTTGTCGATGAGATTGATGCTCTGATAAAACAGTATAACATCAAAGGATTAAAAATATTCGACAGCACTTTTACAATTAATGAAGATCATGTTCTTTCATTCTGCCGCCAGTTGAAAGAGCGCGGTTTGGTTATGCCGTGGGAATGTGAAGTTCGCGTCGGGTCGGTTGATAAACATTTGCTGGAACAGATGCATGAAGCCGGATGTTATTACGTTGATATTGGAATTGAGTCGGCAGATCAAGATGTATTAGATGCGATGAACAAGAAGATACACGTTGATGATGCAGAGCAATTGTTACACTGGTGCAAGCAGCTTGGGTTGCTGACCAAAGTGTTTTTCACTGTTGGTCACATAAAAGAAACGTATAGATCAGGTCTTAAAACCGTGCGGTTCATCAGAAGGAACAGGAAATACATGACGTTGATTGGCTACAATCCCGGCATACGCATTTACCCAGGGACGCACGTGGAAAACTATGCACAGCAAAAAAATCTTCTTCCTGCCGACTTCAAATGGTCGAAGCCATATGAAAATCGGGACAACCTCAGAATATACCTTGCCGTTAACAACATACCATTATTGCTGCAGCCGCAGATGGGAATCCGGGAGTTGCGGAAACTGCGGCATCGGTATATTCTTTCAAGAATCACTTCGCCTTCTTTTCTTTTCTCAAAATTAACTACTATGTTGAAACACCGAGAGTTGAAGAAATATATTGGCTTGGGGTTTAAAGGAATATTTAGGAAGCGATAGATTTTGATTTTTGTTTGGGTAAGCTTTATATTCTTGACACAATAAGATAGGAGAATTGAAAATGAAGTGGGTAATAGGTGAAAGTAATGCCGAATTGACGAAATCAAGTTAATTATTCAAATTCTACAGGTAGATGAACCACCAAATAAAAGAAATAAAACGAAATATGTTGTCATTAAAAATGATGGGCAAACGGCACATAACACTTTATAAAGGGTCCCCGAAAAAAGAATTCGGGGCAACAATATCCCCGCTAAAAGAACAACGGGCTTTTATTTGAAATTAATTCCTTCTTTTGCAAAACAAAATCTTAGGAATACAAAACAATGAAAAAGAGTAATTTAGGATATTTGGGTTTCCTCGGGTTGCTTGGATTTCTCGGCTCAGTACTGAACAATCCTGCGCTTTATGGACTTTTCGGATTATACGGATTTTTTGGTTTCTTTGGATTTCCGTGGAAGGACAATCGAAGCAAAAAAGAAAAGTAAGATGGATGGACAAAACCACAATGAACAATATTGCTTGCTCTACGTTTCTCCAAAATCAGGAGAGTCGTTCGCTCGCACGTTCGTACTTCCCGCGCCATGTTAATTGGCATTGAGAGATGGAGAATTTGAAACCATGAAAATATTCAGGAGTGCCTTGATATCATTAATGTTTCTCATGAGCTATTGTTTCGCTCAACCAAGTATTCCAAAAGAAAGAATTCCGAACGATATTCCGGAGTTTATGAGAGCACAGATTGAGAGCTTGTACTCTCCAAACTCGGTGGAGCGGGGACGTGCAGTAATACATCTAGGTAATTTACAAAACGTGGCCACACCAGCAATACCATTTCTGATGTCGATGTTTGAAGAAGATGGCGCAACCTTGGAATGGAAGTACTATGAGCCAGTCAAATGGTCTTGGCCTGTCAACCTTACTGTTTTAGTAGACAACTCCCTCATACAAATTGGTGGGCCGGCGGTGGATTCTCTTATTGTGAAGCTTGGTAGTTCGGATGTCTTTCTCCGAATTAGAGCAGCAAGAGCACTCGGTAAAGTTAAAAATAATCGAGCAGTGGTGCCATTGATATCATCGCTTCGCCTCATGGAAGAAAACCCAGCACTACAAGAAGTGATCGAATCGTTAGGCGATCTAAAAGACCCACTCGCGGTTGAGCCTTTGATTGTTTCTCTGAATTCCTCTTATCCATCTGTCAGAGTCGCCGCAGTAAAAGCATTGGCAAAAATTGCGGATCCACACGCAATTTCACCGCTTGTCCAGGTTTATCAGAGTGACAAAGATCCATCAGTGCGAGAAGAAGCCATTTGGGTGCTCTTGGCCTTTGGTGAGTCTCACGGAATGAAATTCTTTGATTCCATAATGAGGACAGGGAATTCAGATTTGCGATGGAAAGCACTTACATCAGTAATCAAAACGAATGATTCTGCGCTAGTGGAACCGCTCCTCTATGCATTGGCTGATTCCGGTTTCCATGTAAGGAACAAAGCAAGTGATATATTAGGCTCCATAGCAGACCAACGCGCGATAGATGCATTGATCGAATTATTGAGAGATACAAGCTTACGGGACCATTACATGAGTTTATATGACGCTGAAAGAGCACTCAAGAAAATTACGAAACAAAACTTTGGGAAAGATTTTAGGAAATGGCAAAAGTGGTGGAAAGTTAAAAATAAACCTCTACGAAACGGCAGCTAACGTTGCGATTGCAAGCACAAAAGAAAAGGAGAATATAGAAATGAGCTTCTGGAAAGAAATATTCGGATTGCATAATTCCAGACAAACTGGAGATGAATCTACAAGAAGATACTACGCCGAAAAGGATAATCTCGGCAGCAGATTAGAAACAACAAACGAAGCAGTTATGCGCTGGTGGACAGAAAGGCAAGCGCAACAAAAATTCGAACCCTTCTTAATGTACATTTTTGATGACGAAAGCGATGCTAGAAATGCTCTTTTGGACTTGGATTTTATTCACATTGCAGAAGATTCAGGTAAACTTATCTGCACCGAGACATTACTCTTTGGCTATTACCTCAGTCCGAGAGACACTGAAAAAGGAAAATATGAGGTTATGATTTCAGGTGACGACCTTAATTATGAGATGTGGTCAACAGCCAAGACCAAATTCTCCCAATATAATGGTGTGTTGATAAATGAAAAACAACCTGAAAAGCGAGCAGTGCCTACGCAAGAATCAAAGAAAGCTATTGGCAAGGTAACTTTCGTGCGTGAAGATCGGCAAGATGGTGACGGGGGAATTGCTGTCTATCGAATCTACCGAGCACCAAATGCTGAGGCCGCAAAAGCATTCCTGCAAGAAAACTCAGTAACGAAAAATCTGTACTATATTGTCGTTGAGACACCAGAAGGTAATTATGGCCTTGATATTAAAGGCATCTATAAAGAGTGAGGTACTAAATGAACAACAATCCCAAATGCCCACAATGTGGCAGGCTTACTTACCTATCTATAGAAAATAAGCATATCTGCCCAAGTTGCGGGCATGGAAGGTCCAAAATGAATCACAGCCAAATCCCCAGTATTGTTTCTAAGAATATCGACTTAAGAATAATACCGTATCCAAAGTATGCACGCGCTGATTATGTGTACCGAACGAGTTACTATCTTACAAACCTTATGTACCCATCCTACAAAGATTTGGAGAGCACTTGGATACTGAATCGCCTGAAGGAGTTATTCTCTATAAAAAAACAGAGATCCCATATAAAGCACTTGGCAAGAATGATGGCCCACATAGAAGGTTTTGAGAAATCAAGAAGCACGAGAGCTGGCATCGATTTAGCTCTACTACTCAAAGAAGAAATGGCTAAACTACCCGGCGAAGGTTCAAGTATCTTTATAACAACCGCTGGTTTGTTTGAAGCTAATACCACTGACAATGAAACAAAGAAATGTCTTGAGCGATTAAATGAGTTAATGAACCGTTATCCCATATCAGATCGATTTATTCTAAGTGCAAAATGGGGGCCATAGATAATTTTGTGCAATCGCAGTTAACAGCAACAAAAATGTAAAATGAACTATGCCGCTGCTTCACAGAAAATATGTCAATCATAGTTCGCAACGGCACGGCATTTTTGTTGCAGACGTTAGCCGCAATTGATTTTTACTAATCTTTCAATATTTAAATTCACTGAATCAATATTATGGAAAGACACAAAATACGAGGATACATAATGGCAGGTGTAGGATTTACCATGCTGCTATTAAATGCCTTCGGTTATTTATTCAACTGGGGCACAAAAACTCCGGCATTTACGGTGTTAGGTCTTGTTTTCGCTGTGATCGGTCTAAAAATAGCCCGCAAGCCCTCCAAATAGATTTCACCACCTATATTACCGCGAATGTTAGAACCATGATGTTCTCTGGTTCCGTTACATCTTCCACTTAATCGTACAGCCGATAGAAAACGTTTCCGGAGTTTTCACTTCTTTACCTGTCAGCAGTGCATCTAACGCATCGCGGAGATAATTTTCTTTTACTGCTTTTGGATTTTCCCAGTTGTCGTCCATCTTGCCTGAGTACTGGAGTTTTCTTCTCTGGTCGAAGACAAAGAACTGCGGTGTGTGTGTCGCACCGAATGCTTCCGCAACCGTTTGATCTTCATCTCTCAAGTATTTGAAGTTGAATCCTTTGTGCTTTGCACGCTTTACCATGTCTTCAAATTTATCTTCGGGATAATTTTTCTCATCGTTCGAGTTTATTGCGACAAGCTGAACTCCTTTACAGGCGTAATCTTTTTGCATTGCAATCATTCTATCCTCGTATGCCTTTACATACGGGCAGTGGTTGCATGAGAAGACGATAATCAAAATGCTTGCATCCTTGAAATCGGAAGAAGAATATTTTTTTCCATCGACGCCGGGAAGTTTTTTGAACTCTGGCATCAAGTCGTTTATGTTGAGTTTATTCCCTTTCACTTTATCTCCTAAAGATAGTTTTATCTTGTCATTCCAATATACATCCCGCCAAAGTAGGGAACCAACCAAATTAGCCAAACGATGAAGCTGTACCGATGGAATCCTGTTCGGGCTGATTCGCTTCCTCTTCGTACCACAAAGGTTGCCCATATAGCATGTGCAAACATAAGCCAAATGGCGATCTGTCCTGTAAGTGTGTGCGGCGCTCGCAGGTCGAAAGGTCCGTTGGCAATCCGATGCATTGCCAAAGTGCCCGTGACATCGAAAATGAAACCGGTCCAGAAAGCAGCAACATGCCAGTATTTAAGATAACGAGCGATCCGTTCCGACCAAACACCCAGGGAGTAGAAAACCAATGCGAGTGTGATGAGAGTCGTGGATATAATCAATGGGGTAGACATAACTCTCGTTTCACCAAGAAAACCATAAACGAGTAATTTCGTAATTTGCGGTCAACTATTTTTTCCGCCATTCGTTGAACAACTTTTTAATGTTGTCTTCGCTGAGGTGCATCGTGTTACCAGCCAATTGCCGTTGGCGCAGAGCTTCATATAATGAAACAGCACAGGCAACAGAAACGTTCAGACTCTCTATCATTCCAAGCATTGGTATCTGGAAATTTTCATCGGCAAGCTTTGCCGCCTCTGCGGAAACACCCCGATGCTCGTTGCCGAAGACAAGGGCGACCTTTTTCGTCATGTCAAGCTCGTACAATGATTTTGATTTCTTTCCGAGATGTGTTGCATAAATAGTGAAACCGTCACGGTGAAGCTGATCGTAGCACTCGGCTATAGATTTAAAGCTATGCCGCTTCACCCACTTCATAGCGCTGGCAGAGCTTTTCCTGCCGAGCTTCGGAAATTCCTCGTTGACATAAAGCAGCTGAACCTCGAGTATTCCAACAGCATCTGCGGTGCGCAGCACTGCGCTCACGTTATGCGGATCGAAAATATCTTCCATTACAACTGTAAGGTCGGGCTGCCGCTGATGCAGCACAGATAGAAATTTTTCTTTTCGGCGTTCGGTCATTTTAAATTTGCGGTTCCTCTTGTTTTGTTTGAAGAATGGCAATTGCCGTGATTACAAGAATGGCACCTACGATTTGAATAGGTGTCAGCACTTCATTGACGATAAAGAACGCGGATGCGATTGCGACAATCGGCTCGAAGGTTGCAGTTATTATGCCTCGTGAAGCAGTCAGATATCGCATGCCGGAGAAGTAAAGTGAATG
>CAYGZC010000171.1:0-1878 GCA_964354225.1 uncultured Chlorobiaceae bacterium | reverse complement strand
AATAACTGTAGGTTTATCGAACGGTACACTCCAATAGCAATGATCAATTCTTAAATTTCTTCCGATGCTTTAATCGCAGATTACGCCGAATGAGTGCTTCTTTGTAACGGCGTTTTTCATCAGTCGATTGTGGAATGATTGATGAAATTTTTACAGGCGTATTATGATCATCAACAGCAACGAAAGTGAGGTATGCTGTATTCGATACTTTGCGGACTTTTGTTAGCTGATTTTCTGCAATTACTTTTACTCCAACTTCCATTGATGTTTCAAACGTTCGATTTACTGAAGCCCTCACTGTTACAACTTCACCAAGTCGGATTGGTTGATGAAATACCAACTCATCGACTGCGGCTGTTACGCAAACCCGATTTGAATGACGTTGAGCTGAGATTGCTGCGGCAATATCCATCCATTCCATCAATCTGCCGCCAAGCAAGTTGCCAAGCTGATTCGTGTCGTTTGGGAGAACAAGCTGCGTCATCTCAACCTGAGAATTCTTAACATAATGTTTTTTCATACGTTCTGTTCGTTGACCTCTTGAGAATCAGCAGAATTGTTGATTAGTTCTTTACACCGACAGTTGACGGTTCATTTCTTAGCCGCTCATCAATCTCACGCTGAAGTGTTTCAGCTTCCTTAATCAGTCCACTGTTTGGATACTTCTCCATGAATTTATCAATTTCCTTTTTAGCATCACCGAACTTATTCCGTGAAATAAACGATTTTGCCTTCCCTATATATGCGAGTTCACCATATTTCGTGTCATGATATTTTTCAATGATACTGTTATAGTAAATTGTTGCAGCTTTATAATATTCAAGCTTAACATAGAGTTCGGCAGAGTCGTATAATTTCTTTGCCAATCGCTCGTTCAGTTCCCTTATTTTTACAGATGCATCCGTTACCATTTCATCCTTCGGATAATATTCGATGAATGCCTGGAATTCATCGATTGCACGACGAGTGTACTGCTGATCAAGAGAAGACTTAGGCGAAAGTGTATAATAGCATAAGCCAATTTTATATTGAGCCATCGAAACCAGAGGACTTGCGGGCATATTATTCTTTAGCTCCTGATATTCGACTGCGGCAAGAAGATATTCTTCTTTTTTAAACCGACATTCGGCAAGATAATATTGTGCATCGTCGGCAACAGCACTTCCCGGAAATTGAATTTTTATAATTTCGAACTCACTGATCGCTTCAAGATAATCTTCGTCGTCGAATTTCGTTTTCCCGATCTCAAAACGTTCTTCGGCTGATAAAGTTTTTGTGAGATCGGATGAGCTGCAAGATGAAAATAATATCGATATAAATACACTCGCAAGGATGATGCTCAGATGCCTGTTCTTAAACGAAAATAATTTATCATTCATGATTATTGTGTACGAATATGAAAAAAAAGAAATACCGCCACACCAGTGGCACCTATTATAACAAATGGCTCAATAAATCTGTCGAGCATATTCTCAGCCGGAATCTCTCCTTGTGTACTTTTTGACGAGGCAAGCTCGTACTTGGAAATTTCATCCAAAGCTACAGTATCAGATGAATGTTCATTTAATGACTTACTCAGTAGTACTTCACCGGTTTTATTATTCGTGGCTTGGATGGTTAATCTTGCAGAGATTGTACGCTTTAATTTCTTTTCCCCAAAAATACTTTCCCGAAACATTGAATCATATTGGATGTTGCTCTCATAACTAACAATGTCAAACTGATATTTTTGGGGTGTTAAAGAATCATTCTTAAAAAATAGTGTGTATCCCAAATTTATCAACGTTGATGTTACCGCTCCTTTCACAATCCATGCATCGGTTATCTGAGGGAATTTGATCTCAATCGTATCAGTGGTAGATAATTTACTCTCTTTGA
>CAYGZC010000170.1:0-2248 GCA_964354225.1 uncultured Chlorobiaceae bacterium | reverse complement strand
TTGGCAGTTTCAGTTCTGCATTTATTGCGGCTTGCTGAGCAATTTGTACTAAACCCGAACAACAAGGAACTTCCATTATTGCAACCTTAATGCTCTTCGGCATGGAATGCTTAAATATCTGAGTAACTTTTTCTACGTATTTATGCACATCGTCTAACTTAGGGCAGCCAATAGCAATTGCGTTTCCAGCTAAAATATCGGAATGAAAGTTGGCATAAGCAAATGGAACGCAGTCGGCAACCAGAAAGATATTTGCATTCTGGAAATTTGGCGCTGTTGGTGGAACTAAATGAAGCTGTATGGGCCATTGACGAAGCTGGGAAGAAGCTCGTGCCGTTTGTTCCGTTTGTGAGGACTCTTCAAATTGCATCATATGTGAAGAAGGACAACCGCTGAAATGTAATTGCTGTGAATGTTCGCCCATTTCATTTTTGTGTTGATTCATATGCTCGAGATGTGTATGAAGTTTCTCTGGTGTATTTGTTTTAATGTGTTCAATCACGCCGGGTTCATCATATTGCTCTGTTTCGGCTTCTACGATTATGAGCGCACCTCTCGGACAATCGCCAAGACAAGCGCCAAGTCCATCGCAGAAACTTTCTTTTACCAGCCTTGCTTTGCCTTCAATGATTTGCAACGCACCTTCTGGGCAGGAGGGTATGCAAAGAGCACATCCATCGCAAAGCGATTCATCAATCGTAATTATCTTTCGTTTTACCATTTCTTAATCCATTCTTAAAAATCTTATGATAGTTATTTTATACAATAATAAAAATCCGAAATCCGCATTCCGAAACTCGCAATCTTGTTATTAATCATTCGGACCATACTCTGGAACTTTTCCCTGAAAATGTTGATAGGTTGGCGATTCGATTTCCTGAAATCGTTTCAAATATTCTTCCTTCGTAATACTATTCTGCCAATGCCCCGTTAATATTACCAAACCAGTAATGACAATAAACACACCTGCTACAAGCATTCCGAAAATCCAGTTTGGCACACGTGTCTTCGTGAATGAAGTACGAACATCAAGTGTATTTTTTACGGGGCATATTTGTACACACTCTAAACATGCTGTACATTCGTCACTTACAACACGTTTCACTTTATGTACTTTAATGTTTGATGGACAAACTTTTGTACAAAGCTCACATTCAATACATGTGGATTTGATACGCATAATTTTCAAAGGACATAACCAACTAACTGATCCAAGCAAGGCACCATAAGGACAGAGGTAGCTGCATCAAATATTTTTAATAAACAGAGAAAGAATCATAAGAATAATTATAGTCCACATGGCGAAGGATGCAATGTGAGTAAAGAACGTAAACATTTTAATATCGCCGGCCTTGTTGTATGGACTGTATATAAAAGCTTTCAGCGAAGGAGCGTCCATCTGCCATATCGACCAAATGAAGAAAAATATAAGTAGGTATTTTAATGAGCGTAGAGGATAATCTAACCACTTGTTTATCTTTAAACTCTTGTTAAATATTTTTTTACCAATCATCCAAAGAGATTCACAAAAAGTACCGATAGCACAGAGCCAGCTGCAAAATGCTTTCTTTGGGAATAATCCAATCAAAAGTATGGCAATAAGATTAAACAGTCCGGATGGATAAATCGCATTAATGATACCAGTTTGAATCCAGTACTTCGAGCTAATTAGTGACCTAATTGGAAGAAATCCTTCCACACCCAGAGGACGCTGGAAGAATGATTGTTGACCTGCGGAGGTTCCCCACTTCATGAAGAGATAAAATTCAATTCCAATCCAGATACAAAGCAGCCCAAAAGCAGCTTGGACCATCACGCGCAGAAATCGAGAATCTTCTTTTAACCTCCAAAGTAATCGTTTGTGCCAGATCGGTTCTTGACAAAAATTCATTCTCTTTCGACGAAGCTCAGGGGGAATTTTTTTAATCGACAATTTTTGTATTGTTTTTTGCTGATCAAGAATTGGAAACCTACTTTGATTATTTGTTTTGTTGTTCGGTTCCAATAAATTCTTCACCAGTTGTTTTTCCAACCTTAAAGGTATTCCAAAATTGTTATGCATATTCAGACAATATTGTCTGACATACAAGTAAATTTTTTTATCCTTTTATCAAGACTTATATTGTGGTTTTCGCGTGTCACTAGCCATTTCTAAAATATTTTTCGTAATAAGCATTTTATATATTCTATCTCGAATATCTCCCCATTGATCATGAACCGCACAAGGTTTATCGCCAGAGCAGTTAGG
>CAYGZC010000169.1:0-2246 GCA_964354225.1 uncultured Chlorobiaceae bacterium | reverse complement strand
AGAGCATTAGCCAGCGGAGTATATGTGTTTACAGTAGAGTCCCTTAATCCGAACATTGGAGGGACACAGATAGGCAAGTTTGTATTGATTCGCTGATAAGATATTAAGGAGAAAAACTATGCGAGCATATAAAATATTTATGAAGTTATTGACTGGCTCGAACAGGCGATCAGCTGTGGCTTTATTAATTACCTATTTCTCGGTGAGCAAGACACTTTACTCGAAAACATCCTCGGCGAGGAGCGGTTCAAGAAGCTAATGGAAAGAGTGAAGTATAAGTGGAAAAATTTTGAGGTGTGAGTATGATTGGAAAGACTATAGCACATCATAAGATCATTGAAAAGCTCGGTGAAGTGCCAGTCCGACTGGACTTAGCAAACGAAGTGCAGCTAAGTCCACTTGTCGTATTGAGCATCCCGCCCTCTTTTGGCGGGAGCGGTAAAGGGAAATATTTATCATGATTGGACAGACCGTTTCTCATTACAAAATGCTGGAAAATTAGGTAAGGGTGGTATGGGAGTAGTCTACCGTGCCGAAGACACCAAGCTCGACCGAGACGTTGCATTGAAATTCTTTCCGCCAGAACTTTCGTCCGATCCAGATGCTAAGAAATGATTCAAGAAACTGATGGAGCGAGTGAAGTTCGAGTGGATCCTTTTAGGGTTGTGAGTTTAATTGAATTATTGTATTATTGATACATCGTTTTATTGAATCTACGTTAAAGAGCTGCCCCTGCCGAGTGCAGGCATCTGCCCTTGGCTTAAGCAGAATACTAATCAGATAAACAAATCATCCATGTAATAACTAAGGTACATTATGAAACTACCATCGATCCAGCAGGTTATTCAAGATTCTACCCGAACGTTAATTCGATTTCCGCTCGTGCTCTTCAATGCGGCACTTGGAACGGTTACCGCATTAATACTTGTTGATTACGAAGGTCCGCCGGGTCCAACAGTTCTATTTAATATTTTGTTTGCAGCCGTTCTTGGTATACCATTATGGATTGCCGTTGCTCTCTTGGTAGAAAAAAAGAAGATGGGAAGATCAAAATCGTTGATTGTTTATATCATTGGTGTACTTTTACTAATTGCCTATGCGTTTTCTGTCCCCTCTGATATCTCGGGTGCCCCAAATATTCATCTTTTTCGTCTGTTAATTCTCGCCGCTGCGCTTCATTTTTTTGTAGCTGTAGCTCCATTTTTTAATGCGGGTGAGATAAATGGATTTTGGCATTATAACAAAACACTCATACTCCGATTACTCACAGCAATTCTATATTCAGTTGTTCTCTATGCAGGGCTTTCAATTGCTCTTGCGGCACTCGATCATCTATTCGGAATAGAGGTTCCCGGAAAACGTTATGGTGAGCTTGCCATTCTTATTTACGGTCTTTTTACGACATGGTTCTTTATAGCAGGCATACCGGATGATCTTAATAGTTTTAACAATTCAACCGATTATCCGAAAGGTATAAAAATTTTTACACAATATATTCTTTTTCCGATTGCGTTAGTCTATCTTGTAATCTTGTATGCATTTTTAACTAAGGTTCTTATAGCATGGGATTGGCCCCAGGGGTGGGTAAGCAAGCTCATCCTTGGCTTTTCTACAACCGGTATCCTTGCGCTTTTACTGCTCTATCCGGTTCGCGATCGTATTGAAAATAACTGGATAAGGATTGCCTCGCGATGGTTTTACGTTGTCATGATTCCACTCGTGGCGATGCTTTTCCCGGCAGTCTGGAGAAGAATATCTGAGTATGGGATTACTGAGGGAAGATACATCGCGATGGTGCATGGCGTGTGGCTTGCTCTCGTGGTGATTTACTTCATCCTTAGTAAAGCGAAAAATATCAAACTAATTCCCACCTCGCTTTGTGTTGTATCGTTGCTGATAAGTTTCGGTTCATGGGGAGTATTCAATGTTTCTGAGAAGAGCCAAACCGAGCGGTTAAAACAACTGCTTGAAAAAAATTCTATTCTTGTTGATGGAGTAGTAAGAAAAGCCGAGGCATCAGTACCCTTCGAAGATACAAAGCAAATCAGCTCGATCATCAGCTATTTGCATGATATTCATGGTTATGACCGTATCCAGCCATGGTTCCGTGAGAATCTCAAACAAGATTCAAGCGGAGATCGGTTAACTTACAAAGACCCGGCGCTCGTTACAAAGATAATGGGTATTGAATTTGTGAAAGTTTGGTTAGGCAGTACAGGGAATGAGATTGTTCTAAATGCAGACCC
>CAYGZC010000168.1:0-2671 GCA_964354225.1 uncultured Chlorobiaceae bacterium | reverse complement strand
GCTGCTATTCGGGGGTCATCCGGACGACGATCCATCTCAAGTGATAATTGTCTGAGACTTCCTCCGTGTTTACCTTCAATTTCTAAAATACCTGAAAATGCGTTTTCTGTCATGTGAGTTTTGGGAGATGAAAAATAAGGTTACTTAATATATAAACTCAGCAGGTGATAAACAACTGTTGCTGAAACTTGAAGGTGATGAAAACTATCCTTATCTTTTCAAAGTATTTGTTATATCAAATTCAAAATGAAATCAAAAACAGGATTTGTTTATCATGATCGTTTCCTTGACCACGATACCGGAACGGGCCATCCGGAGTGCGCCAAGCGATTGAAGGCAATAACTAACCACCTAAAAGAAATCAAGCTCTGGCAGCAACTTCAGCATTTGATTATTGATGAGGCGCCAGAGGAATGGCTGCTTCTTGCACACTCTTTGGAACATCTAAAGCATCTTCGACAAGCATGCTCGCAGGGAATGACAACTTTGGACAGCGGCGACACATGTTCATGCAGTGAATCTTATAATATTGCATTACTTGCTGCCGGCGGAGTGCTTGCTGCTACAGATGCCGTGATGAACGGATTGCTCCAAAATGTTTTTTGTGCTGTTCGTCCGCCAGGTCACCATGCCGAACGCGACAAAGCGATGGGATTTTGCCTCCTTAACAATGTTGCAGTTGCCGCTCGCTACGCTCAACGTAAATATAATGCTGAACGTATAGCAATCATCGACTGGGACGTTCATCATGGAAACGGAACCCAGCATATTTTTTACGATGACAAATCGGTGCTTTACATCAGCACACATCAATATCCATTCTACCCGGGTACTGGAAGCAGGAGCGAGAAAGGCATTGGTGAAGGAGAGGGTTACACATTGAACATCCCGATGTTTGCAGGAAGCGGCGAGCAAGAATTCATTGAGGTATTTACCAAAGAAGTTATTCCTTCAATTAAGAGCTATCATCCCGATTTAATTTTTATTTCTGCCGGCTTCGATGCCCATCGCGATGACCCGTTAGCCAATCTCGAACTAACGGAGGAATCGTTCGCAAAACTCACCTCGATCGTTGCAGAAACAGCTGCAAAAGTTTGTAATGGTCATATCATATCCATCCTCGAAGGAGGTTACAATCTTACTGCGCTCGCCAGAAGCGTTGAAGCACACCTTAAAGCAATGATGGTGTGATGGTTTGACTTTTTACGGTGATTTAACTACAATATATCGGATATAAAAACTAAATATCATGGAAAATAATCAAACTAAAAAACAGTTAAAAATCAGTATTCTCGCTTTCTTCTCAAAAACAGCCCGGATATTTAGCATCGCTTCAATTCTTCTCATGTTATTGTTCATCGCTCCACTGATTTTACGATACGTTGAAGATGCAGCATCGTATAAATTTATTCGGACTCTAATAAATATCGACTCTACCATCACTACCGTTGTCAAAGATAATATCCCAACGAGAATTGGCGGAAAAGACATGTCGCGATGGATTATGATAATTGGAATGTTCGCTCTAAGCAGTGTGTTCAGTCGTATGAGTGATCGGCTGAAGGATAAATCTGAATATCACAAATTTAAGTCCAATGTTGATCAGTGGAAGAAACAGATGAACTTATCAGATAATGCAATCGTCCTTACTCCATTAAATCAGAAGCTGGAACAATTGAAAACAGCCAAGAAGAAAGATCGTGAGCAGCTAATCAAAGAATTTATTGAAACGAAGAAAAAGTTGGATGAGATGGGACGCGACCTCGCATTCCTTGCAATCGATGTTGTAGACTCGACAGGAATGAAAGAGGGTGAGGAGAAAGCCATTATCGAACACGACTTTAAAGAATACAAAAGATTTGTTGAACGTGCATTCGCTTCACATGGCAGTTTAAAAGCGGCATGGACACCTGACGGTGTAATGAGCTGCTTTAATTCTATTGATGCAGCAGTGCGCGCTGCACGGGAAGTCATTACAGGATTAGACGACTTCAATAAGAATGTTAAAGGTATGCGCAGCGATTTCCGAGTACGTTGCGGTGTGAATTCCGGTTTCGTATATTTTGATGAATCGATTCCACTTGAGGAGATCAGCGATCGAGTCATAGACATCGCCGGACATATGCAAAAAAATGCCGCCCCAAACGCAGTATGCGTTGCTAAACCCGCTATCGAACCGCTGAACGATCGGATTGGATTTGAACCTGCAGGAAGAATGGTTGACGGATATGAAGTTTACGAATGGAAGAAAACCTAATCAACCGCTCCGGTGCCAGGTTGTTCCATCCTTTTTATCTTCTAAAACAATTCCAAGCTTCGCCAATCCATCCCGAATTTTATCAGACATTACCCATAATTTCTGTGTCCGTGCTTCAGCGCGAAGCTCGATAATAAACTGGATGAGATCGTTTTCTATTGTCGTGGCACCAGCCGCTGTTTCGAATTTTTCAGGAATAACACCAAGAATTATTCCACCGATATCTGTATAGAGAGAATCAATTTCTTTCAATACCGCTACTCCTAATTTTCCTTCGGCTAAGTTGGTGTTGACCTCGCGGCTCAGGTCGAACAGCACGGCAATCGCCTGCGGTGTATTGAAGTCATCATCCATCGCATCGAGAAATGATTTTTTAAATCCTGCCAAATCAATGAAGCTTGAATCCTTTGCAAC
>CAYGZC010000167.1:0-10758 GCA_964354225.1 uncultured Chlorobiaceae bacterium | reverse complement strand
ATGGCATTTAAAATCCCCGGCAGAGTAGGAGACTCGCCGATCATTGGTGCCGGATTGTACTGCGATAACGAAGTCGGTTCTGCCGGCTCCACTGGGCGTGGTGAAGCTAACCTTCTAAACCTTAACTCCGTCATGATAGTTGAGTGGATGCGCCAGGGGAAATCACCCGAAGAAGCTTGTTTGTTAGCATGCAAGCGAGTGAATGAAAGATGCAGAGAGAAACGTTTGCAGGACGATAAAGGTCGCTTCAAACAAGGGGTATCATTCTATGCTATCAACAAACGTGGCGAGCATGGCAGTGCTTCCATCTGGAGCGGTGGATATTGCTTAATTCACGACGGTACTGGAGTTAAGAAAATAGATAGTGCTTATCTCTTCAAGCAATAGAGAAATGAAACTTCTGAAAATAAAAATAAATGTCATGGTGAGCTTGTCGAACCATGACATTTTATCTCAGTTTCACGCTTCGGCAAGCTCAGCGTGACAGGATTTGGTATTATTAAAGAATTTTTCAGAAGTCTTGAAATGGTTAGTGCTTTTAGAATTGGAGTCCGGTTAGTTATCGGACTCTTTCTTTTTTTATTGAACCCGCAATGGCTGTTTGCACAGGACAGTTTGTTTGTCACTCGTTCAGGTTCATTATTAATCTTAGACAACAAGCCATTCTATGCAGTCGGAGTTAACAGTTACTTTCTGCAAAACCTTGCCGCTTATGGAGACACAACTCATCTCAATGAAATATTTCTGGAAGCGAAACAGCTTGGAGTAACAACAATTCGCACATGGGGATTTTTTGATAATGCCGACAGCAATAATTCAGCAGTAATCCAATATTTACCTGGGCGATTTAACGAAGGCGGGTTGCAGGCGCTTGACCGGGTGATTGCCAAGGCAAAGGAATATTCAATCCGTCTTATCATACCGCTTGTGAATAATTGGGAAGATTATGGAGGGATGAACCAATACGTTCGCTGGTATTCTCAAATGTTTCCAACCCATACAAACAGTTTTCAAAAAGTCGAGCAGAAGATAATCAAAGGTGCAGAAGGAAGATACTATCGCTTTTTTATTTCAAGCTCACACATACATGATGATTTTTATACAATCACAACTATCAAACAATGGTATCGAGATTACGTATCCATGCTTTTGAATCGTGTCAATACTGTCACCAATGTAAGATACAAAGACGAGCCGACGATACTTGCGTGGGAGCTTGCAAATGAAGCACGCTCATCGGATCGCACGGGAACAATTGTTTCAAGCTGGATGGATGAGATGTCGACTTTCATCAAATCAATCGACGAGAATCATCTCATATCTTCCGGTGATGAGGGCTTAGATGTATCGGCAAAATTTTATAGCGATGTATCCGATTATAACAATCAGTTCTGGTTGTTCGATGGTACTGGAGGTTCTTCATACACGAAGAATATTTCTCTTTTCAATATTGATATTGGAAGCATCCACTGTTACCCGGAATCGTGGGGATTAACCGCCGATCAAGCACTCAGATGGCTCACCGATCATAACCGGCTTGCCAACGATGTTCATAAGCCGATGATACTTGGTGAAGTTGGTAAAAAGCACCAGCAAAATTTATTTTTCACCGTGGTATTCAACGAAGTGTTTACCGATAACACAGCGGGTATTTTAATTTGGCAATTTGTTTATGATGGACGGCAAAACAACGATGGTTTTGCTTTCACTTATCCAGCCGACAGCACCATTTGCAATATCCTTAAACTGTACGCAGAACGATTCGAGCAGAGGCGGGACGGCAACTATGTATCACCATCAATTACAACGCTCCGCCCCAATTATCCAAATCCATTTAATGCGATTACGCTTATTCCATACGATCTCTCGGTTTCGGTTTTTGTGCGACTGGATATTTTTACTATCACCGGACAATATATTACCACGCTCGTTTCCGATGAGCAATCTGCCGGTTCACATTTAACAATTTTTGATGCAGCGGGTTTAAGCAGCGGCACATATTTCGTTCATATTATTGCTCATGGGTACATCCAAAGCAGAAAAATACTCCTTTTGAAATAGCGGTAGTATATTTTGCACCTAACTCAGCATTTTTGTATTATCAACAATATAATTACAATCGAATTTTGCAATCACGATCGTCGCTCATATAAATTTTCCGTCCAAGAGGCAGGTGACTTACCGGGTAATATTCTTGAGCGGAACTTCAGAAGGCGCCAATAATTTACATGAACAAAACCGATTCCATAAAAAAGGATAAGGAATTCAAAACAGAAGCCATCCCGCACATGGATATTCTACGTAATTATGCTGTGCGCATGACGGGCAGCCCTGCTGATGCGGACGATCTGGTTCAGGAAACATACCTTAAAGCATTCCGATTCTGGGATAAGTATGAGAAAGGAACAAACGTACGCGCATGGCTTTTCAGAATAATGAAAAACACGTATATCAACCGCTATAGAAAAGAAGTTAAAGAACCAAGTCATGTAGATTACGACGAAATCCAAAATTTTTATAATCTCATTAAGGGTGATGGAGCAGATCAAAACGATTTGCAGGAAAAAATTTTTGGCGGATTGCTTGAAGATGATGTTGCTCGTGCGGTAGAGTTACTTCCTGCAGATTTTCGAACCGTAGTAATTTTATCCGACATCGAAGGACTCAATTATGAAGAGATTGCCGAGTTTATTGATTGCCCAATCGGTACCGTTCGCTCAAGGTTGCATCGGGGAAGAAAAATGCTTCAAGTAACCCTCCACGACTATGCAAAAAAACGTGGATACATTATGGGTTAACTTCCGTCATTTTATTGGAACTAATAGTTATCGGTGAATTGTCGGGAATTTTTAAATTTATCACTGCCGGTATTGATAGTCTGTATCTCTCGAACAAAATCATGCATGATCGATCGCAAACCGGCTGGTATTTTGAAAATAAGATTCCCAATCGTACATTAGCTCTGTGGCTGATCGATTCAACATTCTGCCGTGCAATTGCCGATGTCGATAAGCAACAATTACTAACAAACTTAACTGAAAGCGAGTAAAAACAATGTCTCCCCGTTTTCTTGTAATTTCCTTTACTATTGTACTGTTTTTTATCTCAGGGTGTTCAAAAAAACAGGAATCTGACACGAAAACATTAACAACAAAATCTGTTTCCAATGTTGCAGAAGCCGTTAGTGTAACAAAGCGTGCGGATAAAGTCCCAAATTTTTCCTGGAAGGATGGAACGGGGAAAACTTTTGACCTTGACACGTATCGCGGAAAAGTAACACTGATAAACTTTTGGGCAACATGGTGCGGTCCATGTAAAATGGAGCTGCCGGATTTGATTGCGATTAGCAAAGAGATGTCAAATCGTGGTGTGAAAATCATCGGTGTATCCACTGACCGCGGTACGAATGTTCGTGAAGATGTTGCTGCATTTGTTACCGAGAAAGGTATTCCGTACCAGATTGTTATTGCCAATGAAGACTTGGAAGATGCATTTGGAAACATCCGGCTAATTCCAACCACATTTTTAATCGATGCCGACGGAAAAATTGCACAGATAATTGTTGGAATACGGACGAAGCAGCAATTCGTAGATGCGATTAATACTATATTGAAATAAATCCAGTTAAGTGTTGCTCACGTTGAAAGCGGGACGATTGCTCCTTCGTCTGTGTCACATCCAAACACTTTTTGTATTTTATATTTCATTTGAGTACGTTCATCTCATGTGAAAACAAGACAAAATACTCAATGCAGCATACCGACATCTCCTCTATAGGCGAGTTTGGTCTCATCGACCATATTCGTAAGATCGTTGACATCCAAGTTGACGACGCATCGCTCCATGATAATCTTCTTATGGGAATTGCAGACGATGCGGCAGTGTTCCGACCGACTCCCGGAAAAGTTCAGCTCTTTACAACAGATGCGTTTGTGGAAGGAATTCATTTTGACCTCATGTTTACATCGTTCAAACATCTCGGCTGGAAAGCGATCGTTGCAAACATAAGCGACATTGCAGCAATTGGGGGAATTCCACGATATGCCGTTGTTACTCTTTCTCTTCCAAAGAAAATTTCCCTTGAGATGGTTGAGGAATTTTATCGGGGTGCGATTCATGCTTGTAAAAAATATTCGTGTCTTATTGTCGGCGGAGATACGACTTCTTCGATGGCTAATATGTTAGTATCGGTTGCACTGACAGGAGAAGCCGATGAGCAATCTGTTAGATACAGGAAGGATGCAAAACCGGGAGAATATATTTGCGCTACTGGTCATCTGGGTGCGTCACTGGCGGGGCTAAAAGTTTTGCGACGAGAAAAGGAACGCTTTACACAAGATCAAAATCAGCAAACGTTCAATCCAAATTTAGAGCCATACGCAGCAGTTATTGAAAGACATCTCATGCCAAAACCCCGGTTAGATTTATCTAAAATTTTGTCGGAACAAGTAAAAGTTGGAGCGATGATTGATATAAGTGATGGGTTAGCGTCGGAAGTTCATCATATCTGTACTAATAGCGGTGTCGGCGCTGCAATCTATGAGCACAACATTCCTTTGCAGCACACCACTCAATTGGTTGCCCAAGAGTTCTCCGAACTGCCAACAGAATACGCACTGTACGGAGGGGAAGAGTATGAGTTACTCTTTACTATTACCGAAGAAGAACACGAGAAACTTGAAAAACTCACCAGCGATGTCACTATCATCGGCAGAATAACGGAGAAGGAAAAAGGAATAAATCTTATACGCGAACAGGGTGAGCAAGAGCCGCTCCGATTTGGTGGGTGGGAACACTTTAGGGAGAGCTGATCTATTATTAATCTTATAAATAAATTCACTATGAAGAAAATCGTTTGCTTTTGTTGCGTGGTCATAGCATCTATTTTATTTCACAATATCACTGTGGCTCAAACACAGAAACATGAGTCTCATTTTTCAGCGATTTTTACGTACGGTGCGTCTTTTGGATATACGGATTATAAGTTTCTCAATGATGCGGAAGAAAAATGGTTTCCTGTCAAGCCGATGTTTGCATATAGCGCTGGGATCCAATATGGACCAATAATAGAAATTTCTGGTGCCTATGTGTTGACATCATTGGAAATCGGTTTTGGAAGTTGTAAAACCAACACCGTCACTATAAGACAATGGGGAATTCCTAGACTGTATAGGAAAGAATTCTTTGCTGATTTTGCTATTCAACGAATCCCCGCTATGTTTTGGATAACAATTTTTACCGAATCAAAGCTCACTCCATATATAAGATTCGGAATGGGAATTTCTAATACAAGTTTCAAAGAAATTTATTCATATGAAAGTGACGCTGACATCCGATTTCGAAAATGGGCATTTACCTGGGGAATAGGCGGCGGCATCCAGTACAAGCTGAGCAACGAATTAAACTTGGCATTATTTTTAGATGATTGGATTACAAATGTTGAAATGAAGGAAAAAGTTCCAATTTACCACGCTAAAAATGGAGTTGAGGATCCATTTAAGATGACAGTAGTAGGTATAAAAACAGTCATTAATTTTATGATGAATAAATAATAGTAAATTTTTTCAAGGAGAGTGTGAAATGACAAACACAAGAAGAAATTTCATCAAACAAGTTACAAGTGGTTTAATCGGTACTTGGGCGTTGATCTCGGTACCGGAAACATCTCCGGCACGTTACATCATCTCGAATGGAGATCAAATATCACCCGATGATGAACAATACTGGAAAGTTGTTCGTGATCAATTTCCACTTACACATGATCGCATCTATCTTAACAACGGAACAATGGGACCGTCGCCGTTCATAGTGCGCGAAGCGATAAAAGCATCTATCGACAACATTGATATTTCCGGTGAGTACGGTGGCTGGGAAGTTGCACGTCCCCGACTTGCGAAATTTGTGAACGTTGACGAATCGGAAATATCACTCACGCATAACGTCACCGAAGGTATTAACGTTGTTGCGTGGGGTCTTCCCTTTAAGAAGGGAGACGAGGTTGTTCTTACAAATCACGAACACGCCGGCAATGCCCTCCCTTGGTTAAACCGTGCAAAGTATGATGGTGTTATCATTAAAACACTGAAACCTGCATTGACGGCAGAAGAAAATCTCAATCGCATTAACGACCTTATTACTAGGAGAACCAAAGTCATAGCAATTCCGCATATCACTTGTACAATCGGACAGGTGTTTCCGGTAAAAGAGATTACAAAATTAGGACACGATAAAGGACTCTGGGTTTTCTTCGATGGTGCACATGGACCGGGAATGACGATGCTTGATTTAAAAGATATCGGCTGCGATTTTTACGCAACCTGCTGCCACAAATGGATGTGCGGACCGAAGGGAACCGGATTTCTCTTCGTGCGAAAAGAGATGCTTGATGTTCTTCAAGCAAAATGGATCGGCGGCGGCTCGGACACTGGATGGGATATGACTGTTGACCCGCCGGAGTTCAAAGGTTATGTTGCCACCGCACATCGCTACGATTTCGCTACACAGAACGCTGCTATTTACATCGGCATTGGTGCGGCAACAGATTTTCTTTATCATATTGGAATGGAAAATATTGTTCGTCGTGGAAAAGCTTTGTCCGGTTACCTACAGCAAGAACTTCTCAAGTTGGGAGATAAAGTTGAGATGCTCACGCCAACCGAGGATCAGTCACGCGGATTTGTCGTCGGCTTCCGTCTCAAGAACATGCCGTATGATAAGTTTGGCGAACATGCCTCGAAGAAGGGTTTCCGCATCCGTCTTGTTGCTGAGAACAAATTGAACTCTATCAGGATTTCAACACATATCTACAATAATTTTGAGGAAGTAAATAAATTTATAGAAGCTGTGAAGGAAGTGGCATAATAGTCTGAGCCAGGATTTGTAGGATTGAAGGATTACCTTGATTATGTTTTATCGAGGAAATCCCATAACTAAACAAAATTGTGGTTCGGACAGCGCAACGAATTATCAATTTAAACGTACTAAGGAAAAGACAATCAACTCAACAACCCGGAATCATAACAAGGAATCCATTATGGATCATTCATTCACTGTCCCAAGGAAGATTCACCATCTTATTATCTTCCTTATCTTCATAACGACGGCTCTATCCCAAAACAAATACCATTCGTACGATGAGATGGCGAAACAAATGTCCACGCTGGTTTCATCTCACAAAGACATCGCGAAGATCGAGTCACTCGCAAAAACAGACCAGAAGCGAGACATCTGGGTTGTCACTATCGGAAAGGATGCAGAGAAACATCATGCAGTACTTCTTGTTGGTGGTGTAGAAGCTGATCGGCTCATTGGAAGTGAACTGTCGGTACGCTTCATAAAATTTCTTTTGGATAATCATGGGAAAGCCGACAGCATCACTCAACTTTTAAACTCCACAACATTTTACATCATCCCGCGAGTGAATCCGGATGCAAGTGAAGCGTTTTTCATGAAACCTCTCTATGTGAGAACATTCAACGCCCGTCCCACTGACGACGAGAAAGATGGCGCTATAGACGAAGATGGTTTTGAAGATCTCAACGGCGACGGTCTCATCACAATGATGCGCGTGAAAGATAATCGCGGTGAGTGGATTCCTCACCCTGATGATCCTCGCATCATGAAGAAAGCTGACCCATCGAAAGGTGAGCAGGGAATGTATAAGCTTTTCACTGAAGGGATCGACAACGATAAAGACGAGCAGTGGAATGAGGATGAGCCGGGCGGTGTTGATTTCAACCGCAACTTTCCGCACAACTATTCATTCTTCAGCAAAGGTGCCGGTCCTCATCAAATCTCAGAACCCGAAACACGCGCAGTTGCCGACTTCTGCTTTGCTCATCCGAACATAACGGCAGTCTTCAGTTTCTCATCGAATGATAATCTGATGAATCCATGGAAGAAGGAACAGAAACCTGGTGGCCAACCGAGCGAGCAGCATCCGCAGCGGCGCCGAATGATAGAAGACGGTGAAGAGTGGGCTCCCAAATTCATAACATCAGTAATGGACGATGATGAACAGTACTTCTCGTACATCAGCAAGCAATATCAGGAAATGTCAAAGCTGAAAGGTGCACCGCAAAGCACGAAAAGCGAAGGCGCCTTTGGTGAATGGGCATATTACCAGTTTGGCAGATGGTCGTTTGCTACGAATCCCTGGTGGATTCCTGAAATTGAATCGAAGAAAGACACAACGGCACCTGATTCGATTAAGCAAAAAAAGTTGGAAGGAAAGAAGGAACAAGATGGTGTGGGCAGACCTGAAACGATAAAAGGAAAAATTCCCGAGGAAAAACCAGATGAATCTGCAGATCAATTCAAGGCGCTTAAATGGCTCGATGCGAACGGCATGAAAGATGCTTTTATTCCTTGGACAAAAATAAAGCACAAAGATTTTCCTGAGAACGAAGTTGAGGTTGGCGGATTTAAACCATACATTTTTTCGAATCCTCCGGCAGACAGCATCGATGGAATTGCCTTGAAGCAAAATTCTTTTCTTGCATGGCTTGGAACGAAATTACCGAAAATTGAAATCCGTAATATAAAAGTCAAGCCGATGGAAGGTAAAGTATTCCGGCTTACAGCAGACGTTGTCAACATGGGCTATCTGCCGACTAATAGTGCGATGGGCAATAAAGCGCGGTGGTCTAGAAATGTAAAAGTTGTACTCAGTCTTGCGAAAGATCAATCCCTTGCAAGCGGTAAAACAATCACGTTGCTCGATCCGATTAAAGGAAACGGCGGTAGGCAGGAACTTTCTTGGCTCATCGTCTCCAAAACAGGAGCAAAGGTAACTATCACGGCAGAAAGTCCTTCCGTAGGAACGGCAACTCAAACCATCACACTCAAGTAAGAGGACAATACAATGAAAACGATAATTGGCACACTCATTATTTTTCTGACCACAGTTTCATTCTGCGGTTCTGACAAAGAGTTAACACAAAGCTCACTCAAAGCTCTTGGTGCACCGAACAATCCAAAAGTGGAAGTAGTGTGGAACCGCTATTACGATCACAAGGAGCTTGGTGAAATTTGCGAGCGTATTGCGAAGGCGTATCCGAAGCTCGTAAAATTCACGAGCATCGGGAAATCGTACGAAGGTCGTGACTTGTGGCTCCTGACCGTTTCAAATTCAGAGAAAGGCGATCCTGAGAGTAAACCCGCAATGTACATCGATGGGAACGTTCACGGTAACGAAATACAAGGCGGTGAGGTTGCACTCTACACCGGATGGTATCTTGCCGAAATGTTCGGTCATGTAGATTGGATTACTGAGCTACTTAACGAAAAAACGTTTTATATTATTCCGTCTATTAATCCCGATGGACGCGATCACTTCATCCACTCACCCAACAATCCAAACTCACCGCGCTCCGGATATGTTCCGCGCGATGACGATGGTGACGGTCTGGTTGACGAAGATGATGATGACGATCTTGATGGTGACGGCAATATTACTCAGATGCGCATGAAGGATCCTAATGGTCGTTGGGTTACCGATCCCGACGATCCGCGCATCATGATGCCGGCAAAACCCGATCAGCCCGGTGAATACGAATTTTTATGGTCGGAAGGAATTGATAACGACGGCGATGGACTGCTTAACGAGGATGGACCCGGGTCGTACGATCCCAATAGGAATTGGTATTGGAAGTGGGCACCGCAATATGTGCAGTGGGGTGCCGATGAGTACCCCGGCTCTCTTCCAGAAACGCGAGCGGTTGTCGATTATGTATCGAAACACGATAACATCGCTGCGTTCCAGACATATCACAATTCTGGCGGGATGGTTTTGCGCGGACCCGGTAACAAAGAAGATCTTCAAACGTATCGCTGGGAAGATTTACGTATCTATGATTTTCTTGGAAAGTTGGGAGAAGAGATTCTTCCCGGCTACAAGTATTTAGTTGTGTATAAGGATCTATATCCGGTGTTTGGCGGTGAGCTGGATTATTTTTACGGCGCGCGCGGCGGGATTACCTTCTCTAATGAATTGTGGACTTCGTTCGATTACTTCAGGAAGAAGCAAGAGGATGAAAGGAATTGGTTCGGCGGTCAGAAGGAAACATATCGTTTCGATAAACTCCTCCTTTTCGGCGAAGGAGTTGTTGATTGGAAGCCATTCAATCATCCGCAGTATGGAAAAATAGAGATTGGTGGTATCAAGAAAGCATGGACACGCACAGCGCCATCGTTCTTAATCGAAGAAATGTGTCATCGCAACATGGCGTTCACGCTGTATCATGCGTATCATACTCCGCAAGTATCAGTCGATTCAATATACACGAAGGAGCTGCCTGCTGGACTGACAGAGGTAACCGCAGCTCTTAAGAACTCGCGTGTTATTCCGACACATACTTCCCAGGATATACAAAACAAAATTACACGGCCCGATTGGGTGAGCGTAAAAGGTGGTAAAGTGTTGACGGGGGCGATTCTTGAAGATCGATTCATGGGAATCGCACACGAGCAGAAGCGGAATCCTGAGAAACTTGAAATACCAACTGTTCCCGGCATGGAAGCGGTGTACGTTCGCTGGATTATTGAAGGGAACGGACCGTTTACGGTTACCATCGATGCAGCCAAGGGAGGAAAGGATTCTAAACGATCAAAGTAATCTTAGAGACTTCTGAAAAATTAGTATAAATATTTTTTAAAAACAAGCACCAAACCTTATTCGATGTATTATATTAAGAATACTACAGACGAAAGGTGGAAACAAAATGCGAAGCAACAAAATACATAATGTCGATTTATTTA
>CAYGZC010000166.1:0-2947 GCA_964354225.1 uncultured Chlorobiaceae bacterium | reverse complement strand
ACCGCGCGTGGACTATCATAAAATCACTACAGATACTCTTCTTCAGCTATCTTACCAGTTAAGTTACAGGTGGTTTGAGAACCGTGTGGAAGACGACGAGGACCTATCGCATGACATTGGCGTCATACTAAACCACATGTTTTCAGAAAGTTTCGAACTGCGATTGCGCGACACGTATAGATATAGAGAAGATCAGGTTGCGATAGAAGAACAAGTTGCTGAAGTGGAGCAAGGTGTTCAGCCGATAGTGGATCAACCGCGTCAAGACATAGATGAGACTTATGAAAGAAACGATTTTGAGGCCTCGGGCATATACAATCTATCGGAACGTTTCAACATAATAGGCACATTTACCAACATGTGGCTGGATTATAAAGATGATGCCCTTAGCATCAATAATGACCGTGTTGAAAATGCAATCGGCGCAAGGCTGGAATATCTCTGGAAGCCACAGACATCTCTTTCTTTGGGCTATCTTTATCTCGATGTCGATTATGAAGATGAAACAAACAAGGTCGATTCCTCGACTAACCAGTATTATGCCGGCATAAACCACAGGTTCTCTCCATCGCTTTCAGGGAACTTAAACTTTGGTTTTCAGGACAGAACTTACGATACGTATACGACAGTTGACGAAAACGGGAATGAAATAGTTGTCGAGGACAAGAACGAAACAAGCCCGTATATTGACTTGAGCATTTCATCGCAGATGAGCGAAATGCTTGTCACAACAATCGGATACAGATACAGCATAGCGGAAACAGATCAGTCAATGTTTCTTTCGCAGCAAATGCAGACATTCTATATGTCCATGACCAATAAATTTTCCGAAAGATTCTCTGTGCGGTTTAACGGATTGGTTACTTTTGGCGATTTCGATGTAGATGTGGCCAAAACCCCAACAGCCCCTGAGAATATGTCTGAGGATACAGTGCAATTCGGCCTTGTCTTCCGATATCAAATCAAGGAGGGATGGTTTGCCGAGACAGGATGGCGTTACACGGATGTAGACTCAGATTTCCCTGCGAATACATACGAACGCAACAGGACATTTGTTGGCCTTAACGCAGTATTCTAAAAACCGAAAAGCCCAGCCTGTTTAGTGAGGCAGAAATATTGCTTTCTGTAGTATATTGCTTTCTGTAGTAAGGAAGCTATATAGTATATTTGTCTTCTGTTCGCAGTAATTCAACAGCCTTTTTAGAAAGGCTGTTTCCGTATGGACTTGGCAGTATTTATGATATATTTAAAAAAGACAATTTGGTTTTTTTGAAAACTTTATAAACATTATGCCATGCATCATATGGCGGGGTAAGATTTAAGAAGGTTAAAAAACGGTTTTTTTAATAAACATAAAGGTGAAAAAAGCCGAAGTTATTAAGCAGGTATCCAACCTAATCCTTATAGAGAGCTGGAATTATGGAAAAGTCGAGAGCTTTTGATGAAAATGCAGAAAAACTGCATTTTCTTGATTACTGGCAGGTGATATCGAAACGCAAGGAAGTAATCATCGCCACTTTTCTTATCATCACTTTCGTGGCAATGATGTTAAGCCTGATTCTGCCAAATAAGTTTACCGGAGACGCTACGATTAAGGTCGAGAGCAGTATAAAGAGCTTTGAACTCTTGCCTACAGCCGGACCCGGCAGGCCTGATGTGCTGGATCCGCAGGATTTCATGACTCAATATGCCCAAATGACAAGTCCTGCGGTGCTCAATCGAATTATCAACGGCGATATAATGAGAATCGTATATGTCTGCCCCGAGCATAGCCAAAAGCTGCTTGAGGAGCCAACGATTGACGGCCTCTGTTCCGAGAAAGGATGCGGGAAAAGCCTTATAATGGAGGAAAAACGCAAGTATCCGGATTGGGAGCCGCTCAATGAAAGATGGTCAAAGCGGGACAAGCTTGATAGGACATATACGCTTCAGGAAACGCAGCGGATGCTGTTGAGAGGCCTTTCAATTGATTTTCGTAGAGGAACAAAGCTTATAGATGTGCATTTTACCAGCAGCGACAGATATGAGGCCGCTGACATCGCAAATAAACTTTGCGAAGTGTATCTTCAGTATATTGATGAGGAAAACAGGCAAAAAGTAGTCAAAGCGATGAATCCTTTGCGAGCGGAATTGTGGGTGCTGCTGCGCGGAAGAAGAGATGAGAATGGCAAGGTGGTTGAACCGGGCTTGATAGATTTAGAGAATCAGCTTGCACAGATCAAACAGGATTACCGTCTTATAGTGGACCAGCGCGATCCGAGAAATCCTCTTCCGCTGCAGTGGTTTGATTTCGGACCTCTTAATCAACAGGAAAACCAGATAAAAGCTCAGATAGTGGCAGAAAAAATAACGCTTGCTGCATGGCAATCCTTGAAAAAAGAGGAACGTGTGCCAGCGTTCACACCAAGATATCAATCTGTTCTTAATCTTCGCGATGCCATTATTAAGCAGCAGGCAGAACTAAGTAAGGCAAAACAGGATTATGGTCCTGAACACCCCATTGTTAAGCAAATCAGCGAACTAATAAGCGAGCTTGAGAAAAACCTTGAAGCTGAGATTGATGGAATCATAAAGAACCAGGAACGGCTCGTTGTTGCTCTCGAAGAGCAGGTAAAAGAGATAGGCCGCATAATAGAGGATGCCAAACAGGACTACTACAATAAGGAAGAGGGATTCACCAAATTCAAACTCAAACTGGACGAGGTAGAACGAAAAAGAATTTTATACCAGCAAATATCGCAGACCGACGCGTTAAACAAAATCAAAGAATCATTACCGACTGTTACTCTAATATGGACAGAATTTGCTCAAGCGCCGATATACCCATCTGCACCTGACAGGTTAATGAATATAATAATCGGTATAGTTGCCGGTTTGACATTAGGAACCGGATTGGCCTATTTCATCGAGTATCTTGATACAAGCATCAAAACCATTGATGATATAG
>CAYGZC010000165.1:0-6130 GCA_964354225.1 uncultured Chlorobiaceae bacterium | reverse complement strand
CCTCGATTATGGATTGGCTGGTATTTTCCAGCCAAAAATGAATTACGATGCAAGTTACTGCAACTACGAGTGCACAGTATGCAGCCAGATTTGTCCGAGCGGTGCCATCCTGCCGGTCGATGTTGAGACTAAGAAATTAGTGCAGATCGGTAAATCAATTTTCATTAAGGATGATTGCGTTGTTGTAGCAAAGAAAAAAGATTGTGCAGCTTGTTCCGAGCACTGTCCCACAAAAGCGGTTTACATGGTTCCCTATGAGGGAAAGTTAAAAATACCGGAGCAAAACAACGATATATGTATAGGTTGCGGTGCTTGCGAGCATGCCTGCCCGACAACACCGAGGAAAGCAATTTACGTTGCCCCGAATCGGGTCCATCAACAAGCACAAAAACCGAAGATACAAAAGCAGGAAAAAGGATTCGACAGTAAACAGGATTTTCCATTTTAAAAATAAATCTCTTTGAAGAAACACTACGATAATGAATATTATAGAAAACGCTATACCGACCATCGAGCTTGATCTGATACAAACACTTGCCGTGGCATCTGTTGTATTTTTTATTGGAATGGTTGTTCGTAAACGAATTAATTTTCTCGAACGGCTGAATATCCCTTCGGCAGTGGTTGGCGGTCTGCTGTTCGCAGCAATCAATCTTATTGCGCATGATCGTTTCCTGAATATTAAACTTACCACAGTTGCTCAACCACTTTTCATGGTGCTTTTCTTTACAACCATCGGTATGGGTGCAAGTTTGCCTCTTCTTAAGCGTGGTGGAATGTATGTTATTATATTTCTTATAATGTCGACTCTTTTTTGTTTTGTGCAGAACTTTATAGGAATGGGAATCGCCTCCGTATTTAACGTCAATCCACTGCTCGGTGTTATAGCCGGCTCTGTGACACTGGTTGGAGGTCCTGCCACGGGTCTCGCTTTTGCCCCGTTGTTTGAAAAAGCGGGTGTCGTTGGTGCACACACACTGGCGATTACTGCGGCAACTTTCGGAATTGTTTGTGGTGGAATACTTGGCGGACCGGCGGGAACGTATTTAATTCGTCGCTATCAGATCAAAGCTAAAGGCATAGGCAAATCGAGTGAGCTACAAAAAGAGTTAAACCCTGAGCCCCAGATGGTCAGCATCGATGCTGAGCGCGAAGACTCTAATCTTATGATGAGCATCGTTATCGCCGCCGCTGCCATGGGACTCGGAAGTATCGTCAGCTTTTATATTCAATCTTTTGGATGGACACTTCCGGCATATATCGGCGCGATGCTTATTGCATCTCTCCTGCGGAACATAGACGATAAGACAAAATTGTTTAAGATAGATTATCCCGTTATGGAACTGCTCGGTACAATATCTTTAAATATATTCCTCGTTGTCGCACTGATGGATTTGAAATTATGGGAGCTGGTACATTTAGCGGTTCCTCTTGCAGCGATTTTATTCTTTCAGGTAATTGCGGTTGTTCTTTTTTCAATTACCGTTTCATTCCGGATGATGGGAAAAGATTACGAATCGGCTGTAATGGCAAGCGGATTTATCGGATTCGTTTTGGGTACTACAGCCAATGCAATGGCTAATATGAAAACACTCGTCGGTAAATTCGGACCCGCACCGCGTGCATTCCTTGTTGTGCCGATGGTGGGTGCATTCTTCATCGACTTTACCAACGCAATTATTATCACTTTATTTCTAAACTGGTTGAGGTGACTATGAACAGAGATGCAATTAAACAATTTCCAACGGTATCATTATCAATACTTCCCACACCGCTGCATAAACTTGAAAATATATCGCGTGAAACCGGTGTTAATATTTATTGCAAACGGGACGATCTCACGGGTTTCGCTTACGGAGGAAACAAAACCCGCAAGCTCGACTTTCTAATTGCCGATGCGATAAATAAGAAAGCAAATACACTCATTGCAGTCGGTGCAATTCAATCTAACTTTTGCCGGATGGCATCGGCGGCAGGCAAAGCAAGTGGACTCGATGTTCATCTTGTTTTGGGTGGAAAGAAACCCGATAAACCAACAGGCAATTTATTATTATCATATCTCTTTGGCGCCAGCATTCACTTTGTTGAATCGGATGATTGGAATATTTTAGAGCGGGAAGGTGAGCTGCTTGCGGAGAAATTTAAATCGCAAGGTAAAAATGTTTACTGGCTTCCCATCGGTGGCTCAACACCCATTGGCGCATTAGGGTATGTTAATGCTTTGATTGAAATCCTCGATGACTGCAAACGATTGGGAATTTCAACTAATACCATTATCCACACGTCTTCATCAAGCGGCACGCAGGGGGGATTGATTGTTGGGAAAAAGCTGACCGGCTGGCAGGGAAAAATTATTGGAATGGGCGTAGCAAAGACGGAAAAACAACTTTCAAAAGAAGTGTTTGAGCTTGCCCATGATACGGGCAAACTCCTACACGTATCCATTGATAAAAAGGATGTTATGCTTGATAATTCTTACATGGGTACTGCATACGGCGCGAGGACAGCGGCATGTGAATCTACCATAAAGTTTTTTGCCGAGAAAGAGGGAATAGTTTTAGATAATGTTTATACAGGCAAAGCCGCCGCCGGACTTTTAGATTATGCCAAACGAGGATTATTCTCGCCAAATGAAAATGTTATCTTTATTCACACAGGAGGAACTGTGGAGATTTTTGAATAGCAAGGTGCATTAATTAAAGAAAGTATATGTATAACAAAACGTGGAGCCAATGTTCTTTGTCGTTGTTAAATAAAGTACCCTCACGTGAACACTATATCGATCAACTCTTCCAAGTATCCAGATACCCGATTTGGCTTCGGATAATACCCAGAAGGATGACCACACTTGTTTCTCAGGTCAAGACCTTGCTCGAGTATTTCTCTCTTTGCCTTGGTGAAAAACCGAATCTCCTCTGAGGCTAGGAGAATTGTTTTGTCTTTGAAGTAAGCAAAGTCCTCGGCACTCTTTATTAGCCGAGCCTTCGGATTTATTCTTTGCATGTATTGGTTTAGTTCATCTCGTTTGGTGAGACACTTACCATGAATATTGAGAATAGCGGCTGTCCACGCAAAGACCACGCCAGCGCGCAAAGCCCCGGCTTTGAAACAGAGCAGGGATTCTTTCAGATAGTCACGTTCGTCAGGATTCTTGATCTTCAGTATAAGAGCCTCAAGGTCTTGGGTCCGGGTAACGACCTTGTCCTGACCAGAGAGGAACGTGTCGATGGGACTGCGAATGTCGAGGATTTTTCCTGCAGTAAGAGATTGATAGAATTGAGCACTTGCATAACTCTTTAAACCGAGAGCTCGCTGAACCGCACCAAGATCAGAGCCAGCTTGGATCAGATGTCCAGCGAACGCATGCCTAAGGTCTCTAATCGATACATCTTTGGTTATGCCGGCTCGCTTCACTGCGGCAACGAAAATACTCTGTGCACTCCGTACTCTCAAGGGCGTTCCCTGTGTGAATCCAGAAAAGAGCCAGACATCAGGCTTGTAAGTGTCTATGTAGTTCTGAAGTTCTCGGTTGGATTCTTCAGATAGAACTGTCTTTCGAAGTAGTTTACCACGACGGTCATAAATACTCACAGTCCTATTCTTTGTGTCAATGTCGCCTATCCTTAGACGGACTGCCTCACTGACTCGAAGACCAGAAGAATAAATCAGCATTATCAATGTACGATGCTTTATGTTCTCGATTACATTCAAGATGTCAATTACTTCCTTTGGCTCAAGGAGTGGCGGCAGTTTCTTTCGCCTCAATGGTAATGAAATTGAACGTATTTGTACGGTAGATTTGAACACCTTAGAATAAAAGAATCGCAGAGCCATCATAGTTTGATGGATGGTCGATGCAGCAAGCCCTCTTCTTTCGGTGAGGTATTCTAAGAAGTCAGCGAAATCCCTTTTCTTCAGATCACGAATGTCTCTGTCAGGGAAGAATTCGAACAGCATCTTACTTCCACTTGTATAAGCACGAATAGTGCTCGGACGGTAGTTCCGCCGCCTGAGTTCTTCTCTGAGCTTTACCAAACTTTCGGAGTAGAGGTTGTTCATTTTGTGATACTTATATGGAGAGCATTTCGCTTAGCGTCAGCAACAAAAATGCCGTTGAGAAGCAAACTCTTATAAAATAATTTCTTGTGAGCGAAGCAATAGCTTGCCAAAGGCATTCCTTCGGAACATTTTACATTTTTGTTTCTGATAAGCAATGTGCTTCTTCACCTCATTAAAATTAATTTTTTAGTCTGGATGAAGCTACCAGCATTGATGCGATAGAAATACACACCGCTTGCAAAATTACTTGCGTCCCATTCAACTGTTTTGTAGCCAGCATCTTGCCAATCATCAACGAGAGTCTTTATCTCCTGTCCAAGTACGTTATAAATTCTCAAAGTTACTTTGCTTCCGATCGGTAGCTGGTAACGGAATACTGTGATGGGGTTGAATGGGTTAGGATAATTCTGCTCTAGCGCAAATTGTTTTGGAATTTCAATAGGAGTAGCGTTACCATCGGGAGGTGGAGGCGGAAGCTCCGATGTTGGAACAATTCGGATGTGAGAAGCTGATGACTTATCAAGACCAGCACCTGATGATGACAAAATGAGCGAACCTGCTTGACTGACTTTTACCCAGTAGCCAAATCCAGGCTTAATTGAATCAGCAATAAGATAACCATAGGATGGGTCATAATAATAGAAATCGGAGACCATCAGGTTAGGTGGTATGCTGCCTATGCTTCCGACTGCAATAGGAACCGAAAGAGAACCGACCATATTCCAATGATCTCTGACCTGTACGGTATCAATGTTACGTAATATACCGATGAGTGGCATGGAGTGTGTAGTTTCAAACTTGAGCCAGTAGCCCTGTCCGTTTGTAAGAGTGTCCCCTTGGACATAGCTACCTTGATAAGAAAATGCGTTGGAGATGGCCGTTGGAAAAAGAGTGGGCGTTATACGACTATCGACAGACAACGGCACAGATAACAAATTCCAGCCAGAGTTCAAAGCTAAATACTGAACTTTCAAATCGGCAACACCTTTTGTAATTGGAACAAAATGCACGCTTGCATCGCCATTCGGCCCATATATGGTGAACTCCAGTGTGTCGACGACTTCAGTGGAATCAAATATTTGGATGGAGTATCCGGAATCGTTTGGTGTGGGATGTTCAAAGATATTAATTGGCGGTATTCCGTCTTCCCATGTGGAGTCGTTAGCCAGAGATGCCAAACAGTAGGAAGCATCGGGTATTTCATCAAAGCTAGTACCACTAGAGTCCTCACCCATACGCCTGTTCTGAGCATCTGTAATTAATAGCTTGGCGGTAGGAGGTACAGCAATTACAAAAGGTCCGGTGGGAACATGGGTGGTTGCGTTTGAAGATGCAAGGATACTTTGGCTTGAAATTGGCCTGAACAACCTCATGGACACGTAATGATTGCCGTACCCATTTAATAAGTCTAGTCGGTTGGTGAGACCACAATGTATTTGATTGAAGTATGGGTCGAGAATCGTCCACGTTGGTGTATTATTTACCGTCGTCTGACCAGTTACAACTATGAAGTGCTGCCCTTTTGTACCATCTCTATAAGGGACAAGTTCTTCTAGAATAACGGGGTGCCCGCTGCAGATTTCTTCATCCAGGAGCTGATTGTTCTCTCCGGAATTCTTGTTGTACGAAAGTGGATGGCCCATATCGGTCGCTAGCCGACTGATCGCAGTGAAATACAAGCCACCTTTCCCTTCACCAGAACTGACATAACCTCCGTTAGCCTTCAAATAATCATTGATCGTGAGCGGTGTGAGATCCTTGCCATCGGGTAACGATGTGACACCATATTTGCGTAATACCATTACCGCTGATGTGATGGCACATCCATAATTCTTGATGGATAGATTAGTATGGTCTAGCGGTTGGGATCCCCAAGGATCGTCACATTGGTAATACGCAGGTACACTTAATTCGCAGAGCGTACTACGATAGTTAGCAACAAGTGTCCTGTTCCCTGTGACTGTGAACGTGTAGCTCGCACTTGATGAAACCGGGGTTCCACTCTCAGTCCAGTTGACGAACGACCAGCCTGAGTTCGGTGATGCTATAACCGTTGCTGATGATCCTGAGT
>CAYGZC010000164.1:0-1784 GCA_964354225.1 uncultured Chlorobiaceae bacterium | reverse complement strand
TCCAGGTTGATATTGCCGCTGAATTGCAGGAAGTGCACGATTGAACGGGGGTGGTGAATGTGCAGACTGCTGATGTACATAAATGTGCCCATGAGGCATTTGAAAGACTTAGGACTTGTAAATAAATAACATTTCATTCTTGTTGGTGTGGTTCTATTGTATAATTCCATTGCGGGCAGATCGCGTGTCTTCGTAGTTTGAGCAATTTCATCTCGGTGTTATTTACACGAATGCCTGTTCTATATATTTTGCGAGTTAAGCGAGCACAGACTTTCAAACCGCTATCCGTTACGGTTGTGCGGATTAGCCGCAACAACAACTCCAGGCTTCGCAATGGAATACCTGCCCAATGGCAGCTGATCGGGCCAAAAAGTCGATGCTCTACTGGATTCCATTTTGATGCACCGCTGGGAAAATGGCATACCGTTACTTTTAGATTGAACGCATCGGCGATTTTCTCTTGAAGCTGTTTCTTGAAATGCCGCAGGCGATAACCGTTACTGCCGCCTGCATCAGCAAGAATCAACAGTTTGCTCGCCTGACAGTACTGCTTCCTGCCGTGAACAAGCCACCACTGGCGAATGGAATCAACTGCAAATTGGGGTGTGTCGGACGAAACACCGACATAAATAAATCCATGGTTGCGACCCACATCGTACACACCATATGGAGCCGTCTTGCACAAAGCATCCTGCGGAAAATCGTGTGCATTCACTTCAATCGGTTCTCGAACCCATGTTTGGCCCGGGTTCTTAAAATCACCGATCAGCTCTTTATGTTTCGTATCGACGCTGATCACGGGCAAGTTGTTCTGGAAAAACAGTCCCTTTTGTTTCGAAATATAGCGAAACTGACAATCGCGATCAGGATGGGGCGGACCTGTGAAACGTTTGCGATTCGCTTTCAAGCTCAGTCCAGTTTTTTTAAGAGTCGAATCACGGTTACATGTGAAATATCGTGCCCAAGTTTTCCCATCGCCGTTGCTAATTTACGGCTTGTCCGATTGACCCAACGATCATCCGAAGATGGATTGCCTGCGGTTTCATCCTCTACCAACTTTTTGAGATCGTCAAGCATGTCCGGCTGCATTTGCTCGATCCGCTTTCGTCCACCGCCTGGGCGTCTTTGCCGTTGGCAATCCCAGTTCACTTGGTTATTTTCCAATTCCTGTCGTGCTTTGTGAAGAGTCGGCTGCGAGAGACCGGAAATCTCTCCAGCAATCTTCATACCGCCATAGTCAAGTTGCATAGCTAATAGCGCCGCATTCCACCGACGGATATTTTCCGGCATTTTCTCCAACAGCCGTCTGAATGTTTTCTGCCATGTTTTGCTTTGAACCGATTTTTTCAACAGATTTCCTTGGGGGATAAACGCTTTATGTCTTTGTGTAGTCTTCATATTACCTCTATCGGCAATCAGAAGACCAAAACTTTATTTATTTACAAGTCCTAACTACCAACGACTATCCACTATTTGCGTTTTCTCAACATCAGGCCGCCAAGGCCAAGCAGTAAAAGTGTCGCCGGTTCGGGAGCTGTAGTTATTAAATATACATCCGAAGGGACAGCACCATAGTATGAGTCATATGTTGCAGAAGAAGCCAAAGCATAAATTTCCCCATTTAGTTCTATTGCATGTTGTAATGCCCAATTCTGGTTTGCTACAAGACTCACAGACCCATTTTCGTCAATAATTCTGTATCCAAAGCCACCGCCAGGGTCATTTCCGAAGAAATATGCTATTTCATCGTGATAAAGTGAACCCCATGCCCATTTGTATTCTCC
>CAYGZC010000163.1:0-5686 GCA_964354225.1 uncultured Chlorobiaceae bacterium | reverse complement strand
CGCTTCGCGAACGGCGCGGAACATCGGGAAAAACTCCATGCTCGCTCAAACAAATCTCAAAAGAAGAGATTTGTTCGCTCGCACGTTCGTTTTTCCCGCGCGTCGTTGTAACGCCATGCACAAATATTATTCATTTTCGCCAGCACCAAAAAGTTCGATGTTCTTTTTGAACATCTCAGATACCCGCATGGTGAGGTGAACTCATCCGCTACGGTATGGATGCTCAACACATCCACTGTCGGGTTTGTTGAATCCGGCTGAATGGCAATAGGAGGTGCACCACACTTGCCTACATAGGCAGGCGACTGCATCGGACATATTGTCGAACTTTGGAATGTTGTAACGTTCAACAAACCAAACGTGGTAGCAACGCCACGATAAATAAGCCTCCAAGTAATTAACTGCTTGGAGCGCGCTCCGAGCTTTGCATTGGAGTTTACAATGACAAAGTTCATCGTGAACGTAGAGATTAAGTTGAATATTGCGATGGTCATTCTGGCTATTGCTTATTTACTTGCTCTACTTCGTTAAATTGGATGGGCGAGAAATCGCCCATCCATATATTATTTATTGTTGCTTTCATGGTGCTGGCGAAAAATGAATTATAAAAAACAATTAAAGATATATTTGTGCACGGCGTACAACAATCGTGTAAAAGTCGCTCGTTTTATCATAGCTTGTAACACATTCTTTCATTTTATGAGGTAATTATGGCAAAATATAATCGTAATACTGGTAAACCATGGAAATCATCAGAGATTTCTAAAATACGTGACTTGGCTAAGAAAAATACACCTACTCGTATTATTGGCTTAGACCTTGGTCGCACCGAAGATGCCATTCGCTCAAAAGCCAGCGAGAAAGGTATTTCTCTAAAGCCGACCAATCAATCTCCATATAATCGAAGAAAAAAGTCTTAGTCTTTTTTGAGTATTGAGACGGCTTTCTCGTACAAACGTCTCTGTTTTTTTGTCCATGTGTGTTTATGTTCACTTAATGCAATCGCAAGTGCGTCAAGTGCGCCCAGTATTTTTTCTTTATTACTTTTATGTGTTACAAGCATATATTGACCTCGCTAAATTATTTTGTTCACGAAAATTGATTTATTTATGGTTCACAAAATTAACTTCTTTTACACTCATACGTTCCGCAGCCATTCGCTCGCGAGTGGTTGCGCGCGAAAGAAAGTACGAACATGAATAAGCAAACAACTGCGCAACCACAAAAGCACGCTCGCTCATGAGCGGCTGCGGAATGTCGCGCGGGTTTCACCCTCGTTCCGCTTGTTCGCTACGCGAACGGCGCGGAACATCGGGAAGTACTCCATGCTCGCTCAAATCGTCTCTCCAAAAACAGGAGAGCCGTTCACTCGCACGTTCGTACTTCCCGCGCGACATTAGCCAAAATTGCAGATACAATCTTATTCGTTTTGTGGCACAACCCCATTAAAAAATAAAATCCAATGACAAAATATTCTGACAACGATATTCGGTTAAGAGATATTACGAGAGAATCGGCATCCAGCTTTTGGTCGGCATTGTTAACCGTCAATGGTATTCTCGTGGCAGTTTTTTCCGTTACCTCCGTTAGCGAGAATTTTTTTGGACTTCTCCTTATCTTTATCTCCATCATATCTGCGGGTTTAATAGTATTGAACTTCAAAGATCAACTTTCGTTTTATAGATTTTTAGGTCGTGTTGAAGATATGCCTGACGAGCAAAAGCAAATGGAACAACAAAGGATACTATCCCAACGCAATAATATTCTAAGACGAGAATCAGTTGTCATTCGATTCCTTTACTTGCAAGCAATTCTTATCCTTCTGCTTTTTGCCAAAAAAATTCTTTAATATACAATATGATTTCCATAATGGTGAGTGATCGCGATAGTATTTCCAATATTCAATCTCAAGTTGCAGTTTATATTCATCCCATTCTTCCCGCGTCATGGTTGCGCCACAAAACTTTTAACAAAAGAACTGCAACTTCGGCTAACACGGCAAAAAATGACACTCATTTTGCCTCCCGATTTTTGTTTTCGTTCCATTGCTACACTCACTTTCTGTTTAAAATATTATTTCGAGTTCGTTCCACAACGGCAATTTTTTGCCGATACGTTAGTTGCCATTTTTGCAATCAAAATTCTTGAAAGGATATAAATATGCCAGAGTCAACAACAGAGAAAGGGAAAGTTGAGAGTGTACCACTTTCTTCTCCCCAAAAATTACCGCTCATCTTCATTAGTCACGATAATAGAGATGCTGAACTAGCAGAAGCATTCAGTAAACTGTTGAGCATAGTGAGTTGCGGAGTTTTAAAGTCCTTTCGTTCTTCAGATAGGAAAGGCTCCCAAGGTATCGAGTATGGCTTAGAATGGTACCCAGAACTAATGAAAAAACTCAATGATGCATCCGATGTTGTTTGTTTGCTGACTCAACGGAGTTTGGATCGCCCATGGATTCTATATGAGGCTGGTGTGGCCAAAGGAAGATTGGACACCTCTGTATACGGCATTACCCTCGGTATACCTCTATCCAGAGCAAACAACGGGCCATTCGCACAATTTCAGAATTCAGATGATGAGGAAGAATCTCTTACAAAGTTGGTCATGCAACTTGTTCGTCATATTCCAAATTCCGAACCAGACCATGATGCAATTCAAATGCAGGTTAAAGCATTTAAACAAAAAACCAGTGAGATACTTAAAAAACTTGGAGATACCAAAGAGAAGAAAGAGGACAAAGGAGTAGTTGATGAAACTTCCGTTGCAAAACTGTTTGAAGAAGTAAAGCTCATGTTCAAAGATTTACCATCAAGGGTTGAAAATCGACTGACGGATGCAATTGATCCCATACGCCGGCGGCGATCTAGACGTTTCTCACCAATGATGATGGACGAGCTGATGCATATGTCGGAGGTATCACGTGATCCAATTGGAATATTAATGGTAACCAGTATGTTTCGAGATGATTTACCATGGCTCCACGAACTTGGCCAAGAAGTGTACAGAGCAATTAAATCTGGAGATCGTAATGAGATTGATCGAACAATCCAAGTTCTTAGACGGACTAGTGAGATGATGATGCATGGTCCATTTATGGAGGAATTTGGAATTGGTGGAAAAGAATCTTTTATAATGTTGGATATGTTAATGGGAACGATAGAACGTCTGACACAAGTCTTCTCATCACCTGAAAAGAAATCTTTGCGCAAAGAAAAGTGAACAGGATATCCACTTCAAATGCAAAAACGGCAACTAACACCGAAAAAGCACGACACTCGCATTATGATAGGATTTGATTGGGCTCGTTCCACCGTTTTGCTCACTTATAATGTGTCATTTGATGGTTTGCAAAACGGCGGCATGCTTTTCGGAAACGTTATGTGAAAAAAATCGTGCTGTTACGTGCTATGTTTCGATAATAACTAAATAAGATAGATCATCTAAGGAAAAGTGTAGAAAGATGAAAATATCATGCAACACTATAGCTTTGATCGTGCTGAATATATTGATTGCCACATCTGAGATCGTCTATTCACAAGTTGAAACAAATCTCAGATTTGGAGCGGGTGCTATGTATTCTAGACCAATTAGTCACGAATTTAAACACATTGCAGGAAATGGTCGAGGAATATCAGTCTATGCCATGCAAAAGCTGGGCAAGACTTGGGACACCGCAGCTGTCTTTTCTCTAAGCTACATCCAATATGAGCGCCCTCAAACACGAGAGGAAGACTACTATCAAGTAGTTCTCAGTGCTTATGTACCTACTGTTTTGATTCGGGGTTTGAGACCAGGTTTGGGCTGTGATATTGTTGGTTTTCACAATTGGTCACCAAAGCCAACTTCATATACTAAATACTACGTTGGTGGATATCAACCATTTTACTACTTTCCTTTTACTATTTATTCATTTGGTCTAAGTTATGAATATTTTTTTCTAGAAGACATTTCAGTTGATTTGTCCATAAAATATTCATTCAATTTGTGGTTTAGCAGAACTAGTTGGCAGTTGTCCTTATTCACAATATTTCTTTAAACAATTTTTTGATAGCAATTGTGTCGCGCAAACACAAAACATGTCATTGTGAAAAAACTTACTGTTGTCTTAGATATCGTTATGGAGAATTATATGACAATCATAAATGAAAAAGTATTTGCTCACACAACCTTTTTTGGATTCTGTTTTATGACGCTTTTTATATTGAGTTGTGCTCCCTCGACAAGCTTTAAGCCACCCAATGATCATAGGGTTTACCTTATACAAAAACAAGGAGATTTAGCACTTATTAAAGATAGCAATATCCTTACAATATCTAACGTTACTACCTCCGAACATGCGGATACGCTTCTCCAATGTGATGGTGAAGCACAACAGTTGATCAAGGAAGGACGACGCTCATATGAGATGGGTAAAACATCTCAACTTACTGCAGGAATCCCTCTAATTGGCTGGGGCATCTATTTTAAGGGTATAGCACTTCAACATAGCGGTGTAGCACAATTAGTTGATGCAATGTACATTCATAATGACCAAGCCAGATGTATTGAACCAACTAAAGACTATGTAGAAAATATGGAGCGTGAAGAAATGATTATCCCGTCCTTTGTTGATATACTTTATGATAGCACTGTAATTATCTTAAATGGAAAGATCAGGTTAAAGTGTTCAAAGACACGGGAATCTTTATTTATTAGCGCTGTATTGCTTACCTTTGATGGTATCGTAGGTGTTGACAAGGATAAACATGGCTACTACAAAAAGAAATCCATCAAAGTAAAGGAAGGTGACACATTCTACGTTCGAACAAAATCATTATCATTACATTGTAATGTTGAAAAAACGACCGATGATAGAATAACTATATCTTTTCAAAAACAATAGGATGACAAAGATGCTGTCACACAATATTTGGGGTAAATAAAAAATGAATAATAATTACTGGATCATTACTACAGGATTATTTCTGGCCATAATATCTGTTCTACTGACATTGTTTCAAGGTTGTGCCTCTTTATCTACCCAATACATGAGACAAAAAGCAGTAAAGGGTGAGCTTACGTGGTCATACGATAAAGGATTATTTATATCAAAGGATAGTATGATGGTTTGCAGTGACGATTGGGATGGTCTCGCAAAAGAAGTTTCTTGTATACCTGAAGCGGAAGCGTTAGCTATATCTGCAAAAAATAATCATACAACCGGTGTAGTAATACAATGGGCTGGTATTTCCATGATTTCTGCTGGAATTATACTTGGTTTTACATCTCCTACAATTGATGATGGTATGTCCCTGATCGGCGGTGGATACGTTATTGGATTAGCCGTTGGATTCTTAGGTAGCTATTTGGAACTAGAAGGACGTGCTCAAGCTATCGATGCTTTCAATATTTATAACTATAGATTTAATCAGAATCCTGAATGCGTTAATGACAGCACGATTTCTTCACATAACAGCAACAAAAATGTAAAATGAACCATTGCTTCGCTCACGATAAATTTGTCAATATTAGTTCGCTTCGCAACAGCATTTTTGTTGCACACGTTCCGCAGCCATTCGCTCGCGAGTGGTTGCGCAAGAAAGAGTTTAAGTAAATGATAGCGCAAACAAATGCACAACCACAAAAGCGTCGCTCGCTCATGAGAGCGCTGCGGAACGACGCGCGGGTAAACCCTCGTTCCGCT
>CAYGZC010000162.1:0-9697 GCA_964354225.1 uncultured Chlorobiaceae bacterium | reverse complement strand
TCGATCTGAATGACAATTCTGTTGTTTTTATTCTCATAATTACACCATGATGGTTTGATGACAAGTTTGTTTCCAACTTCAATGGGTTGGATAGATCGCTCCCATTGCTCGTTCCAGTTCTCTTCTATAATCTCACGGAATTGAATTGATGCATTCGCTGAAATTGTCTGGTGTAGCTTTTTTAATTGTTCCTTGAATAATTCATTCCTCTCATTTGTCCACCGGATTTTATCGACGTAACATAATAGAGCGTGATCGATCTCTTGAAATTTTTCACAACCTAACTCGACCATCGTGGGAATGAGCAGCTCACGCTGGGATTCATCAGCAGAGATAGAAATTTCAATGTATGTTTTCATCATATTTATGCTGGATACTGATAGATAACATACATCAGCACTTTTCCGACTGCCTCAAGACTTTCTGGGCTGCATTTATCAGGAGTATCTTGTGTTGTGTGCCAGTAACGATTCGTTTCATCCGGATAATGAAAGTCGATAAGGTCAATTGTTTTGATTCCAACTTCATTGAATGGCAGATGATCATCTATAACCCAGCCCTGGGTATCGCTCGTGAATTGATCGACACCTAATTCTTTCGCAGTTGACCAGACGAGTTCTACTATATCCGGAGCATACTGCAAAGAATATTTTTCTTTGGCGATTTCGAGCTGAACGTCTCCAACCATATCAAGAAGAATCCCAAATGCTGGTTTAAATCCCGAAGGCAGATTTTTTGCAAAATGTTTTGCCCCAAGAAGGTAATTCTGATTATCGCCTTCTTTCCCATAGTCTTCTCCATCTGTAAAGAGCATATCGATACCGACATCAGGTGGGCTCGACTTGAGATGTTGTGCGATTTCTAAGAGCACTGCAACACCGCTTGCGCCATCGTTTGCCCCAAGAATGGACTGATTTCTCTTTTTAAGGTCGGGATCTTGATCGGCTCTTGGTCTTGAATCCCAATGAGCTAAAAATAAGATTCGTGTTGTTGCTTTCAGGTTAAATGAAGAAATCAAGTTTATCATAATAAAATTCTTGCCATCATAACCTGCATGTGAGAATGTCTGGGGATTTACCGCATCTGCATATTTTTCCATTTCGGTTTGTAAATAGCTGAGGCATTTTTCATGCGCAGGACTGCCGGGTGAGCGTGAGCCAAAATCTGTTTGTTTCTTTAAAAATGCAAAAGCGCTGTTACCGTCAAATTGGGGGACATTCTGTCGAGATTTTTGTACATCCTGGCTGACCGTTTGGGGTTTGGGTTGTTCTTTTCCACACCCGAAGATGAGCATAGAGAGAAAAACGATACGAAAAAGATAGTTCATTATGTTTTATTGATATTATTGACGAAGCGAATCTAATAAAAACTTTTTTTATTAGCAATCCAAATTTAATGTAACCTTTTCACAGTAATAACGTCTAACATCATAAAATACGTTATATCGTTTCTAAAGGAGCTTAAAATGGCAAAACCTTTGAGTGTAAGTTCACGTCTTATAATACTTGTTGTTCTTGCAATTATTTTTGCTGCAACCATGATTGGTCTTTCTATAAAATCCCGATCAACCGAATATAATGAAACATATTTTGGTGATAGCGACAAAAAGGTTGAAAAGACTTTTGCAGTTCAATCTAATGGTAATTTAATTATTGATGCTGATGTTGGCAATGTCTCGATCATAGGATCTGAAGTAAATGAGGTGAGTGTTCGTGTTATTGCCCGCGGTTCTGACGAACAGCTAAAAAGATTCGATGTTACATTCGATCAAGAGGGTAATACCGTTAAGGTACAAGGTAAAACGAAGCACTCCCGTTTCCGTTTCTTCAACAATAATTGGCTTGACATTCAATTCGAGATACAAGTTCCTAAATCGTTCAATCTCGATCTTAACACCTCTGGTGGGAACATCGAAATCCAAAATGTAAAAGGTCAAATCAACGGTGAAACATCAGGAGGCAATCTTGATATAACCGATATCGAAGGAAATGTGAAATTATCGACCTCTGGGGGAAATGTTGACGTTCGAAAAGCGAAAGGCGAATTTGATCTGGAGACATCCGGTGGGAATATGTATGCAGAATCAGTAGATGGCTCGCTTCGTATGGAAACATCGGGGGGAAATATCGAGATCAGAGGAAGCAATGGAAAGGTTAACGCTTCAACTTCAGGAGGTAACATCAGGGCATCGCTAAAAGATAATCAAGGGATTGAGCTTTCAACTTCCGGCGGCAATATTTCAGTAGAACTTCCGAAAACGATTTCAGCGGATGTCAGAGCAGAAGCATCAGGCGGAGATGTCAGCTGCGACATCGAGTATACTGGTAAAATAAAGGACGGTTCGATGAAAGGTAAGATAAATGGCGGCGGTAATTTAATTAGATTGGAAACCTCGGGTGGTGATATCGTTATCACTTCGAATGAGTAATTGACTAGTGGATTAGGAACTCCAATCGAAATCCCGTCTGCAATACTTAAGACGGGATTTTTTATTTATTTAATTTTTGATTTTGCAAGTAACTCCAATATTTTATCCTGTGCATCTCGGAGTTTACTAATCTCTCCAGAATAGTGATTGCAAAGTATGCTGAATGCGAGCATCTTCCCATTCGCCGTGGTGACATATCCCGATATTCCACTCACACCATTTAATGAGCCAGTTTTCGCTCTTACATTATTTGCAGCTTGAGTATTTCTCATTCGGTTTTTTAAAGTACCGTCAACACCGGCAATAGCAAGACTTTCATAAAAGCGTTGGAAGGTTGCTTTATTCTTGTATTGATGTTGCATAAGTTTCGTAATTACATGAGGGGAGATTTCATTATACCACGAAATACCGGATCCGTCGACCAAAATTATTTTACTTGTATCGATATCCAAACCATACAAATATTCTTTAAGTACCATCAGACCATTTAAAGAGGTACCGGGTGTTCCATATTTTTCTGCACCCAACACTTTAAGTATATTCTCGGCGGCGAGATTATCGCTCACCTTGTTCATGCGATGAATAACCGAATCAATTGGGCGAGATATTTCTGCAAGTTGAATTTTACCCTGAATTTGACCTAACCGCACCTTTCCATTTACATTGATGCTATCTAAATTCAAGTGTTCTCTAAGTAAATGAAGAAATGCTAACTCGGGTTTCCATAAACTGATAGAGAACTCTTTTATTAGATCATTAGGAGACATCTTACCATTGACAATTATTTTATTCCCGTCTCTTTGTCTGGTGATGATCAAATCCGGAAATAATGAATCTGTGGAAACCATTCCATTATTGCTAATCTCATAGTACGAGCTGATTGGTTCGGCAGTAATCGAAACTGTATCACCGATTTTATGACCGGGTTTGATAAATATTTTAACAGAATTACCATTTACACTCAATGGTGATATAAACGGGTAATATGCTGATGGCTCGTCATCCCACATCCATCCACGTCCCCAATAAACACTATCAAAATAACTTATGTCTCCAATTATATCCCCTTTAATTGTTCTAATCCCTTTGGTCTTGATGAGGGATGCAAGAGAATCAAGATCGTCTATCGTGACAAGCGGATCTCCACTGCCTTCGATGTACAAATTTCCATGAAGAATATCATTAGAAATATTATGATCGGTGTAAACCTTGGTTCTGAAATGGAAATCTGTCTTAAAGACATTGATTGCGGCGGCACTTGTTAGTAATTTCAGATTGGAGGCAGGATGAAAGAGCTTATGGCTATTTCGCTTATATAAAATATTTCCGTCTGGAAGCTGAATTATTTTCACACCAATAAAACAGTCGGAGAAAATGGAGTCATTAAGTATGCGGTCCATCTCGGCTACAATTGATGCCATCGGAACGCTTTTCGCTTTCGGATAGAGCTGAATATTGATTTGAGAAACTGCTGCCGAAGACGGTAATATTATCGTAATTAGGATTGTTATAATGAAAACTTTAAAAATCATGTTCCTAATTTTAATGAAATAAAAATGAAATGCAAGAAAAATCATAAGATCAGTCGATCCCAATATCATGTTTGTTTTAATACTGAAAATTGGTTAGATTTTACTCACAATTTATGTCAATTACAATTGAAAACGATTAATGTTACAAATATTATCCAAAATATTTCCAAGTAAATCTGAAAAAGATATTAAAAGAATTATTCCAATCGTAACACAGATTAACGAATATTTTGAACAATACAAAACTCTCACCGATGATGAGCTGAAAGGGAAAACCGCTGAGTTTCGTCAGCGCATTAATGAAGCAATCCAAGAGTATGAGAATGAGATTGCATCTCTTAAAGAGCAGCTTAGAAAAGGGGAGGATCTGTCGCTCGAAGAGAGAGAAAATATTTATACTCATATCGAAGAACTTCAAAAAGAACGAAATGATAGGACGAATGAAGTTCTCAATGAGATATTGCCCGAAGCTTATGCGGTTGTAAAGGAGACCTGCCGAAGATTAGTTGGAACATCTTGGGAAATTACCGGGCACAAAATAATCTGGGATATGGTGCCGTTTGATGTTCAGCTTATTGGCGGAGTTGTTCTACACGAAGGTAAGATTACAGAGATGGCAACAGGCGAGGGCAAAACTCTGGTTGCAACTATGCCAATGTATCTTAATGCTTTACCAGGACGTGGTGTTCACCTTGTGACTGTGAATGATTACTTGGCTTCACGCGATAGTCAATGGATGGGGAAAGTATTTGAATTTCTGGGATTGACTGTAGGTTGCATTCAACAGCAGATGGATTCAGCTCAGCGCCGGAAAGAATATGGGTGCGATATTACTTATGGTACAAATAATGAATTCGGCTTCGATTATCTTCGTGACAACATGGTAGTATCTTCTGAGGATTTAGTCCATCGAGAGTTTTATTATGCAATCGTTGACGAGGTGGATTCCGTATTAATTGATGAAGCCCGGACACCATTAATTATCAGTGGTCCTGTATCCACTGAAGATCATAAATTTACCGAAATGAAACCACGTGTTGAGAAATTAGTTAATGCCCAGCGAATTTATGTTACAAAAATTGTTGCAGAGGCAGAAAAGTTACTTGCAGAGAATAAAGAAACTGAAGCCGGTGTTCAGTTGCTTAGGGCGTATAGAGGATTGCCTAAACACAGTAGGTTGACCAAAGTATTCTCTGAGCCAGCGAATAAAAAATTGATGCAGCAAACTGAAATGGAGTACCTTAGAGATCAAGCCCGAAGAATGCACGAGATTGATGATGAGTTTTACTATGCAATAGATGAGAAAGATCACTCAATTAATCTAACAGAAAAGGGCAGAGAACTTCTTGCTGGCAGCTCGAACGATAAAGATTTCTTCGTTCTACCTGATGTTGGGACGGAAGTTGCTCTGATAGAAAACGATTCTTCTCTAACCTCTGAGCAGAAACAGCAAAAGAAAGACGAGTTAAATCTTTTATATGCAGAGAAGAGCGATCGCATACATACAGTTACACAACTTCTTCGTGCATATTCTCTATACGAAAAAGACGATGAATACGTGGTCTCTGATGATGGCAAGATAATGATCGTTGATGAATTTACAGGAAGAATGCTTCCGGGGCGGCGTTTTTCAGATGGATTACACCAGGCAATTGAAGCGAAGGAAGGTGTCAAGGTGGAGCGGGATATGCAAACACTCGCAACCATCACACTCCAAAATTATTTCCGTTTATATAAAAAGCTTGCCGGCATGACGGGTACCGCAGAAACTGAAGCATCGGAATTTTTCCAAATTTATAAATTAGATGTAGTTGTCATTCCAACAAATAAACCAATGGTCAGGAATGATACTGAGGATGTTATCTATAAAACGAAGCGTGAAAAGTATAACGCAGTTATCAAGGAAATTGAAGAGTTACGGAAAGCAAATAGACCTACGCTTGTTGGGACAACGAGTGTTGAAGTTTCCGAAACATTGAGCCGTATGCTAAAGCGAGCAGGGATTCCACACAATGTTCTCAATGCCAAACACCATCAACGTGAAGCCGAAATTGTTGCGCATGCGGGCTTACCAGGTTCAGTAACAATCGCAACAAACATGGCAGGCCGCGGTACCGATATTAAACTTGGTCCTGGAATAGCACAAGCTGGTGGATTACATATTGTAGGGACGGAAAGACATGAAGCGAGACGTATCGACAGACAGCTTCGCGGTCGTTCGGGTCGTCAAGGTGATCCCGGTTCTTCAAGATTTTATTTATGTTTGGAAGATGATCTTATGCGGCTATTCGGCAGCGACCGAATAGCGGGTATAATGGAACGGTTGGGCTTGAAAGAAGGCGACGTGATCCAGCATCCGATGATTTCACGCTCGGTTCAACGGGCACAGAAAAAGGTTGAAGAAAATAATTTTGCCATACGTAAGCGATTGTTAGAATATGATAACGTAATGAATCAGCAGCGAGAAGTTATTTACTCTCGTCGACGCCATGCACTGTTAGGTGAGCGTTTGCGTGAAGATATTTTTGAAATGCTCAACGAAAATATAGATGAAATAGTTGAAAAGTATTATGAACACGGTGAGATTGACGGATTTAAAGAAACTTTACGAACGAGTTTACTTGTCGACTTTAATATTATACCCGAAAAATGGCAAACGGCCGGCAAAGATGGTGTTAAAGTGGATGCATTCAAGTCAGCCACCGATTATTATAAGCGGAAAGAAGAACGAATTGGTTCTGAGAATATGTCTATGCTGGAGAAAATGGTTGCACTTCAGGTTATTGATGAGAAGTGGAAAGATCACCTCCGTGAGATGGATGATCTCAAGGAAGGAATTCATCTTCGGGCTTATGGTCAGAAAGATCCGCTTATCGAATACAAGACGGAAGCTTTTAATATGTTTGTCGAGCTACTCGATATTATAAGGAATGAGACACTTAATCTCGTTTTCAAATTATATCCACAGCCAATGCAGGAGGTGCCTATTCGTCGACAGCCGCGTGCACCTCGTCCGCAACAAATGACAACAATGCACGAATCAGCATTGGGGATGGGATTCCATGCGAACCGGGAACCAATTCCTGGTCAAGAAGGAATTGCTCAACAACGAGACGTACCCGAGTCGAAGGCAGGGAAACCACAACCGGTTCGGGTGGGCGAGAAAGTTGGACGCAACGATCCTTGTCCTTGTGGAAGTGGAAAAAAGTACAAACAATGCCATGGAAAATAAAAAGGTAATTATTTTTAAATACTTTAACTCAATATATACTCACATATTAGTGGAGGATCTATGTCCCGTTTAGTAGTTACAATTCTTTTAACACTTTTTTTGTTTTCTACTTTGATTGCTCAAAATGATACCACTTTCAAAAAGAATTCATTAATAGAAGGTGCTTGGGCAATGCAATTCCAAATTTATGGTTTAGTATACTTATATCCATTTCAGGGTACAACAATATCTGTAAAAAAGCATTTAACAGATAGATCAGCAGTTCGTGCTGGTGTAGGTATTACGTTTGATATATCAGATGAAAGTTATAACAAAGATCAACTTTATTACTATAATTATTTCAAATACACTTCCTATGAGCAACATTCATATTCGTTAACGGTTCGGGGCCAATATTTGTTTTATTTATTTGGTAGTACAGATGTGAATCTTTTTGTTGGAAGTGGTCCAGAGATTTCTTACTCATGGGGGAAAAATGAGTATGACGGGGATACAGCATCTTATGTCAGCAGAAATATTTCTACAGGACTAGGAATAAGTGGTGTTATTGGTGTGGAGTGGTTTGCAACTTCATCAATAAGTTTCCATGCTGAATATTCAACTATTGCAAAATATACTCGGACAGATTATAAGAGAGAATTAAAATACGTTAATACTGCTCTTAAATCTGAAATTAATTCAAGCAATGGGGATTATTTTAAGTTCAATCCAAATTCTGTTATGTTTGGTGTATCATTATATTTTTAAACTCTACCACTTAGAAGTAATTCGGGGTTCAAATTTGCAAGATAAAAATATAGATCAACTGAGAGCTGGTTACGTGGCAATCATCGGTGAACCGAACGTTGGTAAATCCACATTGATGAATTTATTGCTTGGTCAGAAAATATCTGCTGTAACAAGAAAGCCGCAAACGACCCGTCATAAAATATTGGGTATTTTATCGAATGAGAATTATCAGATAATATTTCTCGATACACCCGGCTTATTAAAGCCGAAGTATCTTCTTCACGAAGCGATGATGAAAAATGCTCAATCTGCTCTGGGCGATGCGGACATCATACTCTTCATGATAGATGCAGCCAATCCTGAAATTAAAAAGGGAGATGAAGAAAACATTGCACTTCGAACAGTAAAACATGCTCAGAAGCCAATCTTTTTAGTCATCAATAAAATTGATCTTATAAGAAAACAAGATGTTTTACCCATTATTGAATATTATTCTACCAAACACTCATTTAAAGAGATATTTCCTATCTCCGCTTTGAACAATATCGGAATCGATGAATTGTTGAAAACACTTGTCAGCGAACTACCGGAACATTCACCCTATTATCCAGCGGATGTTGTTAGTGAACAAACGGAGAGATTTTTTGTAAGTGAAATAATCAGAGAAAAGATTTTTGAAAAATATAAAGAAGAAATACCATACTCGACAGCAGTGGAAATAATAGAGTTCAAAGAACAAGAGGGTAGGAAAGATTTAATTCGTGCTGAAATATTTGTTGAACGTGATTCACAAAAGGGGATTCTTATCGGTAAACAGGGTAAAGCCCTGAAAGAAATCGGTGAGCTTGCAAGGAAAGAAATTGAGGATTTCCTTGGTCGAGCGGTATTTCTTGAGCTTTATGTTAAAGTCAGAGCGAAGTGGCGGGTAAATGCAGAATGGCTGAAGCGACTTGGATATACATCATAAGAAGAACAGTAAGGGAATGTATATACTAACACAGTCGATTAATAATATTAGATTATTGACATAGAAACATTTTTGCAATCAATGAAATCTGAAAAGGGATTAATAGTAGTTGGTTTTATTTTGATCTCGATCATCTGGGGATCAACCTGGTTGGTAATAAAGATTGGGCTGGAAAGTATCACACCTTTCTATGGAATAGCGATTCGTTTTACAATTGCTTCCGTTATTCTTTTCCTGATAATGCGAATCCGGGGCGATAAATTTTTCCTCGATCAAACATCTTTATTGCTTTATATGAATCTTGCTGTGCTATCTTTTAGTATTCCATTCGCATTGGTTTATTGGGGAGAACAGTATATTGCATCAGGGCTTGCATCAGTATTATTCGCAGCATACCCATTTGTGGTTGCTATAGGTTCTCATCTGTTCTTATCAACTGAAAAGCTGAATATTTATAAAACGGCCGGCATTGTGTTGGGTTTTTTGGGTGTATTAATAATATTCTGGTCGGATGTCAATTCTGGAACAAATAACATTTTAGGAATGGCAGCAATACTTGCCAGTACGGTAATGCAGGGAATTTCGCTTGTCATTGTAAAGAGAGCTAATCACCATATAAGTCCAACATCGTTAAGTTTGGGCGGAATGGTTCTAGGTATTGTTATCATGTATCCTATAGCGTTGATCTTTGAAGATTTTTCCTTACTTCGCTTTGATACAAAAGGAATCGGCTCAATTCTTTATTTAGGAACTTTCGGAACTGTGATTACATTTGTTGTGTACTACTGGTTATTAAAAAGGGTAGAGGT
>CAYGZC010000161.1:0-6914 GCA_964354225.1 uncultured Chlorobiaceae bacterium | reverse complement strand
TAAGTGGTAACATGTTTCAACCACTGAAAAATTACCCCATTTAGGGGATTGATTCGATTTTATTCTTAATGTATATTAGTTTAGTAATAAAATTCACATTCCGGTTTTATAAATATTAAAACAATAAGTATTATCACTAATAAGGAGATCAACAATGGCTAAAACAATTAATGAAGCATGGGTGAAGTTATATGATGATAAGCGATACAAGGATAGACGGCTTACCATCAAATACCCAAAGACACATAGTAGCCTCAAGAAGGTCAAGTCAGATGAAGGGAAAAGGGGATTTAATGATAAAACTTCTTCAGTGAAATGGGATATTCCTCTCGGATGGCAAGCAGTTCTTTTCGACGATGAAGGTTTCAAAGACAGCCGTTATGAATTAACCGGGGTGGGCAAAGTCAAACAAATTTCGGATGTTGGTTCATTCAACGACAAAGCTTCCTCTTTGAGGTGGGAAAGAAATACAGACGCTACACCGATTACTAGAATTGAAGATGCTTGGATTGAACTTTATGACGATAAAGGCTTCAAGGACCGCCGCGTAATAATAAACTACCCAACAAAGTACAAACATCTACGCAATGTCAGATCTGAAGATGGGAAAAAGGGATTCAATGACAAAACCTCATCTGTAAGGTGGCAAATACCTTTTGGATGGATGCTAGTTCTTTATGATGATAGGGATTGGAAGGATAACGCTTTCGATCTAATTGGAACGGGGAATGTTGAAGAAATTCCTGACTTGGGAACATTCAGTGATAAAACTTCTTCAGTCAGGTGGGAGCGCAGACCTTAACAACCGTTTTTTTATGCAAAAACCAGCGAATAAAAAGACATACAACACTTACTCCAACGAGAAGGAGTTAACAAATTTGTCGATACCTTTGTCACGATCTCGGTTGTGCCTGAATATCTCTCAATGATTTTAGTTTGGATTATACACACATTTTAAAAAAGGAGATTCAACATGAAAACATTTTTACCAATTTTGATTTGCCTACTCGTACTATTATTTAATAGTACTATGGCGCAAATCCCTCCCTATATATCTCAACAGGGATTCCTCGCCGATAGCGCTGGGAACCTAGTAACCGGAAATTACCATCTTGAGTTTTTATTTTATTCTGACTCTATTGGTGGAAGCGCACTTTTAACGATTGATCAACCTAGTGTATCTGTTGTTAACGGTATTTATAATACTAATTTGAGAGTAGATGATACAACATGTTGGAAATCTTCTTCTTGGTTGCAAGTATCCGTTAATGGGGAGGTTACGTCACCAAGGATAAGAGTTACATCTGTACCATATGCATTCACGAGTCAATCATTACTAGGTCTAGGCAGTACTGCAACGGGGATTGGGTCCAACGCAAGTGGGAAAGATAATGTTGTGTCGAGTGACTATTCTTTTACGGGGGGAAGACGAGCCAAGGCGCTTCATACCGGCTCGTTTGTTTGGGCTGATTCAACCGATGCTGATTTTGCCTCAACTCAACCGAACCAATTTAATATTCGTGCAGGAAACGGTGTAAGGTTGGCGAGTGATGCAGGAGCCGCGAAGACAATAAGCATTGGTGAGCGCTACCGTGATAACGGGATCGTGGCGTGGGGAAAGGTTGCTGCCGACGGTTCAATCCCAGCGACAGCGAAATTTGGTGTCGCATCTGTTGTGCGTAACAGTGCTGGCAACTACACTGTCACTCTTGATGTGACGGCGTTGGATCATTCTCTTATCGTTGTGGCGAACGCGGAAATTGATACCGCTCCCACAGGGGCTAGTACAGCACGTGTTGTCATGGTGAACCAGTTAGCGGCAAGAAATAACTTCGATGTCTACATCATGAATGGGACTTATACCATGGTTGATAACGACTTCGTTTTCATAGTGACCGCTCGGTAAATGAACTTAATAGTTGTGGTATTTGAAATTGCAATGGTTTAAGATTTTATAAGGAAAGTATTATGAACATACGATGCCTCATACTTGCATTAATTATGTTGGGACTTTGGGGCTCAGTGGTCAACTCACAATATAATCATCGAGCTTATTTCTCCCCTGGTGCAGGAAGAACTTCTTCATCTACCTATTCGATGATTAATGCTACAGGTCAGCCCATAATTGGACCTCAACACTCTTCCAACTATTCAATAGGTAATGGTCAAATATACCAATATGAACCTTTGGAAGATATGCATATTTATGTAGTCAAAGAAGGATGGAATCTGATGTCGGTTCCAATGTACGTTTCGGACTACACAAAGAATGCTCTCTTTCCCGCTGCAGTGAGCGATGCATTTATTTATGATGGTAGCTACAAACCTAAAGATATATTAAAAGTTGGTGAGGGATTCTGGCTGAAATTTAACGATGATCAGGTATTTTACATTGCCGGTAATCCACTTACTACTGATTCAATTACCGTTGTAAGCGGTTGGAATATGATCGGTACCATATCGCAGCCGTTCCCGGTTTCCGCTATCGCTGTTGAGCCAGGTGATATGACAACAAGCGCATTTTTTGGTTACAACGGAATCCAATATATAACTACAACCACATTAATGCCAGGAAGTGGTTACTGGGTGAAGGTTAATAAAGATGGGTATATATTTTTACATTCAAAATATACTAACGCAACATCCAGATTGATTAAAGTTATACCAACATCTGAGATGCCGCCGCCACCTCCTGTAGAGATTGGAAATACTATACTATTACCAAAAGAGTATTGTCTTGAGTATAACTATCCAAATCCATTTAATCCTGTAACAACATTAAAATATGGTTTGCCCCTTGCAAGCAATGTGAAGTTGAAGATATACAATACATTGGGTCAGATAGTGGCTATATTGGTGGATGAAATCCAAGAAGCAGGTTATAAATCGGTTAATTGGAACTCAAGCAACATCGCAAGCGGAGTTTACTTCTATCGTTTAGAGGCAGCGAGTCTATCCAACCCCAGCAAGATGTTTATACAGGTAAGGAAAATGATATTCTTGAAATGAGTTACTGAAAGAATAGATTGGAAGCCGATCATCAGCTATGAGGGTCGGCTTTTTATTCAGCTCATCTCCATCATCCGCTTAATCGGAATTAGGGCACGTTTGATAAGATCATCACTTAGTATTATCTCCGGCGAGCGATTCTTCATGCAGAGATAGAGCTTCTCCATCGTATTAAGTTTCATGTATGGGCATTGGTTGCAGGCACAGCTTTCCTCCGGCGGTGCAGGAATGAAAAGCTTATCGGGACAAGATTTTTCCATCTGGTGGATAATGCCTGTTTCAGTAGCGACTATGAATTCTTTCTCAGCACTCTGCTGTACATGCTTTAGCAATGCACTTGTTGATCCAATGAAATCCGCTTGCTCAAGTATAACCTCTTCACACTCCGGATGAGCGATCAACTTTGCTGTGGGATATAGATTCTTCAAGTGGATCAATTTCTTTGCACTGAAAGTTTCATGCACAATACATGTCCCTTGCCAGATAAGCATATCTCTGCCTGTCTTCTTCATCAGATATTTTCCAAGATTACGATCTGGTGAGAAGAGAATTGGTTTATCAGCCGGAATCTGTCGGATAATATTTTCCGCGTTGCTCGATGTGCAAATTATATCGCTCAACGCTTTCACCTCAGCCGTACAGTTGATATAAGTGATTGCTACGTGATCGGGATGATCTTCACGGAATTTTTTAAACAATGGTGCGGGACAACCTTCTGCAAGTGAGCAACCCGCATTTAAATCGGGTAACAGCACTTGTTTGTGCGGGCTTAGTATCTTTGCAGTCTCCGCCATGAAATGCACACCAGCAAAAACGATTACCTCCGCTTCCGTTGATGCAGCACGCCGGGATAGCTCCAAGCTATCACCGACAAAATCTGCCAAGTCTTGAATCTCCGATTCCTGATAATAATGGGCAAGTATGACCGCATTCAATTCCTTTTTAAGTCGGAGAATCTCCGCTTCTAAATTCAAAGGAATCTCAGGTGTCGGTCTTGAAATCAGGTTAGTACTATCTTTTTTTGTTTCAAACATACATAATTAAGATACTCAACATCGACCGAAGAATCAATTTGCTGAAATGATGTTAGCGCGGTTAACGCTTGAAAGTATTACGTATCTTGTTTAGGTTGGGTTGGTTCAGAGGAATCTTCTTTATGAGTGATATCTTCGAAATCGGCATCCTCAACATTGTGGAATGTCGGTGCAGAATTTTGACGCGGCTTGGGTCGTTGAGAGATTGAAAACATTGTTCTAATAATTCTCCATCCAAAGTAAAAGATTAAAAGCCACAGAAGATACCGCCACATTTATGAGTTCCTTTACCTATTTGTGCTTGCAGGATTATAATACTCGACCGGTGCTTTGTCGGTTCGGAATATTTCCATCAATAAATCTTCAAATTCATTTTTATTCCGAACGAAATCTATTTCCGAGGCATTAACAATCAGGAGAGGTGCAGACTTGTATCGGAAGAAATAATAATTGTATGCTTCATTTAGGTCGCGGATATATTGCTCGGACATGTTTTTCTCTATCACTCTCCCCCGCTGCCTTATATTTGTCATCAGTCGATTTACATTACACTGAAGATACACAACAAGATCGGGTGTGGGAATGGAATGCTCGATTGTTGTCAATACGCTCTCGTAAAGCTTCAGCTCGTCATCTTCAAGATTGAGATATGCAAAAATCTTGTCCTTCTCAAAAACATAATCTGTGATCAGAAAGCGATGAAATAGATCGGCTTGCCGCAGTTCTTGCTGCTGTTTGTATCTGTTCAATAAAAAAAATATCTGAGTCTGGAAAGCGTACCGATCAGAGTCTTCGTAAAATTTCGAGAGAAAAGGATTCTCCTCAAATTTTTCATAAACAATCTTTGCAGAAAGCTTTTCGCTTAATAATTTTGCCAGGCTTGTTTTACCCGCGCCAATTACGCCTTCTATGGCGATATGCCGTAATTCAGATTGTTCGATCAGGGATTCAAGAGACTGCCGCACAAGTTTATCCGTTAGTTTAGAATTGAAAGGTTTATTTGATATTCTGTCCGAGTTACCTTATGTCTATCATGACAATTACGCAACAGTGACGCAATTGTTTTTTCCATAGTTGGATGAACCGCGATAGGCGCAATCTCACACAACGGCTCTAATACGAAACGCCTGTGCTCTAATCTTGGATGTGGGACGCAAACTGTATGGTCTTCATAAGCCAAGCCGCGATACAGTAGGATGTCGATATCGATTAATCTTGGTTCATTATGCGAGCGGTGCTTTCTTCCAAGTTTTTTCTCGATCTTTTTCAGCTGTGCAAGCAGCAGAGGCGGATCACTATCTGTGCTGATCGCGACCACCATATTCAAGAATGTATTCCCGGCATCCATCTCGACCGGTTCAGTTTCATATATCGATGACATTGATTGAACGGTAGTTATTGTACAGATCTCTTCGACTGCACGCGATAGATTTTCTAAACGATTTCCTAAATTTGAACCCAATCCTAGATATACCTGATACATCGCTTAGCTCCGCGGCTCCGTGACTTCGACCTCAACATAATCAACAACACCTTTTACGGGAGGATGAGGTTTTCGCACTGTAATTTTAACCATTTGAATTTGTGGATAATTTGTCCTTAGACCTTTGGCAATAGCTGTAGCTAAAGTTTCTAATAGATAATATTTCTTTTGTGTCACGGTTTTTTGGATAAATGTATAGACAGCTTCGTAATCTATCGTCAACTTCAAATTGTCCATAACGACAGCAGGTGAAAGATCGCATCTTATTTCGGCATCAACTTCAAATTTACCGCCAAGATTTTGTTCATCACTTGCAACACCGTGATACGCATAAAATGATGCATTCTTTATTCTAATGATATCGTATTGAGGCATGTCTCGAGTAGAAACTTTGAAAAATATATCGTTTTCCTGACTGAGAGTCAAGATAATTCTTCACTATTAATAAAATATCTTGGTTCATAAATCAATTTCCAATTCTATCAATCTTTGCCCATGTATCTCGCAATGTAACCGTTCGATTGAAGACTAATTTATTTACTGATGAATCATAATCGACACAGAAATATCCAAGTCGCTCAAATTGAAATCGATCTTGCGGCTTGACTTTCAATAGACTCGGTTCAAGCTTGCATTTCTCCAATATTTCAAGCGAGTTGGGATTGATAAAGTTTTTCCAATTCTCACCGCCCGGATCTTCAACCGTGAAGAGACGATCGTACAATCTTATTTCAGCATCAATCGCATGTTGAGCAGAGACCCAATGAATCGTTCCCTTTACTTTTCTTTGACTTTGTGCAGAACCACTCTTTGTCTCAGGATCATAAGTGCAATGCATCTCAACGATCTCACCCGTTGTTTCATTTTTCACAACATCGGTACACTTAATAATGTAAGCGTAACGCAGGCGTACCTCTGCCCCCGGTGATAAACGGAAATATTTTTTGGGTGGATTCTCACGAAAATCGTCTTGCTCAATGTAGATAATTTTTGAAAAAGGAACAATGCGTGAACCCTTGCTCGGATCTTCCGGATTATTAACCGCATCAAGCTCTTCTACTTTACCTTCCGGATAGTTATCGATAATAACTTTTAGCGGTTTTAACACTGCCATAACTCGAGCAGCACTTTTGTTTAAATCTTCACGTAGACTATCCTCGAGGAGAGCGACATCAATCATGTTTTCTCTTTTTGCAACTCCAATTCGATCAGCGAAGTGCCGAATCGATTCGGGCGTGAAGCCGCGTCGGCGCAAACCGCAGATGGTAGGCATACGCGGATCATCCCAGCCATTTACATGACCTTCCTCGACCAACTGTAAAAGTCGCCGCTTACTCATAACAGTATAACTGAGATTCAATCGTGCAAATTCTATTTGCTGCGGATGA
>CAYGZC010000160.1:0-2414 GCA_964354225.1 uncultured Chlorobiaceae bacterium | reverse complement strand
GGATCAAATCGGGAAACTCTTTCAAAAATTTTCAAGGGTTGATACCGGAGAGGCAAGAGATATCAAAGGTGCTGGTCTTGGGCTTTGGATTTGCAGGGAAGTTGTTGAAGCCCACGGTGGAAAAATATGGGTCGAGAGTGAATGCGGGAAAGGAACAACGATGAAATTTACTCTAAACAAAGCACAATAGATTCCAATATATATTATTCTGTTTTCTTCCAAAGGCATAATGGTATTTTCTTTAAATCATCGTGTCTTTCTCATTTTTACCATCCGATATTTTCAAAATAAAAGTTGATTATTCCCTTAATAATAGGTAAATTTATTCAGATAAAAATTCTATTATCAATCCAAAAGGGTTGCTTCAATGAGACTTGATCGTTTAATTCAAATTCTGCTTCCGCATGATGAAAAGTTCTATACCTATTTTGAAGAATCTGCTCAAAATCTTGTTACTGCTTCAAAATTGTTACAGCAACTTCGACAGTGCCAACCAGCGGATCATCCAAAACTTATAGAACAAATCCACGAGTATGAGCACCAGGGTGACTCTGTAACCCATAAAATCTATGCCGAGTTAAATGCGACATTTGTCACTCCGTTCGATCGTGAGGATATCCACGTACTTGCTTCTTCTTTAGATGATGTTATGGATCATATCGACGGAACCGCTTCACGATTTATGTTGTACAAAGTGCCAAGCTGTCCTGATGATATGAATACTCTCATGGAGATTCTTTATAATTCTGTCCTTGAACTCCAACAAGGAATCTCATTATTAAGAGATTTTCGTAAAGCTGCCCAGCTTCAGAAAATCCTTGAGAAAGTCAACGAATATGAAAATCAAGCGGATAGAGTTTTTGAACACGCCATAGCCGACCTATTTGAAAATGAGAGAGACGCCATCCAAATTATCAAGCTTAAAGAAATATATGTTTCTCTTGAGACTGCCACTGATGCATGTGAAGATGCAGCAAATGTAATGGAATCGCTTCTCATAAAGCATGGATAACGAATAGAACGACCTATGCTGACTCTAGTCATCGCGATAATTATAATTGCTTTAATTTTTGATTTTCTAAATGGGTTCCATGATTCAGCGAATTCCATTGCGACAATCGTTTCTACAAGGGTATTGACTCCGCGTAAGGCGGTGATGTGGGCAGCATTCTTTAATTTGGTTGCAGCATTTTTCTTCGATGTTCATGTCGCGAAAACGCTCGGGAAAGGACTTGTCGAACTCGCCGCCGTCAATGAATATGTTATTATGAGTGGACTTCTCGGTGCGATTTGCTGGAATATTATAACATGGTACTTCGGTCTTCCAACGAGCTCATCTCATGCTTTGATGGGTGGATACGCTGGCGCTGCAGTTGCGAAAGCGGGTTTCGGTGTGATCCTTTATGCCGGATGGACAAAGACAATTATCTTTCTATTCATCGCTCCATTGATGGGAATGGTAATGGGATTTATCCTAATGGTCATTTTAATGTGGATGTTTCATAAGCGTTCTTCTGCCAAAATCAATGGTGTTTTTAAAAAATTACAATTGGTGTCTGCCGCACTCTACAGTCTCGGCCACGGGACAAATGATGCGCAAAAAACGATGGGAGTTATTACGGGTTTATTGGTAACAGCAGGTTATCTTCAAACTTTTCAAGTCCCATATTGGGTTATACTCCTATCCCACTTTGCAATCGCACTCGGTACTCTCTTCGGTGGGTGGAGGATTGTTAAGACTATGGGTCAAAAAATTACAAAACTGAAACCATCAGGTGGATTCTGTGCTGAAACTGCCGGGGGCATAACTTTACTTGTAACGGCTTGGGGTGGTATTCCGGTTAGTACAACTCACACTATCACCGGTGCAATTATGGGTGTTGGAGCCACCAAGCGCTTATCGGGCGTTCGCTGGGGATTAGCAGGCAACATTATCATTGCATGGATTCTTACAATTCCGGCATCCGCCTTGGTTGGAGTGGTCTCCTATAAGATTATTTCTATCTTCGTTTGAACGTTGAGACTCATCAGGTAGCCCGTGTCTTATTTCCCCTCAATATTTTTACATCTTACTGATGCTGTTTTATTAGTTCTTTCTGCTGGAGATATTCAAGCCGCTTCATAATTTTGGTGTTGAATTCTTTCCACTTCGTGAGATCTTTTTTATAATCTTGTACCGATGTCTCAACCTGAGATTCTGAAATGTTGTAGTGATGATAGAGTGAATCGATTTTAGGTTGCAGCGTGGTCGAATCCTCTCTCAACACACGATTTTCTTCCTGAATGATCATCATATCTGCCTGGAAGTTGACACATACAGAATCTTCAAGTTTAGATGTTGGCGATTTGTCGTTGGAGCATGAAACAAGGATAAAAATCACCAAAAAATATAATAACCACTGTATTCGCATAGG
>CAYGZC010000159.1:0-3413 GCA_964354225.1 uncultured Chlorobiaceae bacterium | reverse complement strand
GTGTCCTGTTCCCTGTGACTGTGAACGTGTAGCTCGCACTTGATGAAACCGGGGTTCCACTCTCAGTCCAGTTGACGAACGACCAGCCTGAGTTCGGTGATGCTATAACCGTTGCTGATGATCCTGAGTTGTACGAACCACCTCCTGAGGTTTTCCCACGAGATGTTCTCCACTTTTAATTTATCTTTAATAAAATTGAATAAGTGAATTTATAAAACCTTCATCACAATGTCAAGTTTTTTCTTATCTTTTTTCAATTAAGAAGTCGGTTTATTTGGAGTGTCAAGATCCACAGGGCTGTCTTAAAAGACGTTTTTCTCCGATTACGCATTATGAAGTAATTTATCGATATTTCTTTTCACCAAAATATGGCTTATATTTGGTGAATATCAAGCATGGCAAGAACTCCGATTTCTTACAAAGTTTTATTCTAAGATAGAAACCGGTGGTCTATCCTGTATTGGTAAGGACAGCAGAAGGTTCATCGAAGAGAGAAGGTTGAGGTTTTGTTTCAATAATCCTCTCACTGCTTACCAAGAATTCATTCCATTTGTCCTTAGTCATTAATAGCAGAATATTTTCTGGCAATTGAGCCGCAAGCTTGGATACGTTTTCAAAGCCTAGGTATTTCCCGACTTTGAAAAGGTCGATGCGCATCAGAATATCTTTGGTATATGGCCTTTTAGCATCTGAAAACGCTAAGGATCGCAGCAACTTTTGAACAGGGTCACTATTAAGAAGAAGCAATGCGAATGCAGCCTGCGCTTGGTCGTCAAAGCCAAGGAAGTAACAAGTATCATCCAGCATGACAGGTTTCCCGTTAGCTGGTCGGACGAGAGAGAATCTTGGTTTCTTATACAGACCAGAAATAGCGACCTTAAAGGGCTTGAACGAATAATCTCCAATACCAAAGATAGCGAAAGGAGATTTACCGTTATAGATGCTCGACTTCCTTTCCGTAAAGAAATGTAAATTGTCAGAGAGATATTGGTTTAGACGTGGGAATCTTTCCGCAATATAGGCAGTGTCGTCGCCAACTTTCTTCTGTGTGATAATGACAAACTTCCGATGCGTGAGTACCGGTCCGTTTTGGATGTCAGAACTTTTAATTAGCGGGAATACGAGATTGTCTTCGATGTCGATGAAATCGTTGAAGCCGTTTTTGTACTTACCTTCGATCAAATCCAGTTCTAGAATTCTGGAGCAGTCGTGTTTGACACCTTGTCTCCAAACAAAGGGACTCGAACCATCAAAAGATCGAATTTCCTGGTATAAGCTGACATCAGAGACAAATTTCTTATCCACCCACCCAAACTCGCTCTCAATAGCTTGTGGTGATTCGAGCAATGCAACCTTGCATGTGAAATTATCTTGTCCCGCTTTGCGGGATGCTAAGTTGCATCGGAAGAGAGAAGCTTCAACTGAAGCGTTAAAATACAACTTTGCATCGAATTTTAGAGAGACAAGATTGGATATAGAGTAGTTTGTTTTTGGTAAGTCTTGGAGAACATTTTTGATGACAGAATTCTTTGCTAGCATTGCAAGGGAGCCATTATAAGTAGCAAAGGCGTTCAGCATGGATAAGATGATGAACTCGCCAATATCGAAATTACCTTTACCAGTTATAGCATCCAAGCCGTTAAACGATTTGAAATTGCTCTTGATAGGAATATTAGTTGAGTTTAGAGAGCTTAGCTCAGAATTGGTGACCCAAGGCGGATTCCCAAGGACGAGTATTCTATCGTCGGTAAAGCTCTGTGTTAACTTAGAGAAATCGAATTTAAACACATCGTCTCGGTATAGATAGACTGATGGACGATTAAGGGCTGGGTTCTTAATGAATAGTTCGAGAATGGAAAACTTGGTATGCCAGCAATAGGGCTCATAAATTTCCACTGCATAGATTTGCTTCAAGGTTGGAAATGTGCACAACGCAGAAACGATGAACGTTCCTTTGCCAAACGTAGGTTCCACAAGTACTGTTGGCAATACTTGTTGAGAATGAAGAAAGCGGCAAACTGTTTCGCTTAGGATCGATGGAGTTTGGAAGTCGCCATACTCACGGCGAGCAATTGTTTCTGCAACCTCCGGGTGAGGTTTGAGAGAATCCAAGAATAAGAGAAAGTCCTGTTGTGTAGGAAAAAAAGAATGAACGCCAGACAGTTGCAGCATCTCGGTATTTGCTAGCTCAAGTTCCCTGACATGCCGAAAACGAGATCTTAAAAACTCTACGGTTGCAGGCTCTATATGTCTTAATGCTTGCCTCATAGCTTATTAATAATTCGTACAATGCCACCAACGTTCTCGGAAAGCCTCACAATACGACCGTATTGCAACCGCCATTGAAGTGCATTGGATATCGTGAGGTATCCTTGCTCGGGTTTGTTCTTGATAACCTCTTCAGCCAACCGTGCCATGGTCATATCATCGGCGGGGAGATTCCTATCAGTAAAATATGCAATGATGTCATCCGTGTTAGCATTGTTATCGATCATTTGTCGGATCGTTTTGGTCATTTGATAGTCTGCGGTTCGGTGTTTCTCGATAAACGAACAGCTAACGAAATTCAGGCGAGATACTTTTTTCTTTGGATCATCTGTCTTCTCATAGACAAGAAGAAGTAAATTGTAACCAAGTCCATAAATCTTTTGTCTAGGACTTCTGAATGGGCATGACGACTGAGGCTGCTCGACTGAGGTAACCTTAATGTCAGTGTTGATATCATCAGACGGCATATCGATGCCGTTTGCTGAGGAACCAATAGTGGCGTTGTATTTTGCCTGCAAGTGAGCGGTGAACTTATGCTCAATGAAGGTTCCGACTGCCTTGCCATCCGTGACGCCAAAAAGCTCTTTGTTGTCAAACTGTGATTCTTGTTCACAGAAAGCTGTCGCTTCAGCGATCAAATCTTGAATTGTAAGTGTCTTCTTCATTAATGCTCCGATCGGGTGATAATTACATATTCAATATACGAATACCTCAAGACTCTTGCATTTTCATCGGTAAGACATTGCAGCTAATGTCGTGCGGGAAGTACGAACATGCGAGCAAACTTGAACACTGAACAGCTTCAAAAAATCCAAGTTTTACAGGTGTCCCCACGAGATGTTCTCCACTATTATTTGTCTCTAATAAAATTGAACAAGTGAAATTAAGAAAACTTCATCGCAATGTCAAGTTTTTTTATCTTTTTTTACAATGAAGAAGTCGGCTTATTTGGAGTGTCAAGATCCACATGGCTGTGTTAAAAGACATTTTTCTCCGATTACGCTTTATGAAGCAATTTATTGGTATTTCTTTTCAGCAAAATATGATTTATAGTTGGTAAATATTAGGTATGGCAAGATCTCCGACTTCTAGCTAATCAGTATCGGGACAGAAGTCGGAGTTCTACACTGTTATTTCACCACCAC
>CAYGZC010000158.1:0-2090 GCA_964354225.1 uncultured Chlorobiaceae bacterium | reverse complement strand
GTTGAGGTTATTATTAAAGGAAAAACAATCGCGTGTGCTTCAGCACCTCGTGATCTTCGAATCAAATCAATACCTGAGGTAATATTTCCCCACTGGTCACTTCCTCCCATTTGAAGTGTGCATTTGTATCGGTCGTATAACATCAGATAATCATACGATTGCAGAAGTGAATAGCTAAATTCGGTAAACGACATACCCTGTTCCTGCTCTATGCGTGCTTTCACAGATTCCTTCGCGAGCATTTCGTTCACTGAAAAATGTTTTCCCACATCGCGCAAGAATTCCATCATCGAAATTTTTGTTAGCCAATCTGCATTGTTTACAAGTTTAGCAGGATTGCTCTTTGTGTTAAAATCTAAAAATTGTGAGAGTTGCTTTTTTATTCCAACCAGATTTGCATCAAGCGCTTCAAGAGAAAGTAATTTCCTTTCCTGTGTTTTACCACTCGGATCGCCTACCATCCCTGTCCCGCCACCGGCAATTGCAATCGGGATATGATCGGCTTTCTGGAAATGCACTAATCCCATAATCGGCAATAATGAACCGATATGTAAACTGGAGGCAGTCGGGTCAAAACCGATGTATGCTGTTACCTGATTTTCCAACAGATGCTTTTCAACACCCGGTGTGAAGGAATGAATAAATCCCCGCCATTCTAATTCCTTGAAAAAATTTTGCATTCAAAACCCTTTATTAGTTCGTGGACACTTATGAAATGACAAATTACTATCTTCCAGATGAAAAAACAAATAATATCTTGAAAATCAGTGAAAAATAATTTATCTTACCCTTCCAAGAGAAAAACTATGGCTTTAAGAGAAGACGAACCAAAATATCGACCTAAAACTCTGATCACGATTGGAATACCAGCATTTCTTCTTGCCGTCTTGATTTCGGTCGTTACTCATCAATATGCTCACTTTATCGTGGACAAAATTGCCAGCAAAAAAGATACAATCAGAGGTAGTAACATTGTATTCATCGACTTTCACGGAATGTCTTTCTCAAGTCCGGTGGCAGCAGCAGCCGGACCAGCTTGGACGTTTGTTCTAGCGCTCATATCATTTGGATTTTTTCTTCATAATCCGAAAAATTTATTTGCCGCAGCAATGGCATTCGTAAATGCAAGCGCTCGTCTACCAGAGACGATTACGGTTTTCTTGCAATTGTTAATTCACAAAAAAACAACATTACTCGTTGACGAAAGTTTCTCTCTATCACTTTTCAAATTAACCGATCCCACGATTTCGATTATCTGCCTGTGCTTTTTCTCTTTGACAATCCTCTTCTTAACAATAATCATCGTTCACGACACGAAGATGATTCCTCGGAAATGGCTTGTCGCAATCATACTTTTTATTACATCGATCCCATTAGAATATTTGATATCGAAAGCAATCACACCGCTTATAGCTTGATATTTGTACTGTAACTACCGTTGAATCACAAGTTCCGCTGCCTTAAAGCCACTCATTACAGCCCCCTCGATTGTTGCAGGGTAACCTGTATTTGTCCAATCACCTGCCAAATAAAAATTTTTGATCGGCGTTTCAGTGGAACAGCGAACTGGTTCAACATCGGGAGTGGGTGAAAATGTTGCGCTCCGCTCTTTGATGATTATGGAATGAGTTAACTTTGTTTTCCTGCTATCCGGGAATACATCATGAATATCCTTCAACGCAAGAGAGAGAAGTTTCTCTTTGGGCATATCAATATAATAATGGGCGCCACTGATAACAGCACAAATGAAACCTGTTGATTTGTGAGTTTCATTCATAATCCTTCGTCGGTTGAAGAGCCATTGAATGTTTTTATCTATCAGACCTAAATAATCCATTTCCATAAATTCACTATCGAACCAGAGATTGATCGAAATTATCGGTGATAATCCAAGTTTTTCTAGATGAATAAAAGGCGGCTCGTTGCCGAATATTTTGGGAATTATTTTTTGCAAAGCATAATGTGGAATTGTGCTTATCACGTTTCCCGCTTTGACATGCTTTCCATCGAGTGTATAAATACCAGTGACCTTTCCACCATTTACCTCAATTGAATCGACTTCTGTATTGGTAAATATTTTTGCTTCATGT
>CAYGZC010000157.1:0-28671 GCA_964354225.1 uncultured Chlorobiaceae bacterium | reverse complement strand
AAAAGAAATATCGATTTTTTCATATCATTTGTCTCATTACGATTTTGTATCTATGGCTATGGTTTATACCCGATTTAACTCTGCCAAGAAGTTAAAGAATAATTTCAACAGTGGCAATATACCATCCTCATACTATTATTTCATTTAATAAGAATCATTTTCCGTTCAGCGTTATAATTTCCTAGGGTGCTTTTTGCCGTGATTCGGTAAAAATATACGCCGCTTACCATTTTCGATCCATCCACTTGTATTTCATATGTTCCTGCTGTTCTGTTATCATTAACTAATGTTGAAATCTCTTGTCCGAGCATGTTGAATATTTTCAATATTACCGATGATACTTTTGGTAAATCAAAACGTATCGTTGTAATTGGATTGAATGGATTGGGATAATTCTGGTACAATATAAAATCAGTCGGCTGAACTTGAGATTCTTTCACCGAGAGAGCTGGATCAGTTATTTTAAGTAACCAGACTGAATCATATCCGATGTAAGTGTACTGTTGAGGTGTTGCAGGTTTTTTACTATAAGTGCACAAAATATTATCATTGAAATCAATAACTACACTTGAACCATTGACACCATAAGCTGGAGTCTTCAAAGTATGGATAGAGTCATCGCCATGCTCGAGGTCTCTGATATATTTTAGATTACTATTATCGTTCGCTAAAAGGCAAGAAATGTCTTTCGATGTAGTCAAAAGGTCATACGAGCTTGGTGTTCCTGCAGTGAAATAGTAGTATTTATTTTGAGCAAATAATCTATCCGACTTTGACGAAGAAAAAGCAATACCGCCTGGTGTACTCCAAAAGGGGTAAACAACATATTCAATTCCACTATCGGTAAAATCAAACTTTGCTCCCCAACCTTTGGTTGAATCAATCTGAACTTGACCATCGGGAGTGATTTTTATTGCATTGATATAATTAACGCCTTTTTTATTAGCATCAAATCCTATGTGCAATACATTGTCGTCCGATACCTTGATTTTACGAATGTAATCGGGAATTCCAAACCAACTATATATCGAGTCGTAAATAGTAACTGGTGTTGAGAAAGATGTTCCGAAACCTTTTACATATTGGAGTTGGAAATATTCACTATTGGATGAATCTGCATGAAGCCAAACCACAAAAAAGGTATCCTCTTTGCTGATCGTCGAATGAGGTTCGAATCCTATGCCAATTGTTTGTATAGGTGTAATCGAATCATTATTGTAACGGATGAGATGACTGATTCGTCCTTTATAGAAATTGTAAAAACCATAAAGAGAATCACAATCAGTTGAATCAGTCTCCCAGAAAAAATGTAGATCGCCCTTAGTTGTTAACGAGATTGAAGGTGCTTGGGCACTATCGATATTCAGTATTGAATAAGTGGTGTTTTCGGATATCTCCGAGAAATGTAATTTAGGTAACTTAAATGAAAGATTGGGAACTATATCGCCCCAACTGCAGTATTGCTTGCTCCATCCTATAATAGTTGATGCGGAGGATAATACCTGTTGCGAATATTTAAAAATGTCACCAGAACCACCCAAACCAAAACTATAATAATAACCTGTATCTGGTATCGTAATGGTTTGAAAGATCGAATCATTCTCAACTCTTGTATAGTAAATTAAACATGAACCTTGATCTTCGAGTGGATAAGTTGTCTGCACTTGTGTTGAGATACCCATGATATGGATATTGTTGAAACGGTCAACGGTGATATCAGCCGATGAAATGTATGGGAAACCTTTTGGTAACAGTCGTTCAGACATCGTTTGTGGGAAGAGCGCTGATATTCCTACAAATAAAGTTATCATTACTCTAAATGAAAGTCGTTTTAGATGATTCAGCATAAGCATTCTCCTTTTTATAATGATATCCTGTTGGATGGAAATATACAGAATATTTTTTTAGATTTCAATCCTAATATTTCGCCGTCTGTTTAACTCAGCATTTGCTTTGGATATTTTAACATTTTTGCTTACGTTCATTGTACAATTATGATTGCTAAAACAACAATTAAGAAAATTCGGGAGATTGTAGGATGCGAGAATGTTTTCGATTCGCCAGAATCTCGTTTGACTTACTCATATGATTCCTCACCAATAAATACCCAATTACCCGATCTCGTGGTTCGCCCATCGACACCGGAGCAAGTATCGCAGATTATTGGTATTGCGAATGCAGAAAAGTTTTCCATTATTCCACGTGGTTCAGGAACCGGATTGAGCGGCGGTACTCTTCCATCCGAAAGTTCAATAATTCTATTGACCAACCATTGGAATCGTATCATAGAGATTGATCAGGAAAATCTCTCGGTACTGGTTGAACCGGGAGTAATAACAGCGAATCTTCAATCTGAAGTTGAAAAATACGGTTTCATATATCCACCGGATCCGGGTAGCGCCAGTATATCGACTATCGGTGGTAACGTTGCAGAAAATGCGGGCGGACTTCGCGGCTTAAAATATGGCGTTACAAAAAACTACGTGCTTGGTATGGAGGTGGTTCTACCGACCGGCGAGATACTTCATACTGGCGGAAAATCCGTGAAAGATGTTGCCGGATACAATCTGAAAGATGTTCTCATTGGTTCTGAAGGGACGCTGGGTATCTTCACTAAAATTCTTTTAAAGATAATACCAAAGCCAGAGACGTCCCGAACTTTTCTTGCATTCTTTCCAACGATGGATGATGCGGCAAAAACTGTCTCAGCAATTATCGCAGCGAAAATTATTCCATCAATGATTGAATTGCTCGATAATACTACCATCCGGTGCGTTGAAGATTATACACACATCGGCTTGCCTTTGGATACCGCTGCTCTTCTTTTGATTGAAGTGGATGGAAAGATGGCTGTGGTTGATGATGATGCGCGACTCATACATGAGATTTGTAAAAAGCATAATGCAGACACGATCAAAGTTGCACAGGATGATCGTGAATCGGTCAAGTTGAAAGCGGCTCGACGCTCAGCATACGCATCGCTTGCCCGTGCCACACCAACAACGCTCACCGAAGATGTGGCTGTGCCTCGTTCTGAAATTGCACGGTTGGTTGAATGTATCCGTGAGGTTGGAAAGAAAAATGATGTCCGTATCGGTACATTTGGACATGCAGGCGATGGCAACCTGCACCCAAATTATATGACCGACAAGCGTGATAAAGCCGCTTTTGCAAGGGCAGAAAAATCTATTATCGAAGTGGAAGAAGCTGCAATTAATCTCGGTGGTACGATCACGGGCGAGCATGGTGTTGGGTTATATAAGAAACGATTGCTCGAGAAAATGGTCGGCTCACCATCGATGATGATGATGAGAAAACTAAAACATATGATGGATCCGAACAACATCCTGAATCCAGGAAAGATATTTGATCTGAAACCAAAGTGCGAAGGACCGCTTCCTACAGATAGAGAGCAGATAAAGAAGTTTGAGGAAGTGGCGTGGATATAATCAATGCAAAAGTAAAAATTCAAAAGTAAAAAGTAAAACAACTTATATCTTGAATCCAATATCTAAAATCCGAAATCTCAAATGAATCTCATCCGCTCAACTCTCATTCATAAATTTCATTCTCCGAAAACTCCAGCCGCCGGTAAATCTCCCGCGCTAATCATGCTTCACGGCAGGGGAGCGGATGAAAACGATCTCTTCGGACTTTCACAATATCTCGATGAGCGGTTATTCATCATCAGTGTACGTGCACCGTTTTCATTCCAGTTTGGTGGAGGATATACATGGTACGATATCATCGATATCGGTACACCAGAAGCGAAGATGTTTGATGAAAGTTACAAAAAGCTTGTGCAATTTCTCGAAGACGTGAAGAAAGGATATCCTATCGATCCGGCTAAAATTATTTTGTTCGGTTTCAGCATGGGGGCAATGATGTCGTTTGCGTTAACTCTTGCTCAACCAGATTCAATTTATGGAGTTGTTGCCAATAGCGGACTGTTGCCTGAAGATACTGATTCAAAATTTGAGTGGAATAAAATTAAAGGAAAACCATTCTTTGTGGCACATGGCAAGCATGATTCAATCATTCCCATTTCACTTGCACACAGGGCAAAAGAACTTCTAACAAAAGCTGGTGCCGATCTGACATATCGTGAATATGAAATGGATCATCAAATCGACGAAGAGAGTTTGAATGATATTATGAGTTGGTTATCAAAGCATATCTGACAAAGTATACCATACAATAATTCATGATTCCCCTTCGTGATTCCAATCCTTCGCGCACTATTCCATTTGTGAATTATCTTCTTATCGCAGTGAATGTTTTGGCGTTTTTATTGGAAGTATCGTTAGGAAGAGGGATGACGAAGTTGATTTTGCATTTGGGGCTTGTACCATATAATTTCGTTGATGACATTCAGCGGATTCAGATTAACGTGGGGACAATCTTGCCGCTATTCAGTTCGATGTTTTTGCATGGTGGATGGATGCATCTCATTGGCAATATGCTTTTCCTTTACATTTTTGGCGACAATGTTGAGGATAGATTTGGTCATTTCAAATATCTAGTTTTTTATTTCATCGCTGGTCTAACTGCTGCTGGAACACAAATCTATATGTTCCCTAATTCGGAAGTGCCGATGGTAGGTGCCAGTGGTGCAATTGCCGGTGTATTGGGGGCGTACGTTTTCATGTTTCCTAGTGCAAAGATTCTTACACTCATCCCGATATTTTTCTTTTTCCAATTAATCGAGCTGCCGGCGTTTCTCTTTTTAGGTATCTGGTTCTTGATGCAGATACTGAGCGGTTTGTTTGCCCTTGGGATTGGTGCTGATGCTGGCGGTGTTGCATGGTGGGCGCATATCGGAGGGTTTGTTGCAGGGATTGTGTTAATTCCATTCTTGAGGAAGCGAAGATGGCGATGACAGAAACACTGAAGCAGCATCTGAACGATATTTACGATAAATGTTTACATTGTGGACTTTGTTTGCCAACTTGTCCAACGTATAATCTTAACTTCAAGGAAGAATCTTCTCCACGCGGTAGAATTCAGCTCATCCATTCTTATCAAAATAATGAGTTGAAATTATCTGAAATCTTTGTGAATGAAATGTATTTCTGTCTGGATTGCCAGGCATGTGAGACTGCCTGCCCGGCGGGTGTGCATTTTGGTGAACTGGTTGAAGAGGCACGAAGCTCGATTTCTGAAATGCGTGGGGAACCATTCGGTCTGCGCTTCTTGAAAAAGATTTTCTTGCAAGCCGTTCTATCATCTCCTTCACGTACAAAAAAAGCGGCAAAGATTATGCGCATATATCAATGCAGTGGATTGAGAGATGCTATAGATCGATCGGAGATTTTACGACTCTTCTCCGAGAAACTTTATGAGAAACATCAATTACTGCCGTATGTGGATAATAAATATTTCGATGAAGAAGTTGCCGAAATAATTTATCCGGAAGGTGAGATACGTGGAAGAGTTGGGTTTCTTTCCGGCTGTATAATGAATGTGGCATTTTCAAAAATTCATCACGATGCTGTGAAGGTATTAACAGCAAACGGTTATGAAGTGGTTATTCCTAAGAATCAAGTTTGCTGTGGTTCACTCCATGCACATAATGGTGAGATAAAGACAGCAAAATCTCTTGCACGAAAAAATATCGATGTGTTTGAACAATATCAGTTTGATGCTCTCGTGATCGATTCGGCTGGTTGCGGTGCATTCATGAAAGAGTACAATCGGATACTTGCAGATGACTTAAAGTACGCTGAGCGAGCTAAGATATTTTCTTACAGAGTTAAAGATATATCTGAGTTTTTAGCAGAAGTCGGACTGAAGAAGAAGCCGGACCATCTTGATAAAAAAGTCACATACCACGAAGCATGTCACCTTGTGCACACGCAAAAAATAAGCAAGCAGCCGCGGCAGATGATTCAATCCATTCCGGGGATTGAGTTTGTTGAGCTTCCTGAATCAACATGGTGTTGTGGTAGTGCAGGTATATATAATATCGTCCGTTATGACGATTCGATGAAAATCCTTGAGCGCAAAATGAAGAATATTGAATTAACAGGTGCAGAAATCGTTTTAACAGCAAATCCGGGATGCCATCTCCAAATTCAGTTTGGGATAAGAAAGTTTGGATTGCAGATGGAAGTATTACATCCAATCAGTCTCCTTGCCAGAGCGTATTGATCATGATATGTCTTGACAATCATTCCAATTTACGTTATAATCCAATGTTTGAAGAAAGGAATAACTTATGAAAATCTTGCAACATGCTATTAATATTGTCATTCTATTTACTATTTTTATCACACTTTCTGTTAGAGCACAGGAAAATCTTCGCAATGAACTTTTTAATGAAGTCGATGTGATCATGAACCAAGCACGTGATCAAAAGGCGAACATATATGCCCCGAGCAGCTTTGAGAAGGCATTGAAATATTATGATGAAGCGACGGATTTGTTCAAACGTGGAAAAAGTCTTGAAGACATCAGAGAGAAAATAAAGAACTCAACAGCTTACTTTGCTAAAGCATTAGATATTTGCAAACTCGGCGAAGTCACTTTCAGTGCGGCAATGTCGGCACGTGCTGATGCCGAGAGAGCAGGGGCTTGGAAGTTCTCACGTAAGTTATGGGATAAAGCAGAAGAGCAATTAAAGTCGTCAGCCGTTGAGTTAGAAGATCATGATATGAAGAGTGCGAAAGAAAAGGCAGGAGAGGCGGAAACAACTTTTCGAGCGGCAGAGCTTGAAGCAATTAAAGCAAACTATCTCTCACCCGCGCGAGAGTTGTTAAAGAAAGCGGAAGAGATGGATGTGGAAGATAATGCGCCAAGAACCATTGAAACGGCACGGAAACTTTCACTGCAGGTTGAAAATATACTCAAACAAAATCGATATGATACAGACGAAGCGAGACAGCTTGCAGAAGAAGCAAAGTACGAAGCTGCTCATGCTAACTATCTTCATAGAACGATTAGTAGTATGAAACAAGATAAAAAAAGTTTAGAAGAGATTATTCTTGCCAAGGAATTCGACTTTAAGCGTGTTGCCAGCACTTTAGGAATATTGGCACGTTTTGACAGTGGTTTTGACCCGGTGATAAACGATATGATCACAGCTGTAAAGGATCGGGATTTAAAAATTGCCATGGATGCAGATTCACTAAGACGAGCAAGCCAGATCATCAAGGATAAGGATGCAGAAATCGAAAATCTAAAACAGCAAATCGAGTTGATGATAAAAAGATTAGGAACACTAAGTGAGGCAGAAAAGAAATTACAGTATGAAGGAATTGAATTACAGAAAAAACTCGATCGCCAACATGCACAGCAGGAGACAATTAGGAAAGTGGCTTCGATGTTCACAGAAGAAGAAGGCAATGTTCTGCGAGAAGGCGATAAGATTATAATTCGTTTGTACGGTTTGACGTTTCCGGTTGGTAAATATACAATTGAATCGCAATATTATCCATTGCTGACAAAAGTTCAAGAGGCAATCAAACTTCTTCCACATTCCAGGGTAATGGTAGAAGGTCATACTGATTCTCAGGGTAGCGATGATGTGAATCAGAATCTATCGGAACGTAGAGCGAATGCAGTTGCCGAGTATTTGATGGCGAATATGCTTGTGGAGTTCCCGATTAACTCTGAAGGTTTCGGTGAGAGCAAACCGATTGCAAGCAACGATTCACCTGAAGGCAGAGCTAATAACAGGCGAATTGATGTGGTAATTACACCCGAATCGGGTGGAATTAAATAAATTAAAATTTGGGGTGATATACAGCATATTTATGATACGATGCAATGTTTTGGTGCAATATGAAAATCATGCGTAAAAGATTATATTTAATAGTGCAGATAAATATTATCGGATAATGGAACCAAGAGAAGTATTAGCTAACTTAAATTTCGGACGTGTGGATGCTGAATCGGATTCTCGATTCGAGAGTTGCTTCATTGGCACAGATATGCTGCGTCATATCCTCCAGCCGCAGCATTCGTTGGTGTTAGGCAGCAAGGGGTCGGGTAAGAGTGCGGTGTTTCGTTTATTATGTACCAATAAGGAAAAAGTCAGATCACTCATCCCAAAAATTCATGATGATGTATTTTGTATTCCTGTCTATGGACTTCAAAATGAAGAATATGTTTATGGAGCCGAATTCCGCGATATCAAATCAGATTCTATCGATGATTTTAGATACTTTTGGTTATTAATAATCGGACTTAAAGCGGTTAATGCAATTGCTGAAGAGCCAAAGATTCAAGAACTCGTTGCCAAAAGTAAGAATGTCGAATTAAAAAAAGCATATAAAGTTATCCAGCAAGTTGTTGATGATCTCGAGCTGTCTCATGAGCGCAGCACAATTACAAAACTGAAACAAAAGATTGGTCAGCTCTTTAGATCTTCTGTTCAAGATTCATCTCTATCATCCGATACAATATCAAAACTTTTCGCCGGTGATTTTAAATATAAAACCGGAATGAGCATAACCGCTGTCCTTGATAATATTGATACTATCCTTCGAGAAACGAATTGCCTTGCCTGGATGATGCTCGATAAACTTGATTTATTATTTATTGCTGACTTTGAGAAACTGAAATCATCTATCACGGGATTGGTTCAACTTTTAATCGAGCATAGCAATCGCTATAAGAATATTCATTTTAAAATATTTTTACGGTCAGATATCTATCGGCAATTACGGATCGTCAATAAATCTCATCTTGTAAGCTACACAAACGAGATGCGATGGAGTGATTCGCTTCTACTCAAACTTCTAATCTCGCGTGCCATTGCCGATCCTCTCGTTCAGGAATATTGTGAAGAACAAACAGGCGAATCGGTTAGTGTCGCCGATGTTATCAATGGTACAGACGAAGATGTGTTGAAGTATTTTTATATCATCTTTGAATCGACCATGGAGGTTAATGAGGACTCAGAGCCAGACTTTCCATTCATTCATACATGGATGTTGAAAAACCTCACCGATGGAAGAGGAAACGTTTACCCGCGTGAGCAAATTCTGCTTGGCAATCTTGCGGTTGAAAAACAAATTGAAATAAATCGTAGGGAGGGTGAGCATAAATCTCAACGTTTGATTAGTGCAAATGCGCTTAAAGAAGCCGCTGCTGCCCTTTCCATATATCGCTGCGATACTTATCTTTATTCCGAGTTTCCACATCTTGTCAAGCACTTCGATGTTTTTCGAGGGAGTTTAAAAATCAGATTCACTCGAGAAGAACTTAACAAACTTTTTGAAAAGCTTATGCCAAATGAAGATGAGGGAATCAGAGCGGTGTATGATACGGGATTGTTGATGCCGCATGGTAGAACGGTCGATTCGAGTATGGAGTTCAGCATTCCGTTATTGTACCAAATTGGGCTAGGGATTACACCATCAACCGATGGAATGAAATCATCGTCGCACTCATCGAATCCCATTCCGACCGAATCCCGTTCGGATGAATCTTAATAATGTCAGGATTGGCTGACTTGCCGAATAAACAATCTCTAAGTTTCTTTATTCTATTAATTCTTGTTGTTATCTCAAGGTTGCCTCTTCTGTTTAGCAGCTATGGTTCCGATGGGGATGGATGGCGTGTTGCTTTGAGTGCTTCAACGTTATGGAATGAAGGGGTATATCAGCCATCTCGATTTCCCGGATTCCCAGTTTATGAGATACTCAATGCACCGCTGGTCGGATTAGGCAGTTCATTACTCTCAAATTCTGCAACGATGATTGTTTTTATTGTAGCGATTGTATTTTTTAAAAAAATACTTGAGAGGTTCGAGATACCGGGACAAAGCATTCTCGTGTGGACATTTGCATTTATGCCAATCTTGTGGAAAAATTCTGCCGTAACAGTTGATTATGTTTGGGGTCTGACTTTTATCTTAGTAAGTTTATTTTTCTTGTTAGAGAATAAAATTATTTTATCTGCCGTTATGCTTGGTATCGCAGTTGGAACACGGTTAACGCATATCATTTTCTTGGTACCATACTGTTTATTACTCTATCGCGAAGGAAAGCAAGATAAAGTTTTTCTCATGTGTGCTATTACTCTTGTTGTGAGTACTATTTGTTTTTTACCTATGCTCTTACGTCCAGAATTAAAGAACGATATGCTTGTATACCTTGCCGACATTCGTCATTATTCATTTATCCGGATGATAGGTTATTTTTTATATCGAAGTGTATTCGCAATCGGACTTTTTAGTGCAATCAGTATTATTATTTTTTTATTTCTTTCACGTTGGCGTGTAATAGAGTTATTCAAATTGAATGACAAACTATTACAAGTTTGCACAGCAGCAATTATTATTATGCTTTGTGCATTCTTTTTTATGGCAGATGAGCGTGAGTATCTGATTCCTATAATTCCATTCGTTTTAATGGCACTTGGGATTATTTTTAAAAGAAAATATCTAATAGTTACCTGCATTTGTTTGCTTTCGTACTCCTTTATTAACGTCGATCTCATTGAACATGGTTTTGGCAAACAGCGTTTTTCACCTAACATCACTTCAGGATTTGTTGTTAATGATTATGGAGTACGGAGAAAATCGTTACAAGCGAGAGAAATATTGCCCAATTATCCTTTACCCGATTCTTGTGTTGTTATGACCGCATGTGGACCAAGGTATTGGTTCGAGAATGCGCATCTTAAGCATTCAAGCGAGCTAACAGATAAATTTAACGATGATGATGCTTCCGTATCGATAGAAAAACCAGATCGATATTTTGTTTTTAGTTTAACAAGTACCAAGTGTCAAGAGATGCAGCATAAAGGTTATCATGTTTATTATTTAATGGACATGAAAGAATATCTCGAGTCGTTTTTATTCTACAATCTGGATATCTCCGGTGCTCAGCCGCTTGACTTCCAATTATATTGAATCTGTCTTTTAAGTACCTAAGCCATCTCTTTTTGTTTTTCCCTTTGAGAACTCATATCTTTAAACATGCATAATGTAATCATTGTACATCACCATGAGATCACGCTTAAGGGAGATAATCGGCGATACTTTGAGCAACAGCTCATGAAGAATGTCCGTACTGCAATTCAGGATTTACTTCCATCGTCAGTTGTTACTGGCGGTTATGGACGATTTGTTATTCATCCCGATTCAAATGATAAAATCCATTTCGCAGTTGAACGACTCTCTTATGTTTTTGGATTGGCAAATATTTGTGTTGGTGTAGAAGTTAATCAAAACATCGATGCTTTTTGTGATGCGGCAAAACAACTTCTTAATGGACTAAGTTTCAAGACAATCAGAGTTCAGACAAAGAGGTCGGATAAAAATTTTCTCACTGGCTCGATGGCGGTTAATGCACAGGTGGGTGAATATCTTTGCCAGCATTTCAATGTCAGGGCGAACCTCTCCAAACCGGACGAAACAATTTTCATCGAGATAGCAGACAGTACTGCTTATGTTTATCGATCAAAGCTCAAAGGGGCAGGCGGATTACCATCAGGTGTGAGCGGAAAAGTTATCTCGTTACTCTCTGCCGGATTTGATTCGCCGGTTGCTTCATGGAAGATTATGAAGCGAGGTGCAACGGTTATCTTTGTCCATTTCCATAGTATGCCGTATACAAGTCAGCATTCGGTTGATCAGGTTCGTCAAATTGTTGAAGTGCTCACAAAATATCAATTCAAATCGAAGTTGTATCTTGTACCGTTTGCAGATATTCAGAATGAAATTATCCTACAAACACCGCAACCTCTAAGGGTTATCTTATATCGCAGATTTATGATTCGAATCGCGGAGGAGATTGCGCATCAGGAAAAAGCGGAAGCATTAGTAACCGGTGAAGCTGTTGGTCAGGTTGCGTCGCAAACATTACGCAACATAAGAAATATTGATAATGCCGCGTCAATCCCGATTCTGCGTCCTCTATCTGGGGAAGATAAGGAAGAAACAATAGCATTTGCCCGCCGGATCGGAACGCATGACATCTCGAAAGAACCTTATGATGATTGTTGTTCCTATCTGGCTCCTCGAAAGCCCGAGACGTGGTCGAATGTATCTGAAATTCAGCAAGCTGAATCGAAGCTTGATGTTCCCAATTTGGTAGAATTAGCTAAAGAGAAAATATCCGTTGAGCGTTTCTCTTTCCCAAATTTAACTGAAAATCCGATTGTATAATAACCGTTAAAATAAACATTTATCAGAGAATTTAGTTGATTTTACATCGAGAGTTTAGTATTATCTTTTAGTATAGATAATGAATATAATCACGACTTATTTCAATAGAGGAATTATATGGCAACAAAAATTACTGTAAAAAATCACGGAAGCATTCAGGTAGATGGTGAGTTAGAGGTTTACGATCAGAGCGGAAAGAAGTTCGATCTTACTGGTAAACCAACAATCTGGCTTTGCCGTTGTGGGCATAGCAAGAACAAACCATTTTGCGATGGCTCTCATAAGGCAGCAGGTTTTCAATCCGAGGTAAACGCGAAATAAAATTATCAACGTACAATATCTGGCATCTCCAAACATTTGACGAAAGGTTATGTATGAAGAACGTAATATTTCTATTAAGCATGTTATCGTTATTATCTGGAATTTCTTTCGCACAGTTTGAAGGTGCGATTGATATGAAAGTATCTATGATTGAAAACGGTAAATCGCACGACGCAATATACACCATGTTCGTGAAAAATAATTTGATGGCAACAAGTATTAAATCTGATTCGAGCGAAGGTGGGCATGGTAAATTTATATTTCGGGGTGATAAACAAGCGCTCTGGGTAGTTGATGAAACAGAGAAATCATACTTAGAAATATCATTGAAGGATGAGAATAAATCAAATACTCAAAAAGGTTTGATAAAAACGAAACCACAAAAAGCAAAACAAAAAATTAAGAATACTGGAAAAAAGAAAACCATACTCGGTTACACTTGTGATGAATTGATTATCGATGATAATGATGAAGTCACGCACATCTGGGGGACTTCAAAGTTGGGAAATGTTTATCACGAAATGTTGAAATCATTCGGTGAAGTTGGAGGACAGGAAGCTACAACTGGTAAGAAGGGCTGGGAAGATGAGTTAGTGGATATGAAGCTCTTCCCTTTGAAGATCAGCTCGATGAAAGATGGGAAAGTTGAGCAAACGCAAGAAGTGACAAGAATTGAGAAAAAGACAATCCCAGCTTCAACATTCGAGGTACCGAAAGATTACAAGAAGCAATCGATTGATTTCGACATGGAAAAAATGATGAAAGAGATGCAGGAACAAAACAAAAATGAAAAAAAGATAGACGAAAATAATCCCGGCAAAAATGAGGATTATGAAAAGATGATGAAGCAAATGCAAGAGATGATGAAAGAAGATAAAGATACGTCTGATAGGGTTAGATAGGTATAAACAAATCATAAAAATTCGTTATAATAAAATGAAAATAAACAGAATTAAAGAAGGAAGTCAATGAAAAAGAATTCACGTAGAGACTTTATAACAAAAATGGGTGTTACAGTTGGAGCACTCACAATTGGAAGGAATCTCATGCAATCCTCACCGTTAGATAAATTAATTATGAGCGATGTTCAATCAGTGGATAAAGATATCGAATCGTTAGCAGGATTTTATAATTTCAAGTATGCTCCTGCAAATTGGCAATCGACGTACTGTTTCCCAGATGATCCATATAAAAGTTTAGTTGGGAAAATGGGGGAGCTTCTCTACAGTCATCCGGGTATCGGTCAGGATGAAAAGATTTTCCCTCATGTTGTTTCAGTTGGTTTAAGAGGTAAAGAACCGTTGAAATACATCGGGCAAAAATTGGAATCACCATCTGTTCCTATTATAACAACAAAGTTAGATGGCGGTGAGGTTGTTGTCCAGCTAACCTCGTTCGCAACGAACAATAATGAAGAGGGAAGAGTTGATAATTTATTGATCGAGATACAACCCAAAGAAGCTCAAAGTGTTCAATGTACACCGGAGATCATTATCAAATCTACCGGTATTTTCGCAGCGAAGGAAGAGGATGATTATGTTAGTATCCACTTCGATACGATTGAAGGAAAAATATTTATGGTTGTGGACTGTCCGGTTGAAGATCAATTAACCGAAGGTGCCCATCACTATCAACTAAAAACTGGTACTGCGACAAAAGAGAAGCCACTTAAGTATTTTGCAAGATTTCCTCAAGAAGGTCAGCTCTTCAAAAAAATTAGTGATGGTTTAGAGGAACCCGATGACATGCTGAATCAGGCAAGGAGCTATTGGCAATCGTGGAAGCCCGCTGCGGGTAGAGTTGAATGGCAGCTTCAACCGGATTATCAGAATTTTGCAATTGCATCTACCCGGAATATTTTAGAATCGCGTGAGATTAAAGATGGAAAGAAAATATTTCAGGTCGGTCCAACGGTTTATCGCGGTCTATGGGTGGTAGATGGTCATTTTCTGCTCGAAGCTGCTCGCTACTTAGGATATGACAAGGAAGCTCAGGAGGGGCTTGAGTCGATATGGAACAGGCAAGATGAGCAAGGATTGATAACAGGAGGAGCCGGTGAAGCCCATTGGAAAGATACAGCGGTTGCAGTGTATGCATTGATACGGCAGGCAGAATTATCTCAGAACTGGGATTATTTTGATGAAATTTATCCGGATGCAAACAAAGCATTAATGTACTTGAAAGAATTAAAAGATAAAGCTGAAAATGACGGCTCTTCAAATGGTAAATACAAGATATTACCGAAAGGTTTTGGCGATAGTGGTATTGGAGGAATCCGGGAAGAATACACAAACACGATTTGGACCTTAGTTGCTCTGAAAGCAATGGATGAAGTAGGTAAAAGATTTCAGCTGTTACGAAAAAATTATATAAGAGATTGGTACGGTGAGTTACGCCAGAACTTTTATAATTCTATACAGCAAGAGATGCGCCAGCATCCAAACGGTTTTTCGTATCTTCCAATGCTGATGAAGAGTGATCCCAAATGGAGTGAGAGTGATGTACGCAAACAACCCCGTCCGCAGGCAGCGCAAATTTATGTCTCTCATGCAATTTATCCCGGATTATTGTGTGTTCCTAAAGATCCACTCGTCACAGGTCATGTCGAGCTTATGAAAGCAGTGATGAAAGAAGATATACCGGCTGAAACCGGCTGGATGCCAAACGATGCCGTCTGGACGTATAACGCTGCTTGTGTAGCACAAGTCTTTCTCTGGTTAGGAATGCGCGATCTTGCACGGCAAACTTTCATCGGTTTCCTTAATCATGCATCCCCACTTTATGCATGGCGTGAAGAACAATCGTTGCACGATGCGGCTATCTTCCAGTTTATAGGCGACATGCCGCACAATTGGGCTAGTGCGGAATGTATTCGATATCTTAGACATATGATGATACTGGAAGATGAGAAGAACCTGCGTCTTTTTCAAGGTATAACTTTATCCGAGTTGAATGCGGGTAAACCGATGTCGTTGACATGCTCTCCTACGCGGTGGGGAAGAATATCGCTCTCACTTGAACCGGTTGATAAAAAAACATGGCACACAAAATTCAAGCGAGAAGATTTTGATGAAAAGAAATACTCAAAGCTCGATTACATAATAATGCCGCGCAAAATGGCAGGTGTTTTTTACTTCAATGGTGCTAAAGGTGTTCTTGCAACGAAAAATGGTGAAGAGGTTCTCGTCCGTACTGATAATCATACGTGGGAATGTGAGTGGAAATCTTTATAAACATATATCAATAGCGGTATTGATTTGAGCTTGGTGAATTTCCATAAATCGAAATAGACGGAATGGAGTTAATCAGCGATTCAATAGCACGCTATCGAGCTATCCTTGGTAATGATCCAACAATTGTGATTATTGCTCAATCATGATGAGCCACGCCCGACTGGTAATACTCATACTTTTCATTATTCTTGTTTCATTTTGTTCTGCACAAGAAATAATAACACTTCGCCTCGTTGATTGGGCAGGAACTGATGAAATCACAATCGACGAAAAGACTATTGAGGCGTTTGAAAAAATGTATCCTAATATCGATGTTCTCTATGAGCCAAATCCGGGTCATCAATATGAAGAAAAAATTCTTACCGGCTTGGCTGCCGATGAACCGCCCGATGTTTTCCTGCTTGATTCAAAATTGATTCCGACATTTTCGAATAAAAAAGTTTTACTTGATCTAATTCCATACATCTCAAAGCTCAAGGTTGACACATCGCAGTGGTTTTCGAATGTCTTTAACATAGCCCGCAGAAAATCTTCACTTTATGCTTTCCCAAAGGGCTTCACACCACTGATGGTCTACTACAATAAGAGGTTGTTCAAAGAGGCAGGTATTCCATTTCCTGTTTCTGATTGGACTTGGAATGATTTCTTAAGAATCGCTCAAAACTTGACGAAGGATAACGATTATGATGGAACCCCGGATCAGTATGGAACTACATTTTCTAACCATTATTATTATTGGATACCCTGGATTTGGTCAGCTGGAGGCGATGTTGTTGACTCGGGTGGAACACATGCCACGGGATTTTTAAATTCCCATGAAACTGAAACTGTGTTGCAATTTTTAATAGATCTCCGAAACAAATATAAAGTCGCACCAAGCGTTGGAACGTGGGTGCAGGAAGAAAAGACAGGCGCAATCACGGCGCTTTTTGCAAATAGTAAAATTGCAATGAACGTAGATGGGCACTGGCGAATGCCGAAGTATGTGAAATATATCCAAGAAGGATCACTTGATATCGGGATTGCACCGTTACCCCATCATCCGAGTGGGCGTAAGGTCAATGTTATGTATGAATCCGGCTGGTGTGTTCCTGTAAATACAAAGCATCCTGAAGAGGCAGTGCTGCTTGCTTCATTTATGGCTGGTGAGGTGGCTTGCCGAATTCGCTCAGTTGGACGGCTTGAGATACCAGCCAATATAAAAGTCGCACAAGAAGCTGTTGCCAATGACCAAACCGGGTTGGAGAAATATTTTATCGATGAGGTACCGTACTGTCGTCAGCCGTGGGGTTCGATTATCGAGCGTTTCAGTGAGATCGAGTGGACGCTCCAGGATGCAGTCGATGAGGTCATGCTTAACAATAAACCTATGCACGAAACGATGACTGAGTATGCAAAGCGAATAGATAAAGAATTGGAAAATATCCGAAGCCACGAGAATGCTGAATTCAAACCGATCAAACAACATTCGGAGATATTGAATTTTCTTATCGTTGTTTCGGTTGTGGCTTTTTGCGGTTGTCTTGTGCTATATTTACGTACGAAGAAAAAAGAGCGCAAAATTACCAGAAACGCATTTACTTTTCTCGCCCCGTCATTCGTTCATCTAATCGTTTTCATTTTCACACCGATTGTTTTTGCAGCATATCTCAGTGTTCATCGTTGGGACATCATTGTGCCCGATCAACCTTTCATCGGATTAGATAATTTTAAAGAGATGCTGAGCGACCCAACATTTTGGAATGCATTCAAGAACACCTTCATCTATTCATTAAATGTTCCGCTCGGTATGATCATTTCTCTCTCAGTCGCTCTCATGATGCATAAAAGATTGAAGGGGGTTGGATTCCTGCGAACACTTTATTTTCTTCCAAGTGTTACATCATTCGTTGCGATAGCACTTGTATGGATGTGGATTTACCACCCATCATTCGGTGCGGCAAATTTCTTTTTAAATCTGGTTGGCTTGCCTCCATTGCAGTGGCTTAACTCTGCTCAAACAGCGATGATTTCGATTATTATCTTTAGTGTTTGGCTTGGGTTGGGATACCAGATGGTGATATTTCTTGCCGGACTTCAAGGGATTCCCGATGAGTTATACGAGGCGGCACTCATAGATGGTGCTTCGGGATGGAAACGATTCTGGAGAATTACATTGCCTTTACTTAAGCCGACAACGTTTTTTATACTCGTTACATCGCTTATCGGATCTTTCCAGGTCTTCACTTCGGTGTACGTTATGACCGGTGGAGGACCAGTCAGAAGCACTGATGTTGTTGTTTATCATATCTATCAGGCGGCATGGGAACAACTAAGGATGGGTTACGCTTCAGCGATGTCGTGGGTGCTGTTTATTATCATCATGATCGCGACGTGGATACAATTTAAATTGATGGGAAGAGAAGTAGAGTATTGAAATGAAACGCTTAGTCTCCATTACAATATACAGTGGCTTGGTTGTCTTAGCTCTTACCATGCTCATCCCATTCCTCTGGATGATCAGCACCTCGTTGATGACTGAGTTAGAAATGTATCAATTTCCACCTAAATTTTTACCATCAACATGGAAGTGGTTGAACTTCATAGAGGCGATGACGATGCAGCCCTTTGGACGATTTTTCCTGAATACATTAATCGTTGCATTGGCATCTGTTGCGGGTCAATTGATATTTTGCTCGATGGCTGCGTATGCATTCGCACGACTGCGATTTAAAGGACGAGATAAATTATTTGGTCTGTATTTAGCAACTATGATGATTCCGGCTATCGTCACCATCATACCGGCATTCCTTATCATTAACATGTTTGGATGGATGAATACTTACTGGGCATTGTTCACGCCAACTGTCTCAAGTGTTTGGGGGATATTTCTTCTCCGTCAATTCTTTCAAACAATACCAAGGGATTTAGAAGATGCGGCTCGTGTTGATGGCGCTTCGGAGTTTACAATTTTCTGGAGAATTATTCTTCCACTTTCGAAACCGGCACTTGCAACTTTGGCGATCTTTGCATTTATGGGTAGCTGGAAAGATTTTCTCTGGCCCCTCATTGTAACCAATCGTATGGATATGCGGACAGTGGAAGTTGGTATAGCTAACTTCAGTAATCTCTACAATACCGATTGGCCCCACCAGATGGCAGCAGCAGTTATTGTTATGCTTCCTATCATAATTGTTTTTTTCATTGCACAGAAGTATTTTGTACATGGAATTACTATGACTGGAATGAAGGGATAAAAAAGCGGCTGTCTCAAAAATCCGAAAGTGTGTCACATTGAGACTTCGGCGTGAGCTCAGTCGAACGCTCGTCGAAATGTGAAATTGAACGGCATTGAGCCTTCGACAAGCTCAGGCAGACAGAAATTTATTCTTTTTGGACAGCCTCTTTGTAACATAAATATTAAACAGTCACTTCAACAACAACATCTTCTGCACATTCGTAAACTGTACATGCCCTGTCTCGGTATCCTCCGCGACAAGTCTGTAATAGTACACACCTGATGAAAGATTCGACGCGACGAACTCAACTTCGTATTCTCCTTCCGGATACTCTCCTCGATTAAGCACGGTTGCCAATTCCTGACCAAGAACGTTATAGACTTTGAGCGTAACGAAGCTACCGACAGCTAAGCTAAACTGGAAAGTAGTTATTGGATTGAATGGATTAGGATAGTTAGCCCTCAGTGCAAATTTATAGGGTATTGCTATTTTTAATTCCTTTACTGGTTCAGGAGGCGGTGGCGGCATCTCAGATGTCGCTATAATCTTGATAGCATTTTTTGCTAATTTTGCTGCTAATGGATTTGAAGCGAGTATCAACTTCCCCGTTTGGTTGGCTTTCACCCAATAACCCTTTCCCGATTTGATGGTATCGACTATTGTGTACGAACCTTGGTAACTAAAAAAAGAAGACATGGACATGCCAGGTGGGTCGCTGATGATACTATTGACAAGGATTGGTGTGCTCACTGAGCCGATGAGATTCCAATCTTGGAGGAGGTTTATCGTATCGGAGAAGATACTGTATCCTGTAAAATCAAGTGCATCATTCTCTTGGAACTCCAGCCAGTAACCGATGCCGGTTCTCAATGATTCCTCTTGAACGTATGTATATCCGTTGTATAAAAATGCATCAGAAATCGCGTTTGGACACACAATCCGTTTTAGAGAATTCATTAGATTGAGAGGAACTGAGACAAGATTCCATCCCTTTTGAATGTCAATTGTAACCGTCGCATCTGCCGTTGTGAACCTCCGTGACTCTGAAAACGCACACGATCCGATAATATTTGAAGCCCCAACTTTCCAATAATATGTTGTTAACTTTCCAAGAGGACCAACCCTAAGTGAAGTGGTTGTCAGGTCCGAGTCATCAACAACGATATGTGTAAAATTACTATCGTCTGAAAGCTGCAAGTGATAACTGTTCGCACCTACAGATCGGTTCCATCGCAAGGTTAAGTTGTTTGGTACCTCTGTCTCACCGTCTACGGGGTGAGTCAATGAGGGTGTTGCGGGAACAACTCGATTGAATAGAAATGCTGGCTCAACTCTGTGATCCTGTACATTCCCCAATGAATCCGTAATACGAAGTCGCATTGAGGAATATCTGTCGTTTAGATTCGTTGGAATACCTGCTTTGAATTGATTTCCATTTCTGGAAGCGGGCGCCTCCACCCATTCAAGTCCGCTAAAAGATTTGAAATAGACTTTCACGGAATCAATACCGCTAATATCCACAGCCTTAAATATGACCTCATTTATTTCACCTATAAACAATTCATCGGTTTGAAATCCATTCGATAGAACAAACATCTGTGTCACTGATGGTGGATCGGGATCTTGTCTACTCAGATCGAACTCCAGTCGAGTTGTCGCTAAACCCCACTCATCAGCGATTTTGTATTGGTTGAAGAATATCTCAAGAACATACTGGCTCGGTGTAACATTGGTATAGAAAAAATATCCTGGCCATGGTAAGTAGATGACATCATACGACGAAATCAGTGTGTCTCCATGGAAAAGCTTGTACGGCATCGGTACGTCTTCAGTGTATCCCCAAAACCATGTCGGTCCTCTAAACAATCCAACTCCATCCATACCGGATATGCGAATCGCGGTGGAAAGATTACCGGTTCTTCCCACCCAATAGGGAGCTCCATAACCGACCTTGAATTGAACAGGAAAATTGGATGTTGAAAAAATCGGTGACAGTCCCCACCTCGTATCGGGATCGTAAAACTCCATGCGATCAGCTTCAATAAGTGCCATCGGTGAAACATGATAATCTACGGCGTTCCACCAGTATTGACCCTGGTGACCGCCGTAAACATCAAAATTATAATAAAGCGTATCGTTAAGAACCGGAGAAGGGATGAGATACCCTTTCATGTGATAAGGTGCATCGAGCTTGATCGGCGGAAGCGGTGCCCTACCCACGTTTGGTGCAACGTACACTACGGAATCGCCTTCTCGAGGAGCGAATGTGTAATTAACCTCTCGGAAATTGTTTGGATCGTTTTCCAATGTCACTGACGAAGTAATGCCATAGGGCATGGTGTAATCAAATGCATAGTAATTTCCATTATGCATTGTTCCAAACTGCATTTCGAATCTCCACTTATGGCTTACATCTGGAATATCAATCGTATCAAGTGTAGAATCCGGTTGGCAATGCGCCATTCCACATCCAAGCCCCCACCCCCAGCCGTTTGAATCGATCATTGCCTGTGACCAGCCGTAGCCCCAGTAAGGTGAAGTTGAATAGCTCGAGAATGGAACAGTTTTTCATCATGACCTCCACGAAAATGGGGTCGCAGAACACGTTCACCCACCATCTTTCTCTCTTCCATGAATATCTTACCATGTGGTGGGTTCTCCTTTTTCTGTGGAAACACCGATGCTGTAGATATAATTACAAGCATCGCAAATACTATGAAAACAATAACAATATTCTTCATAAGTTCTCCTTCTTGTTGTGCTGAAATGGTTACTCTAAACTAAGATAATTCTTTATTAAAAATCAATTCAAAGGGATAGAAATCTTCTTCATGGTAACTGAGCTATCGGAATTATACCATTGTTAAAGCGTTTTATTACAGTATAATCAGCCAAATAGTATCCAGGATAACCACCACCCGAGACCAATAAGAAACTGTAATCTGGACCTAAACGACAACCGTAATCTTTTACTGTGCGGTCGTCACCATAAGAAACATTGAATGTTGCACTAGTTATTTCTTGCCATTGACCATCTGCTTTTCGTATCCATTGATTCTTATAATAGGCGGCTCTACGATGCACATCATCGTTCCCTGACCAATCTTCCAAAAAGGAATAGGAATATTTGAGATACGATAGATTCTTGGGCTGTCTTATTTTGGCTATCATCTTCCACACACTGTTATAACCAAAGAACATAGTAATAGTCCTTGAAGAATCTGTTGTATCAGGCAAAATATGAATGAGAAACTTATATGTTGAGTCAACATTCCAATTGTAAACCCAATGTGTGTGCATGCCAGCTCCTTCGTTGTCAAATCTGTACACAACAACCCCATCACCCGCAGTATCAACCGTTGCACGTTCTGAATTATTATCCCAAACAGCAAAAATAACACGCCGTTCAGTAGATGATTGTACCTGTATACCGCAATAGAAGTCATCGCCGCCAATTGCGCAATAATAAGTTGTAGGTGGGTCTTCATTGTGTGGTACAAGTACTTCGTCGTAGAACCATTCCGCATCGTTTTGGTAGCTATCGATGTTATACCATAATATCAGAGAGGTGGCATTATAACCAGGCTGTCCGGTGGTTAACCCTAAAGTGCTGTCTAATCCTGAAATTGATACTATCTCTGTAAAAACTGGTGCAGTCGAAAATCTCCATACTGGACCGGTTGTTGTTGCACCCTTACTGTCTTTTGCTGTTACTCTCCAAAAATACGTTGTACTTTGCAATAATCCGCTTCGGCTTATACTTGTTGCGGTTTGGTTTGCTGCAATCTTAGATGTCGGTGGGTTGATTATTCCAAAGTAAATGTCATATGTCAACGTATCACCATCTGGGTCGCCGCATGTCCAGCTCAATGTAAGATTTGTAAGTTGGTCTTGTACATTATCTAAGGGATTCGGATTTGAAGGTTGGTCTGGTGGTTGATTAGCATCAGCTAACAAGATACCATTATTGTTTACCTTCACCCAATAACCTTTGCCTGGTTGTATTGTATCTGTCTCTTGATATACGCCTGATTGATTATAGCCAAAAAATTGAGAAGTAATTATTCCGGGTGGATCACTCGTAATCGTATTCACAGCAACCGGCACCGTTAGGGAGCCAATCATATTCCAGCCGGTACGAACTTCGATGGTATCTTCTAAAACGGTTTCACCAGTAATGGAAATAGTTTCAGTTGAATCGAATTTTAACCAAAATCCGAAACCGTTCTGTAATGTATCCTTGGGCAGGTAACTGTTTTGATATATGAACGCCTCAGAAATTGCGTTTTGAAATATTAAACTCTTTCTGCCATCGCTAACACTTACAGGCAGCGACATCAGATTCCACCCAGCTTCAACTTTAATTGATTGAGTGCTTGTAGTAGTTTGTGCAAAAGACGAAATGCAAAATGAAACTATCAATATTAAGAAATAACATTTTTTCATAACTCACCACTTCGTTATTTAATAATCGGAATAATCAGGATTGGATTTGTATTAATATAAAGAGTTATACTTGGAATGTCAACCATACAATGTTATTTTACATCTATTCCTTCTAAGTATGTTTTATTTGTTTAATTTGATGAAATTTGAAGGATTTTAAAATCGTATCAATATGGAAACTATCCTAATTATTCTTTACATTACATCAAATGTCGTATAATCTTTTCATGAACCAAATATAAAGAGTTCTGATTATGACGAAGAAATTATTTTATTCATTCATTCTCTTCCTACAAATTCAAATCACCCAGGCACAATATACGAACATCCGGGTCAGTCATCCGTCAAGTACAACTCCTGAAGAAGTTACCATCGCAATCAATCCAACCAATCCGTTGAATCTCGCTGCCGGTGCAAATATTAATTATTCATATTATTCAACCGATGGAGGATACACATGGGTAGAACAACGACTTATCTCATCTGATTTTGGGGTGTGGGGCGATCCGTGTGTAGGATTCGATGCTGATGGGAATCTTTACTACGGTCATCTCTCAAATCCGCCACCACCGGGATACTGGATTGATCGGATAATTGTACAAAAATCGATCGATGGTGGAAAAACATGGAACACTGGTGTAGGGGTCGGTTACAATCCACCAATAAAAAATCAGGATAAAGAATGGCTCATCGCTGATTTAACAAATTCTATTTATCGAAACAATTTATATATGGCATGGACGGAATTTGACGATTATGGCAGCTCGAATTCTTTAGACAGCACACGGATATTATTTTCAAAGTCAACTGATAGTGGCTTGTCGTGGTATTCACCGGTGCGAGTCAGTGATGCAGGAGGAAATTGCATCGATAGTGACAGCACAGTTGAAGGTGCCGTTCCCGCCGTTGGTCCAAATGGTGAAATTTATACAAGCTGGTCAGGTCCGCTCGGTATCATGTTCGATAAATCGACCGACGGTGGCATCTCTTTTGGAACAGATATTTTTGTTACCGATCAGCCCGGTGGTTGGGATCTTGATATACCCGGAATTTACCGGGCGAATGGAATGCCTGTAACTGCCTGCGATGTAAGTAATTCACAATATCGAGGTAACATTTATATCCAATGGTCGGATCAAAGAAACGGATTAGATAACACAGATATCTTTATCATCAAGTCAACCGATGGCGGACAGACTTGGGGACCGGTAAAAAAAGTCAATAACGATGTTACAACTCGCCATCAATTTTTTTCCTGGATGACTGTCGACCAAACCACAGGGCATATTTATGTTGTATTTTATGACCGAAGAAAAACAACAGGAAATGCAACCGATGTATACGTTGCTAAGTCGACCGATGGTGGAGAGTCGTTCCTCAACTTTAAAGTTAGTGAATCATCCTTTACGCCGGTATCGAATATATTTTTCGGTGATTATACAAATATTGCTGCACTTAACGGAAAGGTGTATCCAATCTGGATGAGAATGGATGGAACAAATTTAAGTATTTGGGCAACGATATTCCAAGAGCATCAGACTATAGACGTTGTTGTTGATTCCGGCTGGAACATGGTTTCGGTACCTCTGCGAGTGAACGACTATCATTTTTATTCATTATTCCCATGGGCTATTTCGGATCCGTTTACATATTTAGGGGGCGGATATACCTTGGGTATTGTTACGGCAGAGTTTTGTAGAGGTTACTGGCTGAAATTTTCTTCACCAGCAAACATTCCAATAACAGGTGAAACCGTACTCATTGATACTTTTGATGTGGTGGAGGGATGGAGCATGATTGGATCTATTTCATATCCCGCTTCAGTTAGTACTATCATAAGCGATCCACCTGGCATTATTACATCCGACTTTTTTAAATATAATGGTGTAAATTATTCAGTCGTTGATACAATTGAACCGGGACATGGATATTGGGTGAAGGTCAATCAACGATGTAAATTAATTCTTTCATCCTGTTCAGAGGTGCAAATGGGTAATCTAATAAAAATTGTTTCTGATAAGGATTCACCACCCTCACCACCTGAATTCGCAATCCGCAATCCTCCCGCAAAGCGGGACGAAATCCCGGGTCAATTCGGTCTTAAGCAGAATTATCCCAATCCATTCAACCCTGTTACTGTTATTCGTTATTCGTTACCTCTTGATTGTTGGGTTACCCTAAAAGTCTTCAACATTCTTGGGCAGGAAGTTGCAACACTGGTGGAAGGGATTCAAGAGCCGGGATTTAAGTCGATTGAGTTTGACGCAGAAAAATTACAGAGTGGAGTTTATTATTATCAAATCCAGGCGGGTTATCCTTCAACAAGCCCGCCGCAGCGGGCAAGCTCAGGACAAAGTTTTAAAGAGTCGAAGAAAATGGTTATCATCAGATAAGGAAAATATTTCCTGATTGGAAAAAATACTTATGAAACATCCATCAGAGATTCAGCTTCTTCTTCAGATAATAAATGAAGGTTATGATAGGAAAGCTTGGCACGGTACAAACCTTCGCGGCTCGATTCGCGGACTCACAGCGAAGGAAGCTGCGTGGCGACCGGGGAAAAACCGACACAACAGATATTGAAGAAGCTAGTAGGTTACTATTTGTATCAATGACAAGGGCAAAAGTTGAGCTATATCTTTGTCACGCACGAATTCGCACTGCTTCAGTGACATATCTTCAGAATTCCTTTGCTTTAAGACCGTCGCCTTTCATTAAGGCAATTCCAAAAGAACTTCTAGAAATAAAATACATTCCGGCTGAATCGTCTTCACAGGGCGGAAATAGAAAAGCCCAAAAAGATAAATTTGTACGTAGTTACGATAATTAGGAAGCAAAAGGAATTAAAATATGCCTGACCAATACATCACTTGCCCGAAATGTGGTAACAAAATCCAGCTCACTGAAGCTTTTACACATGAGATCGAGGAAAAGCTGCGCTCACAGTTTGAGAATGAGATAAAGAAAAAGGATACGGAGCGAGAGAAAGCTCTTGAAGCTCAAGAAAAAGAATTTGAAGAAAAATTAGCTCAGGAGCGTGAGAAGTTTGAAAAGCAAGCAAAGAAGCGTGCCGAAGAATCTCTTGCTACGGAGCTTAAAGATTTGAAGGAACAGCTTGAGGAAAAGTCGAAGCAGTTAGAATCGTCACGGAAACAAGAATTAGACCTACGAAAGAGACAGCGTGAGCTTGAGGAGATGGAGCAAAATCTAAAATTAGAAAACGAGAGAACGCTCGATGAGGAGCGAAAGAAGATCAGAAAAAATGCTGAAAAGAAAGTAGCAGAAGAGTATCACATGAGAGAGCTTAAGAAAGAGAAGCAGCTTAACGATTTGCGAAGACAGATAGAAGAATGGAAACGCAAAGCAGAATTAACATCGCAACAAGCTCAGGGTGAAGTGCAAGAAATTGAACTTGAAACGATTCTTGCACAACAGTTTAAGACGGACGCAATTGAGCCAGTTGCCAAAGGTGTGCGTGGCGCCGATATTATCCAGCGGGTGCATGACGAGAATGGACGCCTGTGTGGAAGCGTCATCTGGGAATCGAAACGGACGAAAAATTGGGGTGGTGACTGGGTACAAAAACTCAAAGATGATCAACGGAATGCAAAAGCAGAAATAGCTGTTATTGTATCTTCTGCGTTACCCAAAGAGGTTAATGGATTTGGTAAATACGAAGGAATATGGGTAACCGATTTCTCCTCCGCAATCGGGCTTGCAACTGCGCTCCGAATAAACTTGATTGATGTTGCCCATGCGAGTAATGCCCTTCAAGGTAAGAATGAAAAGATGGAACTCATCTACAAGTACTTGTTGGGAACGGCATTTAAACAGCGCGTGGAAGCCATTGTTGAATCTTTTGTCTCAATGAAAGCCGACCTTGATGCTGAAAAAAGATCAATGGAAAAAATATGGGCGAAGCGTGAGTCACAGATTGAGAGGGTCATAAAAAACACTGCCGGCATGTATGGTGATTTGCAAGGTATAATCGGCTCCGCTTTGCCTGAAGTGAAGATATTGGAGTTGCCTACGGGTGATAATGCTGGTTAAGCAACCAATACCGCTGTATCGTGATCGAGTACAAAGGGGAAAAATCTATGAATAAAACAACACTGATACCAGTCGAAAGAATCGAACAGTATATTCTTCTAATACGTGGTCAGAAGGTGATGCTTGATCGTCACTTAGCAGAACTCTACGGTGTTCCTACCATGCGACTCAATGAGCAGGTGAAGAGGAACATTAGAAGATTCCCGGGTGATTTCATGTTTCAATTAACAAAGGAAGAAGATGAAGCTTTGATATCGCAATTTGCGATATCAAAAGGTCGTGGTGGTTATCGGAAATTACCATTTTGCTTCACCGAGCAAGGAGTGGCAATGTTATCTTCTGTTTTGCATAGCAATCGAGCCATAGATGTTAACATTGCTATCATGAGGGCGTTCGTTAAGTTCAGACAGATTCTTGCGACGCATAAAGACCTGACACATAAGCTCGAAGAACTCGAGCGTAAATATGAGACTCACGACAAACAAATAAAGTCGATATTTGATGCAATCCGACAGCTTATGCTTCCACCCGCAAAACCCAAACACCAAATTGGCTTCAAAGTTGATGAACCAAAACTAAAATATCATTACAGGAAAAAATTAGTATGAAAATAATTATTATAGCAATCCTTTGTTGCTTTACTGTTAGTCTATCTCAGAAGAAGATAGAGGAAACCACAATCCCAGCATTCGAGATCAAGCAAAACGATCTCGAGCTTTCCCGTCTCGCACAGCCTACTCAATACTTCGATAAAATCGGTCCACGCGGCGGGCTGATGGGTTACGAAAGCGGGCAGTTCGAGATGTGGGTTTGGCCCTGGAAGCCGCTGAGGAACTTCGAGCTTCAATTTATTCTCGGAACATCCACACAGCCAATCTTTGCAAAAGATATCGTCCGGACAATTTCGGTGACACCCGAAGTTACAACACTCACTTACACGTACGAGTCGTTTACGGTAAAAGAACACATCCTCATCCCAAGAGATGAACCTGGTACAATAATCTTACTCGATGTTCATACAACAACTTCACTCTCCATCATTCCCGGTTTTATTCCCGTCATGCAGCCGATGTGGCCCGCAGGCATCGGCGGGCAATTCAGTTACTGGGACGATGATGTGAAGGGATACGTTATTTCGGAAGCACAGTGGCGTGCAATTGTTATTTGCGGTTCTCCTGCAGGTCAGCAAATGGCTGCACCTCCCGCACATATGTTTGCCGATAATCCGTTGCAGTTCAAGGTTGAAGTCAAACCGGGTGAGACAGATGGAAAGTTTATTCCAATA
>CAYGZC010000156.1:0-7453 GCA_964354225.1 uncultured Chlorobiaceae bacterium | reverse complement strand
AGCAAGGTTTGCAAAGAGAGATAAACGAAGAAATCGATCTTCGATCTAATTATACGGATAGAGTTGGCGGATTGATAAACGACGATACGAATGATGTTGGGAAAGTTCATTTTGGTGTTGTGCATATTTTCTCACTCGACCGACCACTTATTACACCCAGAGAAAAATCTATCAATGAGACCGGCTTTTGGAGTATTGAAGCCCTAAAACAGAACATGGAGAAATTTGAAAACTGGTCTAAAATATGCATTAATGGGATGGAAAGTTTATTAAAGTGAAATGAAATTCATGGGATTTTTAGAAACCCGTAAAAACACATTTTTTATGTTGACTTTCATTCAAACAAGTTTTATATTCTTACCATAATAATTACTGAAGTATCATTAAATGTGGAGATCACTGCGTGGGGAATCCTCATGCCAGTAAAAATCAATTGGCAAAATTATTAACACACTGGACATCCCGCTTTGCGGGATTAGTCCAAAAACAAAATAAACGCCATATGGCGTATATCATGCCGTACGGGGTAGCTAAACGCCATAATTCATTAGTGCACTAGTTATATTAAATATGCTTTTCTTTTTACGGCTAAGGCCTTACACTTTTATATAATGAACAAATTTTATTTTTAAGAGGGGGTATTAAGATATTTTTAAATTATGGAAAAACAAATTTTCACAATCGGATACACAATACCAACATTTGATGAAAATTGTGTTGATTTTTATGACGGAGCATCTCTGATGGACGCTGATATTTTATTGATTTCACCAGAATTATTATCTCCAAGAGGGAGTTATAGGAGTTGGATCGAATTTTCTTCAGGAGGGGGTTGCTACAATGCTCCAACATCAAGTGAATATGAGAAAAAAATATCTCATCTTAAAAAAGAAGTAACAGATTTTTTGCAATCCGGGAAAAGTGTTTTTATCATTTTGTCTAAAGAAGAAAGTCATTTACTTTCATCTGGAGTATCTCACCCCAGGAAAGGGGAAAATTTACACAGTACATATACGAAAACTAACTATGATTTTTTACCAATCAGTATTGGTACATTAGTGTCCGCCTCCGGAAAAAATATTACATTTTCGGGAAACTCTATATTTAGTGATTTTTACAATAAGTTTAAGAAAAATTTAGGATACCAACTCTATTTAGAAAACGCGACTGGGGCGCAGGTTCTTTTTACGGGTAAGGATAAAGCAAAGATTTTAGGGGCAATTTTCAAGGTAAAAAGTGGAAATCTGATTGTCTTACCTTACATAAATTACGATAAGGAAAAATTTACTGAAACTAAGGGGAAAGAAAAGAAGGAATACTGGACGAAAGAGGCAACGCAATTTGGAAAATCTTTAGCCAAAACACTAGTCGATATAGATAAAGCTCTTCATAAAGGCGGAGAAGTAACTCCGCCTCCCGATTGGACAAACGAGATAGATTTTCAATTAGCACAAGAGAAGATTTTGCAAAACGATGTTGAAAAGAAGACAAAGGAAATTGAAAAACTCATTTTGCAAAAGAATGAGCTACTGGCAAAAATTGATGAAGAAATTAAATTAAGGGATTTGCTCTTTGAAAAAGGAAAGGTGCTTGAGAATGCAATCACTACCGCTCTAGAAATTTTGGGATATAAGGCGGAAAACTATAATGATGGGGACCTTGAACTAGACCACATTATCACTTCGCCGGAAAATGATCGGTTTATTGGCGAGGCCGAAGGCAAAGACACTTCCGCGGTAAACATTGATAAATTTAGACAACTAGCAGTAAACATTCAGGAGGATTTGCAAAGAGACGAGGTGGAAAATCCTGCAGTCGGTATTCTATTCGGAAATGGTTTTCGACTCACTAAACCATATGAACGAGCAGAGCAATTTACTACGAAATGCATCAATACGGCGAAGTCATCAAATTGTGTTTTGGTAAGAACCACTGACCTTTTCCGTGTTGCAAAATATGTAAAGGAATCAAAGAATGAAAAATTTGCAAAAAATTGTCGCGATGCAATAAAAAATGGGTTTGGCGGGATTGTTACTTTTCCAGAAATTAAATAACTATGATTGATCAAATTTGTTCATTAACGAAAAGTGTGCCCTATCGGGCAAAAATAAAAGCATACATCCTATAACACGGCATATCTGGTTACGGCTTTTATGCAAAAGCCTCCACCAATATTTGCCTCCGCTACGCTACGGCAAACATCAGATATGCCGAAACGTTAGCCGAAATACCCTTGTGTAGAGAAGCAAGAGGTTGGAGTTCAGTTTGATGAAACTACGCTGGCGAGAGGATGAAGAAAATGTTACTCGTAAATCAAACACAATAATTGAATTTAGATTGTTATACATCTTATGGAGATTGCGATGAAAACTTATTCCCGGTTCAATTCCAGTTTATTCGCACTGTTTATCCAAATAGTTACCCTCTGCTGTAGTTTGAGTAGAGTTCAGGCTCAGCCCCCTGAGATCGTTTATGCCTATTACGACAGTATTTCTCCCGATACTCTTGTCTTTCATGCTGCGTTCAGGCCATTCGGCCAGACCGTAATATACTGGAATTCGTACTGGGATGGGGATTGGCATTGGTCGTTTGTTTATGGGACGGACTATGCGACTGAAGATACTACCTTTATCGAGTTTCGAGAATCGAAAGACAAATTTTGTAGGGACGATATTTATTACTGGTTTTGCGTCGATAATGGTGTCGATACCCCGTTCACATATACACATTGGCAATTGTGCCAACGTAGTGTTCCTACCATATCGCCCGCGTTGTACAAACCGGTTTTCGATAGCATAACGAGCACATCGTTCCATGCGAGAGTGCGAGTAAAAACAAATGGCATCCCGACCACATTGCGGTGCGGCTGGTCCATGGATCCTCCTCCGAATCGGGATGTCCGAACGATTACCCTACCTGCTTTACCGGATGACACAACGCTCAGTTTTTTATTCAATGATTTAATGCCGTACCAGCAGTATCCATACTCTGCTTCCCTCCAGAGTCAACTCCTGCCATCTGTTATACAAGAGATATGGCCCGTCAATATTCGAACGCAATTCGACTCGAGCGTAACCTCCTTCGCCATCCCTATAGCTATCAAAATATACGGAGGGTTGTATCGACCAAATCTCGCGTTCGGTGTACATTCCTATGCACACTACTCCTACGATTATATACTCGGGGAGAAGCTGCTGCCACCTCCCGGTCCAGGTTGGGATATCCGATTCATAGGCGGCTACCACGGATCGGGGCCCGATCTTAGCGATGGATCCTACATCGACATACATCCGTTCTTCTCCGAGTCTCAGTCGGATACATTTAAAATTCGACTCATTGCACTAGAGGAACATTTCCCTATTGTGTTCCAATGGCAGAACGTCCAAGAGTTCTATACGGGACCAGTAACAATGACAACGTCCGAAGATACGGTGGACATGCGAACGACAAACTCCTTCACCTTGAACAATGCGAGTATAGGATTAGTGACCATCATCGCACAGCACCCCAAACAAATCAACTTCCGCCCGAGCATCCTCGCAAAAACGGATTCGCTACAATCTTCAACGCAAAACCTCCTGACATCAGTGATCAACCCCAACGGATCCGATGGTACTACATGGTTTGAATGGGGTACATCTACGTTGTACGAATCGTCAACTGAACCGGACAGTCTGGCCCAATCATTTGCCGTATCCGAACATATTCGCGAACTTCATGGGCTACAATCGAGAACCATATACCATTATCGGGCGGTTGTACAGACTTCGCAGGGAAAGTACTACGGAATGGATTCGGAACTTCACCAGGAAAGCGAGAATGGAATCTTCAGTCCTGTGGATATTATTAATCATTATTCCCTATTGCAGAACTTCCCCAACCCCTTCAACCCAAAAACAAAAATCAGGTTTGATCTTCCGAAGGCATCGTACGTTACACTCAAAGTGTTCAATCTTTTAGGTCAAGAAGTTGCGACTTTGGCGGATGAGAAAAAAGAGACGGGAAGTTATGAGATTCAATTCGATGGTTCTATGCTGACAAGCGGCATGTACTTTTACAGATTGCAGACAAAAGATTACACAAATACTAAAAAATTTCTTTTACTTAAATAACACACAAGGACACTTCGGCTAACAGCAACAAAAATGTAAAATGAACCATCCCGCTCGCCACATAAAGAAACTGTTCTATCTTAGTGCCAAGCGGGACGGCATTTTTGTTGCGCACGTTATAGCCCATTAAAATGAGACACACTGCCACAATTATATTGATGATATTTAGCTTGGGACTGATACAAGCTCAAGATATTGATACTTTTATTTTGAAATATGCAGTATCCAAATACGATACGATTATTTATAAACGAATAATTGAGTTAGATAAGAATAGCAAAATGTATCATGTGAGAGATTATTTTGAAAATGGACAGATTCAAATGAATGCTTTTTATATCTCGTTTGATAAGAGCATAAAAGAAGAAAGTCAGTGTAATTACCATTCAAACACAAAAGAGGGAAAATACATGGAATGGTATGAAAATGGACAGATTGAATATACAGGGAATTATAAAAATGGACTTCACGATGGACTATGCACAAGCTGGTATAAAAATGGACAAAAGGAAGCAGAAGAAAATTGGTTGAATGGACAATTGCATGGTAAAACAAAATATTGGACAGAAAAAGGAGATTTGCAATTTGATTTAACGTTCGACCATGGCATAAATCAAAATCCTAAGGATGTATGTTATCATTATTTGTCATATACGCCGAAAGATTATAACAGGGATACATTAAAGAGATGGCCTCTTATTATTTATTTGCATGGGGGTTCACGTCGAGGAACTGATTTAATCAAATTATATGCTGATGGAATCCCTGACCAGCTATATAGGGGGAGAGAATTTTCTTTTATAATTATTGCTCCTCAATGTCCCGAACACATTAGATGGTCTACAGATAATTGGTTTGAAAATCTTTATAAAGAAGTAAACTACAAGTATAGAATTGATACAAATAGAGTTTATCTTACTGGTTTCAGTTTAGGAGGGGCAGGCACATGGTATATTGCAGCAAAGTATCCAGATAAATTTGCAGCAATTGCCCCAATGAGTGGATTTACAAGTCACATGGATTACATAGATAATAACATTGACATGCTGATTGATATGCCAATATGGGCTTTTCATGGGAAAATAGATAATGTAGTTCCATTTGAAGAAACAGAAAGAATAATAAAGAAACTGGACGGAAAAAACAAGGACTTGAGGTTTTCAGTTGAACCTGAAGTGGGACATTGGATTAATTGGTTAGTGTATCCAAATCAAGAATTGTATGATTGGTTTTTAAAATATGACAAAAGATTGAAAAAGAAAAATTAACGGGCTATAACACATGGTATAAGCAATGTCGGGATTTGTAGTAGTTTTAAGCGTTGTACCCTTCTCCAAACATAGTGTAAACTGATAGATAATCGCTCCAAAGTCCGCCACTGCTCATACCATCAACCGTTATCTCTCACTTAATAATTCCTATACAGTTCTAAAAGGATGATCATTTCCTCAACGGAATTTTCGGGAAACCTGAGAGATCACGTTTTTTTGTTGACTTTCAACCAAACAAGTTTTATATTCTTACCATAATAATTATTGATGAATCAGAAACCAACTTCACCACCAGGCGATCTCGAAATTCGAGCTGCGAAAACGGCAGAATCCACAGTCTACTCACTGAACAACCCATATCTAACTGAATTGCAAAAGATTCAAGTCGAAATGTGGTACCAGCTTCCTTTTGAACTTTCGACACTTGCTTTCTTGACAGCGACTGTTTTCTATTCTCTGCAAAAGCTTTCGTGGTATTACTTGTTTACGTTTCCGATCGGAATCGATCTTATCAGCGGAATCTATCTCTGGTACTTATACAACCAAACGGTTGTACTCTTTACTTATGCAACTCTCGCCAATAAGGTCTTCCAGTGGATCGCTGCATTAGCTGTGTCCGCTTACCTCGTTTGGAGAGGCGAGTATCTTCTGGCTACTGCGGCAGTTGGTGTGAAAGTTGGCCTTAACCTTTTCTTCGGTGCACATACGATTCTGTTCGGGATGCAAGCTCAGCGGAACTATCGTATGCACCCGAAGTACGCCTTCTTCAAGAAGTATCACGGGATTACCTTTCCATTTGAAATATAGATGTATGATTCGCAAACAGCAGCTAACAGCACAAACCACGACACTCGCTAATTTGATATGACTATGTTGAAGCTCTGTTCAAAAATCAGTTGTGATCGTTCCATACCGCACTCATTTATAGAAAAGCGTGGAGTGCGGCAGGGCATGGTTCGCGCTTATGTTATGTGCGTAATTGACGGAAACCTAAGGAACAGCTAGGCACCAAATAGGATGTCGATCGCATTTCAATCTATATTGATTATTCTTCTCTTTTTTGGACTACTATTCGCATTTAAAAGGAAAGCAACCAAACGAAATGAACTTTATTTTAATCTTGCCATTACATTGGCTTCCACTTTTACAGGAGTGTATTTAGCCTTAAAGGTGGATTCATACCAGAAGGATAAAGAGGCCACCAAAAGACTCATCTCTATTCTTGAGTCTTCTCAGACACTCTGGAAGTTCGAGGTCGCAAGATATAATTCGAATCATCGGCTATTTCAAGAACATCCAAATCAGTATAAGTTTATCACTATTTTTTCTCAACGACCCTTCCAAATATTCGATCCTTTGAGGACAATAATTGCGGATGGAGCATTATATCAAATGACGAGCAGTGGCTTCCGCAAGTATCTTCCAATTACAATTGCACAATCTGCTGAAATTGATACTTTAATTCAAGATTCCAGTAACATTGATAGCTTGTCCATCGAACAAAACTTCGAGAACGCGGCAAACCTTCTTGAATATTTAGATGATTACGTTAAGAATGAATTGCAGTTTCTGAACGGAGAAAAGAGTGAAGATTCCGTCAATATCTATTATGAACGATTAGTTGAGTCGCGAAAGTCGTTTCTTCGAAACCGGATTGAAATCTTAAACAAGTTCATAAATAGCATAGTTGGAAATGCTGATAGTTTAAGAATTCTCATAAGTCGATTAGCGAAAGAACTGCCGGACAGTATCAGAATTCCTAAGACATTGTATTACAAGATTTTGCATCTTTCAGAGACACAAGTAATATATCCTGATTCGATCATACGAGAGATATTGCTTTATAAAAAGAAGCGTAAATAAATCAATGAGATTAAGGCGAATCTATGAGAACATTAGTTTAGCCTACAATTGTACGGCAACTGCAACTAACGACGCGCGGGAAAAACGAACGTGCGAGCGAACAAATCTCTTCTTTTGAGATTTGTTTGAGCGAGCATGGAGTTTTTCCCGATGTTCCGCGCCGTTCGCGAAGCGAACAAGCGGAACGAGGGTTTACCCGCGCGTCGT
>CAYGZC010000155.1:0-3375 GCA_964354225.1 uncultured Chlorobiaceae bacterium | reverse complement strand
AACGCCAACAATTGAACCATCATCATCAACACCGAAAAGCATGGTTCCGCCTTTTGTATTGGCAAAAGAGATAATCGTACGGGCAATTTTTTCCGGCGAAGAAATTCTACGCTTAAACTCGATTGTGAAACCTTCGCCGTGCTCGATAATAAGATTAACATCATGAAAATTCATTCAGACTCTTCCCCTCAAAACAATCACTTTCATCAGCCATAATTTAATAATCATCACCAACCCCGTGCTTCCAGACGTGCGAGGATAATATTTTTTCGATACCTAACATATCGGTTGTCGACGTTTGGCTTATGGCGTAACGGACTTGGTAACACAGCCGCCAATCGGGCAGCATCTTCGCGTGTTAATTCAGAAGCGTGCTTACTAAAAAATGTTAATGAAGCGGCTTCAACACCGAAGATACCCTCTCCCCATTCAATAATATTCAGATATAACTCTAAAATTCTTGCCTTCGATAACCCATCTTCTAACAACGTAGCTATTATCACCTCTTTCAATTTTCGTATTGGGTCTTTTGATGTTGAAAGAAAAAGATTTTTAGCTAATTGCTGAGTTATAGTGCTCGCACCCCGGACGAATTTCCCCTTTTGAATATCTTTTTTAATTGATTCCTTTACCTCGTACCAATCAATGCCTTCATGCTCATAGAACGTACCATCTTCAGCAACAATCACTGCATGTTTGATATTATCGCTCATCTGAGATAGCGGTATCCACTGCTGACGAAATGTAATTTTCTTGCCTTTATCGAGCGATTCTTCTTTCCTTTGTTCCATTAACGCGGTCAGCCGAGGATTGACTCTGCCTAACCGTACGATCTCATCTTTTGATGGCAATGAAAGATATTCAATGGCAGTAACAATTACAACAATTAACATCACCGTAATAAACTTATGATGAATAATCCAACTACCGATGTATTGAAGCAGCAACTTAACTTGTTTCCTTTCACTACTGTCCGATGACCTTATATTTGTCTGAACTTCTTCCATCTAATGACTATCTAAATATCCCTGGAGGATTAACGCTGCTGCCATTTTATCAATATTTCCCTTTTCTTGTCGCTTCTTCTTTTTCACTTCCATTTCCCTTAGTGTTTGATGAGCCATCTTAGATGTAAAGCGTTCATCAAAGCGGATCACTTCAATCTGTAATTCTTTTTCGATTTGGGTAATGAATTTTTCAACTTCCTCCGCCTTTATTCCTTTCTCACCCTTCAGATTCAATGGCATCCCGACAACAACCATTTCCGCACCATATTCATGAACGAGCTTTTTGATATCATTGACCACCGTTGAAGAGTTTGCAACTACCGAAATACCTTGTGCAATAATCCCGAGTGGATCAGATACAGCAATGCCGATTCGTTTCGATCCATAATCAATTCCAAGAATACGCTTGAGACGAGACATGAAATTCGCCTTAGATGTTAGAATTCATTTTTGTGTCGATTCCAAATATAAATTTCCCGTCCAGTGGTTGTGAGAGAAATTTCTTCAGTAATTTGCTTGGCTTAAAATGAGTTTTACGGTGAGATGGTACGTAAACGATCTCACCTGACTTCGGATTTCGAGCTTTCGATTTTGACTTAGTGGGTTTCACTTCAAATACACCGAAGTCCCGAATTTCAATCCGTGCTGACGGATCTGCGCTTATCATGATCTCGCGAAGAGTATCAAATATTTTGTTCACTCGCTTCGAAGTGCTAATCATGTCTTCATTACAGGCATTGGCAACCCGTTTCACAATATCTCTCTTTGTATAAGTTTTAGCTCCGTGTTTATTCATTTTTTAAATCTCCTCGATTCATTCTCCCATTCGTTTTGTTAGTAATACACCTTTAATTTTCCTGAGTCTTTCAATGATACGCTCCAAATGTTCCGTATTCTTTACATTAATCATGATGGTTCCTTCGAACATGGAATCTTTTACATCTATTTTTACTGCGCGTATGTTTGTGTTCTGATATGTTGAGATGGAGTGTGTGATTTCATTCAGCATACCCGATCGATCTTCTCCATTAATATAAATGGCTACCACATATTCCCCGCTATCGGCTGTGGGCCAGGTAATCTCCACGACTCGCTGTGGATCTGCTTCAGCCATCAGTTTAAAATTATGACATGATTTCGTGTGTATCTTTATTCCTTCACCTTTTGTAACATATCCCATTATCTCATCACCCGGAATAGGATTACAGCATTTTGCATAGCTGTGCATGAAATTATCCTTAGTGCCGAAAAGTGTTATACCTCCGGTAATATTCCGCGCTGTGGTGAGGAAGCGATCGAAGAGACCTTCCGCCCTTTGTTCCTTAACAGCTTCCGGCTGAGGATGCTTCAGTTTTAATTCGATATCACGAATAATATCATCCGGATTTATTTCTTCCCGCTTAAGCTTCAAATAAAAATCTTGCAGGTCATCTATTTTCAAATCGTGCAGATACTTGGTTAAATCATCGTCGTTGATGTGAAGCTTATATTTCTTAGCACGTTTTTCCCAAATCTCCCGACCACTATGCGCGTTCTTTCGTTCTTCCTCTTTTATCCACTTTCTTATATGCGACTTCGCTTTGTGCGTAACAACGAATTGTTCCCAATCCGCTTTTGGTGTTTGATTTTTCGAAGTTATAATTTCCACCTGATCGCCGCTTTGAAGATGCGAATCAAGCTGTACAATTTTACCATTCACCTTCGCGCTAAGGCAATGATCGCCAATATTGCTGTGAACTGCGTACCCAAAATCTACAGGTGTGGCTCCTTTCGGTAAAATTTTCAATTCACCTTTTGGAGTGAAAACATAAATCTCATCTTGATAAAGATTCAATTTGAAACTTTCCATGAGCTGCTTTGCCGGGGCTTCATCATCGGCATGCTCGAAGATTTCGCGAACCCACGAGATCCAGTTCTCCAATTCCTCATCAAGTGTTGTCAGATTTTCTTTATACCTCCAGTGTGCGGCAACCCCCTTCTCAGCAATCTCGTGCATCGCTCGTGTGCGAATTTGCACCTCCACCATTCGTCCATCCGGACCAACTACAGTTGCATGTATAGATTGATAACCATTTTTCTTAGGTACCGAAATATAATTCTTGAATCGCTCCGGTATCGGCATGTAGATGGAAGTCAAAATACCGTAAACAGTAAAGCAATCATTATTGTTTTCAGTATCAAGCACGATTCGTACAGCAAACAAGTCGTAAATCTCTTCCAACGGCTTGTTGCGGTTGACCATTTTATTATAGATGCTGTATAAATGTTTGGGTCGCCCTTCGATTTCAAAATTCATCTCCTCTTCTTTCAATCTCTTTTCAACGGGTTGGACAAACTTTTTTATGTAGGTTTCGCGCTCTCTACGCTT
>CAYGZC010000154.1:0-2261 GCA_964354225.1 uncultured Chlorobiaceae bacterium | reverse complement strand
TAATTTTGCATCAGCGTATTTACCAAAATCTTTCTGTTCCCAGAGTTGACGGAGTTTTTGGGGAACGATGAACGGATCTCCACCTGTTTCCTTTTCCATCACTCCACCCAACGTTGTTTGATAACCATAGTGCACAGCATCGCGTGGATTGTACGATTTGATCTCACCGTAAGTAAGTCGCAGTGTCCTGTTTGCGTCGGCATATATATCGGGTCCTTTCAACGCTCGATATGCTTCAAGTAATTTGGACCGTAGTAATCCGATCTTCGCATTAAATGCTGTTGCTTTGGCTATTATCTGGCTATTATCTTTGTCAAGTTCAGCAGAGAATTGAACAAACGCATCATCCAGAATATCATCTGCGTCTTTTGATAATAATTTTAAACAGCCCTCGGTGGTTGTAAGTTTTGTGTCATCATACAGGTCGTCAACAAATTCACGAACAGCACGAGTGCGTTTTTCACCTATCTTATCGCCTACGATTTTTTGAATAATTTCAATCCGCTGATCGGCAGGTAATTCGGCTGCCTTTAGAATCATAGCAGTAAGTAATTCTTTATCAAGCGTAAAATTAGTATTCTTATATGTGTTTGGAATTGCATCTTTTAGCTCGTTCATCATGTTCGCAGGTGGCTTGAGCTCACCTGTGGAATCTTTCGCGAATGAGTTGGCAAAATTCCGGAACCGGTTTGCAAATGTGAGCGCATCAGCGCTGCCCATCAATTGACTCAGGATAACTTGCTTGCGGTTAAATATTTTAAGATCGTTAAATTGTGTAGCGATATCGGAAATAACATTGCCGTATTTTTTCTCAAGCTCCGGATTCGATTTGAGAAATTCTGCAAACTTAGTTTCTTCTGCTTTTCTAAGTCCGATAATGTCGGCGCGTTTCATTCCTTCAAGTGTCCCCTGATAATTCTTGTAAACATTTGCCATCCCCTTCCATTTACTTGCGTATTTTATTTCAGTGGAGCGATCATTTTTCCCTGCTGCTTCAATAATATCCATACGAATTTTAAAAAGCTCGATGTTCATTGGAAGAGTTTCATCTTTTGCAAGTTGGATTTCGGGAGATGTCCGGTAGCGGAAAGTTCGTCCGGGAAATCCCATTATCATTGCGAATGAACCTTCAGCGTATCCCCGAATGGAAATGGGCAAAAATACTTTTGGCTGATAAGGAACATTTTCTTTAGCATACTTTGCATGTTTGCCATCAGGTGCAACATATACTCGCATCAACGAGAAGTCGCCTGTATGCCGGGGCCAATACCAGTTATCGACTTCACCACCATAGTTACCGATTGCTGTCGGAGGCGCATAAACTAAACGTACATCTCTAAATACTTCATGTGTGAAAAGAACATATTTGTTACCATTATAAAATTCTGAAATACGGCATTCATATTCAGTAGTACCCTTTTCTCTTTTTTCGATTTCGCGTGACTTCGCTTGAATTGCTTTTGATCTCGCATCCGGAGACAATGTATCACTTATAGCACCAAGTACCTCATCGGTAACATCTTTCTGGCTTACTATTACCTGTGCTGTGTACTGGGGAACCGATAGTTCTTCTTCCTTTGTCTTTGCATAGAACCCGTCTTTCAGTCGATCCTCTTCTACTGAACTAACCGATTGGATAGCACCAAATGCAACGTGATGATTTGTGAGGATCAATCCATTTGGTGAGATGAAAGAGCTTGTTCCCCCGCCGAGAAGAACGATTGCATCCTTTAAACTTGTACCGTTAGCATTGTAAACTTGCTCTGGTGTTAATTGGAGACCATGCTTCTCCATATTTGACCAAGGGAGCTTGCTGATCTGGTTGAGCATCCACATTCCCTCGTCCGGGAAGGTAAGCGCTGTAAACAAAAGGGAAATTGTTACAAGGACGGAAAGTAGCAAAAATTTATTTTTCATTTATGACTCCTGGTTTTTTATAATGATAAAGGATTTGAAATCAGAAATAATATTGTGTATTGTTTAAAAAAGAACAGGTATTTTTTGATGTTCTATAATGCAAAATAAATCGGGACTTGTACAAAGAGAGTATTATTTTTAAATTATTTAACTTTTCGAAATATTGCCGCGTTGGGAAATGCCTTCGAGTTATCTGCATACCTTTTTACAAGCCGCTGGAGCTCTTCAGTCGAAGCTGTGAGGATAATCTGGTCGCTCAATCGCGCATGAGATATTTTGAATGCATTTCGATCAATCATCTTGGCAAGCCAATCATTATCCAGCATCGATAGCTTCAAAGTGTC
>CAYGZC010000153.1:0-2916 GCA_964354225.1 uncultured Chlorobiaceae bacterium | reverse complement strand
ATAATAAAAAGATGTTTTCCATCGGGTATCATAATACGGTGATAAATAGACGCGTGTCCACCATACAGAAGGTGATGAAAAGAAGGATTCAGAAAATTGAGATGCTACCCGATTGCAAATATCAGGCGAGCTACTTTTTTGTAGTTGACGGACTATCACTTCAGCATCTTTTTTATGATTTAACATTACCAGCACATGAGCCATATTTAATTTCGTTGTATCGGATGGACTCAAGCTGTCGGCTATTGTATATTGCCGAAGCGCCATTTCATATTTTTTATTCGAATGATAAATATAACCTAGCTGCTTTCTCACTGAAACATTGTTGGGGTCCATCGTAGCAGCTTTCTCAAATAATTGTTCAGCATCAGGTGAATTAACCTGGAGCATTGAATATGCTCGCGCCAAGATTGTTGCTAATGAAGAATCTGCTACTATCTGGGCACGCAAATTAGAGTGACTGGCAAGGATAAGTATACACAAAAGGATAGATGTTGCAACCTTTCTGAAAAGAGAGGGCTTCGTGTAAGGATATGTTATGTAATGGATATAATCTCTCATTAAAACGAATGAAAATACAAAATTTCTAATCACTAAACAAGTAAATCGTTCATAAAGTGACACAATTTGAGGAATTCTATTTAATTATACTTCTTTCTGCCATTTCCACTCGTGATGCATCTCAATCAGTGCCAAATGCAACCAACGCGCGAATTCGGATTGTATATTTGATTTATGAAGTTATCTGTGAGACAAATTCTTTCAGCTTCCCTTCTCATTTGTTACACAATCGTCGTTATGGCGGGTCAATTCGGGATCCTTAATTCTATTTTCAATCTCGGAAATGGAAACCACGATGGTGAGACTGCCAAAACCTCACAACCATTAGATTCAAAAACAATAGATAATCCCTAAGGCTCGACTGACGCTATTGTCAGCGGTCCATCGGGGATGATTGCAACATCAACTCTGTTACCAAGCGAGCTAATCCGGTCGGTCACAGCAGTTTGCAAATTATCAATAGGGATGAGCTTTAATGTCTTGAGTGTATCGGATGGAATGGAAGAATAAATTGCAACATCTGTTTTCTTCAAAATACTTGCAAGAATTTGTCCTTGCCATTGATCGAGCACAGGGGTTCTTTGATTAAGAATCCAATGCAGAACGTCATCAGGTGAAGAACCCTGCATCATTATTTGAGCAAAGTTACCGTTGCTCGGAATTCCATCAGCACACTCGCTAGCAACAAAAATAATCCCACCCTGCTCCACGATCCGTGCCGCGGCTGATATACCCTTAACTGTTTGATAAAGATTTTGATCAAGAGGGTAACCACTGTTCGAAGTTATCACAATCGGAAATTTATGAGACACAGAAATCATAGATAATTCCTTTACCTGTGTGCAGCCCTGTGCATGTGCATCAGAATAATTCCCAACGTACAAACCTGTGATTTGTTTTTCAGAATTAAGTGTAACATTAACAAGGAAATCAGGCGGACACATTTTTATCATCTCAGCAATCTCATTTTGAATTGGATTGTTGACCACCTCACCCCAGGTGCTTTTTGGATGAGCAATTAATTCCGCGCGATGAAGATGAAGGATTGTTTCAATCCCAGCAATGCCCGGTATAATCCCTTTTGCACCGCCTGAAAAACCGGCAAAGAAATGCGGCTCGATGAAACCGAGTACAATTCGTTTATTTGCCTGGAGGTAAAGTTTGTTAACATAGACACTCCCTTTGCTCGCTGTCTTCCCCACCAACTGATTCTGCCTTGTATCAAAAGCATCATGATTTACGATTCGTAATGTATTAGCAAGCTCGACCCCGAACATCTCTTCTATCTCTGTTGGTGTGTTTCTGCGATGTGTTCCGTTTCCGAGAAGTATAGTTATGTTCTCAATCGGCACCTGAAGCATTCTGATAATCATAGGTATCAATATCTTATTTGGAACCGACCTTGTACCGTCAGATGTAACAATTACTACCCGATCATCCGGCTTAATAATTTCTTTTAACGGCTGACATCCAACTGGACTGCTGCACACCGCTTGGAAAACTTCCTCCGGATTCAGAACGGCTTCTTTAAATTTCGGTTTGATGATGTGCCAGTTGGCTAAAGAAGGATCGGCGAAGAATTCGATTTTACGTTTACCGTATGAGATTGATATTTCCATTTACACCACCTTCACTAACCAATAATTCCTCGCACCTTTTCTTAATACAATGAACTTCCCATGAAATGCATCTGTAACAGTAACTTTCTTTTCTGCATCGGTGACGCGTATGTTCTCAAGATAAATCCCACCGCCCTGAATTGCTCGGCGGGCTTCACCCTTTGATTTTGTAATACCGGCAGTAACCATCAAATCAATCAACGGCATACCTGCACCACCAAGCTGATCTTCTGCAATTTCTGTTGATGGAACATCGCTGAAAATATCTACCAATTCTTCTTCACTAACATCTTTTATCTCTCCGCCGAAGAATATTTTTGATGCTTTCACTGCCTGAGCAAGTGCAGTCTCACCGTGAAGCATGCTTGTCACTTCCAGTGCAAGTTTGGTTTGCGCTTCGCGTTTCTCAGGATTCTTTTCAGTTGATTTTTCTAACTCTATAATTTGATCTTCTGGCAATAGTGTGAAGAACTTCAAATACTTCACAACATCCCGGTCATCTGTATTGTACCAGTATTGATAAAATCTGTACGGTGAAGTCCGTTCAGGATCAAGCCAGATTGTTCCTCCCTCCGTCTTACCAAACTTCACACCAGTTGAGGTTATTATTAAAGGAAAAACAATCGCGTGTGCTTCAGCACCTCGTGATCTTCGAATCAAATCAATACCTGAGGTAATATTTCCCCACTGGTCACTTCCTCCCATTTGAAGTGTGCATTTGTATCGGTCGTATAAC